>NZ_JAKKFF010000413.1 GCF_022229015.1 Micromonospora foliorum
CCCCGGCCGGTCGGTGGGCGCGGTGGCCCGCGGGGCGGCGAGCAGCGCGCGGAGCAGAGCGAGCAGATGGGTACGCCCGCTGCGGGCCGGAAACCGGCGTACTCCGTCGGCGCGCAGCACCTGGGCGCCGAGACGGTTGCCGACGCCCGCGGTCAGGAAACCGACCGCCGCGACGGCGGCCACGGCCAGCTCCCGTTTGTCCAGCTCGGCGGTGCCGAACTCCATGCTGGCGCTGCCGTCGACGAGCAGCCAGGTGGTCAACTCCCGGTCGGCGTCGACCTGCCGGACGTGCGGCACGGCGGTCCGGGCCGTCACCGCCCAGTCCATCCGGCGGACCTCGTCCTCGCCCGGCCGGTACTCGCGACTGCCGGACGGTTCACTGCCCGGACCGGGCAGCAGACCGCGGTACTGGCCGTGCAGGAGGCCGTTGAGTCGGCGCGTGACGGTCAGCTCCAGGCGGCGCAGGCGCTGGTCCGGGGCCAGTTCGGCGAGGCCGGGGTCGGCGGGTACGGCGGTCGCGCGTCTCATGCCGCCGCCAGGTCCGGTGCCTGCTGCGGGTGTCCGGCGGCCAGCCGGGGCGGCGGCACCGCCTCGACGAGTCGGCGCACCACGCTCTCGGCCGACACCCCGTCGGCCACCGCGTCGAAGGAGAGCACCAGCCGGTGGGCGAGGACGTCGACGGCCAACTCCCGGACGTCCTCGGGCAGCACGTACTCCCGCCCTCGCAGCAGGGCCTGCGCCCGGGCGGCCGCGACCAGGCCCAGGGTGGCCCGGGGGCTGGCCCCGTACGCCAACAGCGGGGCGATCTCCGGCAGCCCGAACCGGCCCGGGTCGCGGGTGGCGAGGATCAGCCGCACCACGTACTCGGCCAACGCGTGGTGGACGAAGACCCGCTCGGCGTGGACCTGGAGGTCCCGCAGCCGTTGCGCGTCGAGCACCCGGCGCGGGGTCGGCCGGTCGGTGCTCATCCGGTAGAGGATGGCCAGTTCGTCGGCGTCGCTGGGGTAGTCGACCACCACCTTCATCAGGAACCGGTCCCGCTGCGCCTCCGGGAGCTGGTAGACCCCCTCGGACTCGATGGGGTTCTGGGTGGCCAGCACCAGGAACGGCTCCGGGACCGGCCAACTGCGTCCGCCGATCGAGACCTGCCGTTCGGCCATCGCCTCCAGCAGCGCCGACTGCACCTTGGCCGGGGCGCGGTTGATCTCGTCGGCCAGCACCAGGTTGGCCATGATCGGGCCCAGCTCGATGTCGAAGGTCTCCTTGGACGCCCGGTAGATCCGGGTGCCGACGATGTCCGAGGGCACCAGGTCCGGGGTGAACTGGATCCGGGAGAAGGTGCCGCCGACCACTGTCGCGAGGGTCTGCGCGGCCAGTGTCTTGGCCACGCCGGGTACCCCCTCCAGGAGGCAGTGTCCGTTGGCGACCAGGGCGGTGAGCAGGCGTTCGACGAGGCGATCCTGCCCGACGATCACGCGTTTGACCTCGAAGAGGGTCTGTTCCAGCTCGATGCCGGTCGGCTCCGGATCGACCGGGCTGGGCAGGCTGGCCAGGGTGTCCGAGATGTCCGTCACGGTGCTTGCTTCCCGGGCACACGCTCGGCAAACGTGGGATTGTGCGGCCCGGACCGGCCCGGAGTGGCCGGAATGGGGATGAGCCGCGCGGAAGGGTGACGACCATCGCGAGTACGCCGAGGAGCGCCCAACCGGCGAGTGACCGGCCAGTGAGCGCCCGACCGGCATCAACCGGTCGAGGAGGGCCCCGACCCCTGCTGGGGCCCGGCCGACGGTGCGCGCCGGGCGGACAGAGTCCGGCCCCCGTGCCGTAGGCGACGGGGGCCGGGTGTCGGTTCGGTCAGGGTGTGTGGGTGAGCAGGGTGAAGCCCCGGTCGGCCGGCGCCCCGGCCGAGTTGCGGGTCTGCACGAAGACCGCGTTGGGTGTCAGAATCCGCGGGGCGACCGAGACCTCTCCGCCTGGCGGGATGCAGCAGGAGTCGGACCGGGAGATGGTGGCTAGGAATGCGCCGGCCGAGACGGTGTGGCCGAAGATCACCTCGTACTCGCCGACGCCGTACTTGACCACGGTGCCGCCGCCGCGCGCCTTGGTGCCGTTGGAGTTGACGACGGTGAAGACGTTGGTGGCCACCAGCGTGGTGGCCGCACCCGCCTTCAGCGCGGCTTTCGCGATGCGCGCCGACTCGGCGCTGACCGGCGGCTGGGCGTTCGTGCCGCGTGCCGCCGGCTGGGCCGCGTCACGCGGCGCCTTCGCCGACGGCTGGGCGATAGCGATGCCCCCGCCGGCGAGACTGAGCGCCAGGACGGCGAACGTGACCGCCGCCACCTTACGTCGGAAGGATGTGCTCATGACAGGTCCCCCTTGTGTGACCGTGCGAATTCGGCCGACCCGCGGGGCGGGACGGATGACAGCCCAATAAATAGGCGTACGACGACAGTTGGGCGGGGGAAAGCAGCCTCACTCACACCCGGCTAGATTGATTTCTCAGCAATCCGCATCCCATCTGAGCTGGGGTTACTACTCAGAGTTGCGTCGTTTAAGCCAGATGGAACGTAGCACCGGAAAAAGCCGTCAGTCAATAGTTGATCTCGCTTTTCCGGGCTGTCAACCAGCCGTCAGATAATTGTGAAATGTGAGCGCGCCACCATTCATGAAATGGCTTCGTCGCGCCCGACTAGGATCATCGCCGTGATCGTCGACGCTCCACCCGCGCGCCGGAACGCCCGGCTCGGCACGGTGCTCTGCTGGCTTGCCGTCGTACCCACCGCGCTCTGGGCGGTTGCCCGACTGCTCGGCCTGGACCGGGGGCCGTTGGTGCAGGCGCTCGCCTTCACGCCGTACGTCGCGGGCGGCAGCGTGCTGGTCCTGTCCCTCGCGCTCGCCCTGCGGCGCTGGTGGCCGGCGGCGCTCGCGGCCCTGGCGGCGGTGGCGTTGCTCGGCACCGTCGCACCTCGGGCGCTGGGCAGCCCGCAGCCGGCGGCGGCCGGACCGACCGTGCGGCTGCTCACCGCCAACCTGCTCGCCGGCGCCGGCGACGCGCGGACGCTCGTGGAGCTGGTCCGGCGACACCAGGTGGACGTGCTCACCGTGCAGGAGTTCACGCCGGACGCGCAGGCCGCCCTGGATCAACTCGGCCTCGCCACCCTGCTGCCGCACCGGCAGCTCAACCCGGAGGTCGGCACCGCCGGCTCCGGGCTCTACTCGCGGTGGCCGATCACCGAAGGCGGCGTCCGGCACAACCTCGACGGCTGGGGCTTCACCCAGGCGTACGCGACGGTGGCCGTCCCCGGCGGGCCCCCGGTCCGGGTCGAGTCGGCCCACCCCTCGGCGCCGTACGCGCTGGACCAGGTGGGTGCCTGGCGTGCCGACCTGACCGCCCAACCACCGGCCACCCCGGACGGTGGCCTGCGGATCCTCGCCGGGGACTTCAACGCCACCCTCGACCACAGTCCCCTGCGGGCCCTGCTGCGCACCGGCTACGTCGACGCCGCCGACGCCACCGGAGAGGGCCTGACCGGCACCTGGGGTCCGTACGACGGCGACCTCATCCCACCCGTCACCATCGACCACGTCCTGGTCGACCACCGGATAGCGGTCCGCTCGGTACGGGTGTTCGCCCTACCCGGCAGCGACCACCGCCCCGTCCAAGCCACCCTCACCCTCCCCACCCCCTAACCCACCCCACCCCACCCCACCCCGCCCCACCCCACCCCACCCCGGTCGATCATGGACTTGTGGTGGGCGTTTTGGGCACCGCAGCCCGGTACGTGCCCCACCACAACTCCATGATCGACGCCAGCGGGGGTGGGGGCGGCGGGGCGGGGCGGCCGGGCGGCGGGGGCGAGTTAGACGGAGGTGGGGGCCAGGCCGTAGGTGAGGGCGTCCACGAGAGCGTGCCAGCTGGCCTCCACGACGTTGGGGTGGACGCCAACGGTCGTCCAGTCCCGGCCGCTGCCGTCGGAGGTTTCCAACAGGACCCGGGTGACCGCGCCGGTGCCGTGGCTGCCCTCCAGGATGCGCACCTTGTAGTCGGCCAACTCGAAGTCGCGCAGCTGCGGGTAGTGCCGCGCCAGTCCCACCCGCAGCGCCTCGTCGAGGGCGTTGACCGGGCCGTTGCCCTCGGCGGTGGCGATCACCCGCTCACCGCGAACCCGGATCTTGACGGTCGCCTCGGAGACCACCGCGCCGTCCTCACGGTGCTCGACCAACACCCGGTACGACTCCAGGGTGAACGGTCGGGCCGGGCTGCCCTCCGGCAACTCGGAGCGGACCAGCAGCTCGAAGGAGGCATCGGCGGCCTCGAAGGACCAGCCACCCGCCTCCAACTCCTTGACCCGCTTGGTGACCCGGGTCAGGGCGTCCGGACTGTCGGCCAGGTCCAGGCCGAGCTCGCGACTCTTGAGCTCGACGCTGGCCCGACCGGCCATCTCTGTGATCAGGATCCGCATGTCGTTGCCCACCACCGACGGGTCCACGTGGTTGTAGAGCAACGGGTCGACCTTGATCGCGCTCGCGTGCAACCCCGCCTTGTGGGCGAAGGCAGCGGCCCCGGCGTACGCCTGGTGGGTGTCGGGGGCGATGTTGGCGATCTCGGCGATGGCGTGCGAGACCCGCACCATCTGCGCCAGGCAGCCCTCCGGTAGGACGGGCATGCCGAGCTTGAGTTCGAGGTTGGCGACGACCGCGAAGATGTCGGCGTTGCCGGGGCGTTCGCCGTACCCGTTGGCGGTGCCCTGCACGTGGCGGACGCCCGCCTCCACGGCGGCGATCGTGTTGGCCACCGCGCAGGCGGTGTCGTTCTGGGCGTGCATGCCGAGCAGCCCGGCGTCGATCCCCAGCCGGTCGGTCAGGTCACGGATCACGGCGGCCACCTGGGACGGCAGCATGCCGCCGTTGGTGTCGCAGAGCACCATCCGCTCGGCGCCGGCGGCGAGCGCGGTCTGCACCACGGCCGCGCCGTACGCGGGGTCGTGCCGGTAGCCGTCGAAGAAGTGTTCGCCGTCGACGAAGACCCGTCGGCCCTCGCGGACGAGGTGGCTGACGGTGTCGTGGATCATCGCCAGGTTCTCCGCGCCGGTGGTACGCAGCGCGCGCTCGACGTGCCGGGTGTCGGCCTTGGCGACCAGGGCCACCGCCGGGGTCTGCGCGTCCAGGAGGGCGCGCACCTGGGGGTCGTCCGCGACCGGGACACCGGCCTTGCGGGTGGCGCCGAACGCGACGAGTACGGCGTGCCGCAGGTCCAGCTCGGTGCGGGCGCGGCGGAAGAACTCGGTGTCCTTGGGCACCGCGCCCGGCCAGCCGCCCTCGATGAAGCCGACGCCGAACTCGTCGAGCAGCCGCGCCACCGCCAGCTTGTCGACCACCGAGTAGGTGAGCCCCTCGCGCTGGGCGCCGTCGCGCAACGTGGTGTCGAAGACCTGGAACGTCATCAGGATCCTTTCTCGGAGCAACAAAAAGACCTCCCGCGGATGCGGGAGGTCTGCGCGCTCGGCAGAGGGGAGAGCCGGCGCGCTAGGTCGCAATAATCAGGACGGTGCTGGTCACGTTCGCCACTCTGCCACCCCTCCCCTGAATATGGGAGGAACAATCCACATAGCGGGATAGTCACGGAGGGTTCCTGCAGCCCGAACCGCCGCTCGTGATCGGCTTCACAAGCCACCCGGGCCACCCATCGGCGGAGACAGCCATGCGGAAGCATCGGGAACGGATCCAACGATGGCCACCGTGCCGTCTGCAAGGAGGACCTGTGCTCACCGTCAGTGACCGCTTACCTGAGCACAGCCTCACCGCCTGCGTATCGCTGGGCGCCACCAACGCGTCCAGGACGATCACCCACCCGTCCCACGAGGGCACGTGGCGCGTGGTCTTCGTCGGGCCGATGGACTTCACCTCCATCAGCCCGACGGAGATCGCCGACGAGACCCTCGCCGCCGGCGGGGTCTGACCATGGGCCTGGACGCGATCAGGGCGGCCCTGCCGGAGTACGCCAGGGACATCGAGCTCAACCTGGGCTCCACCATCGGCACCTCGGCGTTGACCCCGGCGCAGACCTGGGGCACGGCGCTGGCCTGTGCGGTGACCGCCCGTAACCCGGTGGTGCTGCGGGAGATCGCGGCCGAGGCGCTCGGGCACCTCGGGCCGGAGGGTGTCGAGGCGGCCAAGGGCGCAGCGGCGATCATGGCGATGAACAACATCTACTACCGGGCCAAGCACCTCATCGGCGACGAGGGGTACGCCTCGATGCCGGCCCGACTGCGGATGCGGATCATCGCGAGGCCGGGAGTGGACAAGCGCGACTTCGAGCTCTGGTGCCTCGCCGTGTCGGCCATCACCGGCTGCGGGGTGTGCCTGGAGTTGCACGAGAAGAAGCTGCGCGGCAGCGGTTTCACCCGGGAGCAACTGCACGAGGCCCTGCGGATCTCCGCCGTGGTGCACGCCGCGGCGGTCACCCTGGACGCCGAGGCCGCACTGGCCTGAGCAGGTACGCCCCGACGGGCCGGTGCCGCACTGCGGCCTCTCGCCGTTTCCGGGCCCCGAGGGCCGGGTAGCTCCTGCGGAGACATGAGCTGATCGGTGACAGTCAGGAGTGAACGGCATGGACAGGATCGATCCGCACGCCACCCACGCCGGGGCGGACCCGCTGCGCGGCGGCGACCAGGGCACGGTGCCCGGCGGCGCGCCGGCCGGCACGTTCGACCCCTGGCGCTACCGGGACCAGGCCGGGGTGGCCGACGCCGACCTGGTCGGTTACAAGGTCGAGGCCACCGACGGCGGCATCGGCAAGATCGACAGCGCCAGCCACGAGGTGGGTGGCAGCTACCTGGTCGTGGACACCGGGCCCTGGGTCTTCGGCAAGAAGGTGATGCTGCCGGCCGGCACCGTCAACCAGGTCGACCACGACCAGCGCACCGTCTCCGTCGACCGGACCCGGGACCAGATCAAGGCCGCCCCGGAGTACGACGAGACCAGCCACAGCGACCCGAGCTACCGGGATCAACTGGGTGGCTACTACGACGAGACGTACGGCGCGCTCCCGCCCGGCACGGCACGGTGACTGTTCGACCCGACGGCCGGTGGGGCGCTGTCCCACCGGCCGTTACCGTGTGAACGTGGACACCACCGAGGACAACCCCCAGCTCTCGCTCCCGGCCACTTTCAACTTCCGTGACGTCGGTGGCTACGTCGGCCAGGACGACCGATCCGTACGCCGGGGCCGGCTCTACCGCTCCGACTCGCTGCACCGCCTCACCGAGCAGGACCAGGACGCGTTCGCCGCGATCGGGATCCGCACCGTCATCGACCTGCGCCGCCCCACCGAGGTGGAGCGGGACGGCCGGGTGCCGGCGTACCAGGGGCTGACCTACCGGCACATCCACCCGGAGCACGACGACTGGGCGGGCACGCCGCACGAGGAGGGCGCGAGCCTGGCCCGATACCTCGCCGACCGGTACGCCGACCTGGCCCAGACCGGCACCGCCGGGCTGGCCGAGGCGGTCGGGCTGATCGCCGACTCCGCCAACGCCCCGGTGGTGGTGCACTGCGTCGCCGGCAAGGACCGCACCGGCATCGTCTGCGCGTTGACCCTCGCCGTGCTCGGCGTCGACGACGCGGACATCACCGCGGACTACGCGTTGAGCAGTGTGGCGTCGGCCCGGTACAGCGCCTGGTTGGCCTCCGTCGCCCCGGGCGGCGTGGACGTGCCGGCGCCGTTCCTGAGCTCCCCCGCCGAGGCGATGCAGATCTTCCTGGACGAGCTGCGCGCGGGGCACGGCTCGGTCGAGGCGTACCTGCGCCACGCCGGGGTGACCGACGAGCAGCTCGCCGCGCTCCGCGACCACCTGCTCGACGAGCCCGGCACGGCGAAGCCCTCAGACGGGTAGCCGGCTGCGCCGGCCCGTCCGGGTGGACGGGCCGGCACAGCGACGGAGGTCAGAAGACCCGCTGCACCCAGCCGTGCGGGTCGGCCGCCTTGCCCCGCTGGATGTCGACCAACTGTTGACGCAGGGCCATGGTGACCCGGCCGGGCTTGCCACCACCGATCAGGAACTCGCCGTCCGGGAAGCGGACCCCACCGACCGGGGTGACCACCGCGGCGGTGCCGCAGGCGAACACCTCCCGGAGGCGACCGCTGACGGCGTCGGCCTGCCAGTCGGCGAAGCTGACCGGCCGCTCCTCGACCTGGTGCCCGGCCGCGCCGGCCAGCGTGAGGATGGCGTCGCGGGTGATGCCCGGCAGGATCGTGCCGGTCAACGGTGGGGTGACCACCGTGCCGTCGTCGTAGACGAAGAAGACGTTCATGCCGCCCATCTCGTCGACGAACCGGCGCTCCACCGCGTCGAGGAAGACCACCTGGTCACAGCCGGCCTCGATGGCCTCGGCCTGGGCCGCCAAGGACGCGGCGTAGTTGCCGCCGCACTTGGCCGCGCCGGTGCCGCCGGGCGCGGCCCGGGTGTAGTCCGGAGAGACCCAGACGGTGACCGGCTTGACGCCACCGGTGAAGTACGCCCCGGCCGGTGAGGCGATCACCAGGTAGAGGTATTCGTTGGCCGGGCGGACGCCGAGGAAGACCTCGCTGGCGAACATGAACGGCCGCAGGTAGAGGCTGCCGTCCTCGCCGGTGGGGATCCACTCCCGGTCGATCTCTATGAGCTTGTGCAGCGAGTCGACGAACACCTCCGGCGGCAGCACCGGCATCGCCATCCGCTGCGCGGAGGTGGCGAAGCGGGCCGCGTTGGCGTCCGGCCGGAACATCGTCACGCCACCGTCGGCCGTGCGGTACGCCTTGAGCCCCTCGAAGATCTCCTGCGCGTAGTGCAGCACCGCGCTGGCCGGGTCCATCGGGATCGGACCACGGGCCTCCACCCGGGCGTCGTACCAGCCCTTGCCGTCGGCGTAGCGGACAGTGACCATGTGGTCGGTGAAGACGCGGCCGAACCCGGGGTTTGCCAGCAGGGCGGCCCGGTCGGCGGCGGATACCGGCGCGGCATTCGGACGGATCTCGAAGTCGAGCTTGTCACCACCGCTCATCGCGCTGACCTCCCTGCGGGACAACGGCATGCGGGACCGCACACCGACATGGCTGTGCCAGAAACTTACCCCGAACGGTCGTTCAGCGGGTAGCGCCGGTCGGGCGGGACGGACTGCCCGGGCAGACCGACCCTCGGGCCGGTCGCCACTCGGGCCGGGGTGGTCAGGCTACGGCGTGGGCGGCGAGCCGGTCGCCGACCTCTTCGGTACGCAGCGTCACGCCCGGGACCCGGCTGGCCAGCTCGGCGGCGACCGCCGCGTTGACCCGTGCGGCGGACTCGCCGTGCCCGAGCTGCTCCAGCAGCAACGCGGCGGAGAGCACCGCGGCGACCGGGTCGGCGACGCCCTGCCCGGCGATGTCCGGCGCCGAGCCGTGCACCGGCTCGAACATCGAGGGGTACGCCCCCTCGGGGTTGATGCAGCCGCTGGCGGCCAGCCCGATGCCGCCGGTGACGGCCGCGGCGATGTCGGTGAGGATGTCGCCGAAGAGGTTGTCGGTGACCACCACGTCGTAGCGCTGCGGCTGGGTGACCAGGAACATGGCCGCCGCGTCGACGTGCTGGTACTCGGTGGCGACGTCGGGGTGCTCGGCGGCGACCGCGTCGAACGTGCGCGCCCAGAGCGACCCGGCGTGGGTGAGCACGTTGGTCTTGTGCACGAGGGTGACCTTGCGCCGCTCCCGGCGGCCGGCGCGGGCGAACGCGTCGCGGATCACCCGCTCCACGCCGTGCCGGGTGTTCAGGCTCTCCTCGGTGGCGACCTCGGCCGGGGTGTCCCGGTGCAGGGAACCACCGGCACCGGCGTAGAGCCCCTCGGTGCCCTCGCGCACCACCACGAGGTCGACCTCGCCCGGCTTCACGTTGCCCAGCGGGCCGGCGACCCCGGGCCAGAGCCGGGACGGGCGCAGGTTGACGTACTGGTCGAAGGCGAAACGGAGCTTGAGCAGCAGCCCCCGCTCCAGCACACCCGGCGGAACCGTCGGGTCACCGACCGCGCCGAGCAGGATCGCGTCGTGCCCGGCCAGCTCGGCCAGCACCGAGTCGGGCAGCACCTCTCCGGTACGGTGCCAGCGGGCGGCACCGAGGTCGTACTCGGTGGCCTGCACGTCGGGCAGCACCGCGTCGAGGACCTTGCGGGCCTGCGCGACCACCTCGGGCCCGATGCCGTCTCCGGCCACCACCGCGATCCGCGCCACGACCGCACTCCTCTGCTCAACGGTTCCGTTCGGGCAACGGTACGTCGCCGTCCCGCCTCCCGGTACGCTGCGTCCACCATTTGGGACGCGGGAATGCACAGGTCTCTCTCAGCTGGGACTCATGGGGTGGTCATCTTCGCTGCCTACCGTGGTGATCAGTGGGTCGCGGGGGCCCGCTGACCACCGGGGTCGCGATGACGCGGCGCCACGTGCGAGGGGGCAGATGCGATGCGCATCGACGAGCAGCCACGGACCCGCTGGCCGGACCCGTCCGCGTTCCGCAACCGCCGGCCGGACCTTCGACTCGGCAGCCGTCGGAACCGGATCGACCCGGCCGCCGCCACCGAGGGCCGGATCGCGGTGCAGCACACCGTACGCACCGCGACCGCCGAGTACACCCTGCTGCTCAACGCCCCCGAGTGGCTCGGCCGCCGGGGCGTGGGCGAGGCGCTGCGGGACAGCGTCGCCGAGCTGCGCGCCATCGACCTCACCTACGGCCCCAACCGACCGGAGAGCCTGGTCTCCCGGCTGCGTCGGGGCGAGATCAGCCCGGACTCGTACCCCCCGCTCGCCGATCTGGTGGACCGCTGCGCGGCGATGCGCGCGGCCACCGACGGGTGGTTCGACGCCTGGGCGGTGCTCGGCGGCTTCGACCCGGGCGGCCTGCTCGGCGGTTGGGCGGTGGAACGCGCCGCAGAGCGGCTGCGCGCCGCCGGCATCCACGACTACGCCGTACTCGCCGGCGCTGACCTCGTCGTCCGGGGCCGCGCGCCACACGGCGGGCCCTGGCGGGTCGCGGTGCACCACCCGACCGCACCCGAGCGCGCTCCCCTGGTGCTGGAGATGACCGCCGGCGCGATCGGCACCTCCGGGGTGACCGGGCGGCAGGGACACGTGGTGGACCCGCACACCGGCGAGCCGGCCGATCATCTCGTCGCCGCCACCGTGGTGGGCCCCGACCTGACGATCGCCGACGCCTACGCCACCGCGCTCTACGCCGCAGGCCCCACCGGCCTGGCGTGGTTCCGGGGCAACTCCGACTATCGCGCGCTCTTCGCACACCGCCGCTGAGCTGGTCGGCCCGCGATCGGCCCCCACGGTCTCGGCAACGACCGTGGGGGCCGGTCAGCGACGAGTGCGCGTGGCTCGCACAACCGAGGGGTGCGGACCGGTCGGGCCGGACGTCGACCGCGCCACCCGAAGACGGGCCGGCGCCTCGAACTCGGCCAGTGACCGCAGTGCGTACGCTAGCGAATCGACGCAACTCGACGCAAGAGTCTCCACACCGGACCGTCGCCACCGGAGGCTGCGGTGATCCGTGGTTGACCGGCGGCGAGGCAGTTTCGACATGGTGAACGGCGGATGGCACGCTATCCGCCGTGAGTTTCGATCTGAGCGTGTGGGCCCTGGAGGACGGGGCGACGCCCGAGGACGTGCGGACAGCGGTCAACGGTTGCCGGCAGGGTCGGCACGTGGACCGCTACCCCGACCCACGGGTGGTCAGCTTCTACCGGGCGATCACCGCCTCCTATCCGGACCGTCACCCCGGCCCGAACAGCCCGTGGGCGGTGGCGCCGCTGCACGCGGCCCACGACCACGTCGAGCTGAACCTGCACCCGACCTGCGCGGACCAGGTGCTACTGGACATCGAACGGCTGGCCGGCGAGCACGGGCTGATGCTCTTTGACCCGCAGGACGGCTCGGTCTATCCGCCCCCGGCGCGGCTGCCCGGCTGACCCGACCCGGGGCACGGACGGGAAATGACGAGGGGCCCGGCGAATCGCCAGGCCCCCCATGGTGCTTGTCGTCTACTACTCGTCGCGCAGGTCGGCGGCGCTGGCCGCCGTGGCGCCGATCGACTCGGCGGCCGAGGTGAGCAGGTCGGCGCCGAGCGCCTGGTCGACGGTGAGCGTCATCAGCGTCTCGCCGCCCGCCTCCCGACGGGCGACCTGCATGGCGGCGATGTTGATGCCCGACTCGCCGAGCAGGGTACCGACCGTGCCGACCACACCGGGGCGGTCCGCGTAGCGCAGGAAGAGCAGGATGCCCTCCGCGCCGATCTCCACGTCGAAGCCGTCCACCTCGGTCAGCTTCAGGACGTCCCGGGCGCCGGAGTGGGTGACCGTGCCGGAGACACTGACAGTCCGGCCGTCCGGGAGCGCGCCGCGCACCGTGACAAGCGTCGGCTGCTCGGCCGTCTCGGCCAGGGTGGCCAGGGTGACCTCGACGCCACGCTCGGCGGCCAGGTGCGGGGCGTTGACGTAGGTGACCTGCTCCTCGACCACGGAGCTGAACAGGCCCTTGGTGGCGGCGAGCTTGAGCACCGACACGTCGTGGCTGACAATCTCACCGCGGACCTCGACCGTGACGCTGGCGGCGACCCCACCGGCGACCGCGGTGAACGCCCGACCGAGCTTCTCCGCCAGCGGCAGCAGCGGCCGAACGTCCTCGGCGACCACACCGCCGGCCTGCACGTTTACCGCGTCCGGGACGAACTCGCCCTGCAACGCCAGCTTGACGCTCTTGGCCACGGCCAGACCGGCCTTGTCCTGCGCCTCGTGGGTGGAGGCGCCCAGGTGCGGGGTGGCCACCACGTTGTCGAAGGCGAACAACGGCGACGAGGTGCACGGCTCCTTGCTGTACACGTCGACGCCGGCGCCGGCGACCCGACCCTCGGCGATGGCGTCCGCGAGCGCCTGCTCGTCGACCAGCCCGCCCCGGGCGGCGTTGACGATGCGAACGCCGGGCTTGACGATCGCCAGCTCCTTCTCACCGATCAGGCCCACCGTCTCCGGCGTCTTGGGCAGGTGGATGGAGATGAAGTCGCTCTCCCGCAGCAGCTCCTCCAGCCCCACCAGGCGGACGCCGAGCTGCGCCGCACGGGCCGGCTGGATGTACGGGTCGTACGCGATCAGCCGGGTGCCGAACGCGGCGATGCGCTGCGCGAAGAGCACCCCGATACGACCGAGCCCGACCACACCGACCGTCTTGCCCTGCACCTCGACGCCGGTGTACTTCGACCGCTTCCACTCCCCCGCCTTGAGCGCGGAACTGGCGCTCGCGGTGTTGCGGGCGACGGCGAGCAGCAGCGCGACGGCCTGCTCGGCGGCGGAGACGATGTTGGAGGTGGGCGCGTTGACGACCATGACGCCCCGCGCGGTGGCGGCCGGCACCTCGACGTTGTCCAGCCCGACGCCGGCCCGGGCGACCACCTTGAGTCGCGGCGCCGCGGCGACCGCCTCGGCGTCGATCTGGGTCGCGCTGCGCACGATGACGGCGTCGGCCTCGGAGAGCGCCGAGAGCAGGGCCGGACGGTCGGTGCCGTCGACGTGACGGACGTCGAAGTCGTGGGCGAGCACCTCGATGGCGGCGGGGGCGAGTTCTTCGGCGATCAGTACGACAGGATTCATCGGTCCTCGTAGAGGTCGTGTTTGCGATCGGCCCGGGCGGCGGGGCGCCGCACTGCGCCCTGCGCTGATCCGTGCCGTGGCCGTCAGGTGCCGGCTGCTGCACCTACAGGCGATCGTAGGGGCCGCGCTGGTCGGCGTGTTCCGGTCTTCGGGGTGAGGGCCCTCACACGCCCGGTCGAGCGATGGACATCGGCCGTTCACCGCACCGACACGGTCGCTGCGACCATGCTGAACCCCGGGTGGCGTCGGTCACCCGCTCACCACAGCGGAGTCGTGGCGCACGAACACTGCCGCCCGACGCATCGACGGGCGGCAGCATGCCGGGCAGCCCCGGGGCGGCGCTGGGGAGAGCGCCAGCCCAGGGGCTGTCGGTAGATCGTCGTCCGGCCGAGCCGGACGGTCAGGCGGTCTCGGTGATCGGGCGGTCCACCCAGCTCATCATGCCGCGCAGCTTCTTGCCGGTCTCCTCGATCGGGTGCGCCGCACCCTCGGCCTGCCACTTGGTGAAGTTGGGCCGGCCGGCCTCGTCCTCGGCGACCCACTCGCGGGCGAACTCGCCGGACTGGATCTCACCCAGGATCTTGCGCATCTCGTCCTTGACCCGGGAGTCGATGATGCGCGAGCCACGGGAGAGGTCGCCGTACTCGGCGGTGTCGGAGATGCTGTAGCGCATCTTCGCGATGCCGCCCTCGTACATGAGGTCGACGATCAGCTTCAGCTCGTGCAGGCACTCGAAGTAGGCGACCTCCGGGGCGTAGCCCGCCTCGGTGAGCACCTCGAAACCGGTCTGCACCAGCGCCGAGGCGCCGCCGCAGAGCACCGCCTGCTCGCCGAAGAGGTCGGTCTCGGTCTCCTCGGTGAAGGTGGTCTTGATCGCGCCGGCCCGGGTGCCGCCGATCCCCTTGGCGTACGCGAGGGCGAGCGCGAGCGCGTTGCCGCTGGCGTCCTGCTCGACGGCGACGAGACAGGGCACGCCCTTGCCGTCGCTGTACTGGCGGCGAACCAGGTGGCCGGGGCCCTTGGGCGCGACCATCGCCACGTCCACCTCGGCCGGCGGCTTGATCAGGCCGTACCGGATGTTGAAGCCGTGGCCGAAGAAGATCGCCTTGCCGGGGGCGAGGTGCGGGGCGATCGACTCCGCGTAGATCCCGCGCTGGGCGGTGTCCGGTGCGAGCACCATGATCACATCGGCCTCGGCGGCGGCCTGCGCCGGCGTGACCACCCGCAGGCCCTGCTCCTCAGCCTTGGGACGGCTCTTCGAGCCCTCCGGCAGACCGATCACCACGTCGACGCCGGAGTCACGCAGCGACAGCGCGTGGGCGTGGCCCTGGCTGCCGTAACCGATCACCGCAACCTTCTTGGCCTGGATCAGGCCGAGGTCGGCATCGTCGTCGTAGTACACCTCAACGCTCATGAGAACTTCCCTTTCGTACGACGGCCGGGGCGGCCCGTCGTGGTCTGTGCGGATGAATTCCGGGACGGCCGGCCGAGGACCGGCCGGCGGCGGGTCAGGCGGCTCGCAGCGCGGGACCGGCGGTGATCGAACGCGAGCCGCGCCCGATGGCCACCAGCCCGGACTGGACCATTTCCTTGATGCCGAAGGCCTCGAGGTCGCGCAGGAGCGCGTCGAGCTTGTCCGGGGTGCCGGTGGCCTCGATGGTCAGCGTGTCCGGTGCGACGTCGACCACCCGGGCGCGGAACAGGTTGACGGTCTCCAGCACCTGCGACCGTGCGGACCGGTCGGCGCGAACCTTCACCAGCAGCAGTTCCCGGGCGACCGACACCTGGGGATCCAGCTCAACGATCTTGAGCACGTTGACCAGCTTGTTCAGCTGCTTGGTGACCTGCTCCAGCGGGGACGACTCCGCGTTTACCACGATGGTGATCCGGGAGACGTCCGGGTTCTCGGTCTCGCCCACGGCGAGGCTGTCGATGTTGAACCCGCGCCGGGAGAACAGGCCGGAGACCCGGGCGAGCACGCCCGGCTTGTTCTCCACCAGCACGGACAGAGTGTGCATCGTCATTAAATGTCATCCTCGTCGAAGACCGGGCGGACGCCACGGGCGAACATGATCTCGTCGTTGCTGGTGCCGGCGGCGACCATCGGCCAGACCATCGCGTCCTTGCCGACCACGAAGTCGATCACCACGGGCGCGTCGTTGATCTCCATGGCAGCGGCGATGGTCTTGTCCACGTCATCCGCGCTCTCGCAGCGCAGCCCGACACAGCCCAGGGCCTCGGCGAGCTTGACGAAGTCCGGGATGCGGTGCTTGTGGGTGCCGAGCTCGGTGTTGGAGTAGCGCTCGTTGTAGAAGAGCGTCTGCCACTGTCGGACCATGCCGAGATTGCCGTTGTTGATGACGGCGATCTTGACCGGGATGCCCTCCAACGCGCAGGTGGCCAACTCCTGGTTGGTCATCTGGAAGCAGCCGTCCCCGTCCACCGCCCAGACCACCGTGTCCGGCTTGCCGACCTTGGCGCCCATCGCCGCCGGCACCGCGTAACCCATCGTGCCGAGGCCGCCGGAATTCAACCAGGTGTACGGCTTCTCGTACGAGATGAACTGCGACGCCCACATCTGGTGCTGGCCCACCCCGGCCACGAAGATCGCGTCCGGGCCGACGATCTCGCCCAGCCGCTTGATCACGTACTGCGGGGACAGGGTTCCGTCGACCGGCTCGTCGTAGCCCAGCGGGTAACGGTTGCGCAGGTCGTCCAGCTGCGTCCACCAGTCACCGAGGTCGGTGGTGCGCCCCGTCGACCGCTCGGCGGTGACCGCGGTGATCAGCTCGTCGATGACGTGCTTGGCGTCGCCGACGATCGGCACGTCCACGTGCCGGTTCTTGCCGATCTCGGCGGGGTCGATGTCCGCGTGCACCACTGCCGCGTCCGGGGCGAACGAGTCCAGCTTGCCGGTGACCCGGTCGTCGAATCGGGCACCCAGCGCGATGATCAGATCCGCCTTCTGCAGGCCGTAGACCGCGGCGACCGTGCCGTGCATGCCGGGCATCCCGAGGTGCTGCTGGTGCGAGTCGGGGAACGCGCCGAGCGCCATCAGCGTGGTGACGACCGGGATGCCGGTCAGCTCGGCCAGCCGGCGCAGCCCGTCGGTGGCACCGGCCTTGAGCACCCCGCCGCCCACGTAGAGCACCGGCCGTCGGGCCGCGGCCATCAGCCGCGCCGCCTCCCGGATCTGCTTGCCGTGCGGGTGCAGGGTGGGCCGGTAGCCGGGCAGGTCCAGGGTGGGCGGCCAGGAGAAGGTGGTCGACGCCTGGAGCACGTCCTTGGGGATGTCGACAAGCACCGGGCCGGGTCGCCCGCTGCTGGCCAGGTGGAACGCCTCGGCCAGCACCCGGGGGATCTCCTCGGCGTTCTGCACGAGGAAGTTGTGCTTGGTGATCGGCAGGGTGATGCCCTGGATGTCTGCTTCCTGGAAGCCGTCGGTGCCGATCAACGGGCTGGCCACCTGCCCGGTGATCGCCACCATCGCCACCGAGTCCATGTACGCGTCCGCGATCGGGGTGACCAGGTTCGTCGCGCCCGGCCCGGAGGTGGCGATGCAGACGCCGACCTTGCCGGTGGCCTGCGCGTAGCCGGTCGCCGCGTGCCCCGCGCCCTGCTCGTGCCGCACCAGGATGTGCCGGACCGTCGAGTCGTAGAGCGGGTCGTACGCCGGCAGGATCGCGCCGCCCGGAATGCCGAAGACGACGTCGACCTCGAGCGCCTCAAGGGACCGCACGAGCGAGCTGGCCCCGGAGATCGGGGTCGCGGCGGTGGGCCGTACCGCCGGGACGGCCGGGGTGGCCGTGCGCGTGGCGGCCTGGTCGACGTCGACGGTCGGGTCGGCGGCCGCGCGGGCCCGGCGGGCGGTGTGGGCGAGGGTCTCGGGCGTGGGTCTCGTCATGGCGGTTCTGGCCTTCGGCTGGAGTGGCTGGTGGCTAGTCAAGCGATGCGACGCGGGCGGGGCCCGCCTCGCCAGGTTCCGATGGCAATAAAAACGGCCCTCGTGCAGATGCACGGGGCCAGCGCACTCTCAATGAGGGAGAGTGCGCTCAGGTAAGTACTCGCAGCGACCGGTACGACGACATGCGGCTAAGCCTGACGCATCTCACGCGATGAGTCAACTGATCCCACATGTTGGTTAACGGAGGTCGGCGCGTCGGTCGGCGACGCGCCATCGGCGGGCGGGGTGAGCTGCCCGGACCCGCCCGGAGCGCGCCGTGGCGCGGGCACCGGAGCGGGACGCGCACCCGGGGACGTGGCCGCCTCCAGCATCGCCTCCAGGTGCTCGGCCGGCACCCCCCAGCCGAAGAGCGCGCCCTGGCCGAACCGGCAACCGGCGGCCACCACCGCGGCCAACTCGGTCGGGGTGGTCACCCCCTCGGCGATCACCTCCAGCCCCAACTGGTGGCCCAGTCGCATCACGATGTCGACCATCGGGGCGAACGCCGGGCCGTCCTGGTCGACCGGGCGGACCGGCTCGTGCTCGGCGACAAGACTGTGGTCGATCTTGAGGATGTCGATCGGCAGTCGGCGCAGCTGCCCCAGCGACGAGTAGCCGGCCCCGAAGTCGTCCAGCGCGATCCGGACACCGGTCAACCGCAGCGCGGTGAGCCGCCGGATCAGCTCGTCCAGGTCGGTGGCGACCGCGTGCTCGGTGACCTCCAGCACCAGCCGCTGCGGCGGCACGTGGTGGGCGCGCAGCGCCTCGGCGACCTGGACCACGTACTCCGGGGCGTGCAGCTCGCGGGGGGAGACGTTCACCGACACCCAGACGTCGTGCCCGTCCGCCAGCCACCGGGAGAGCTGGTAGCAGGCCTGGTGGAGCACCCAGGCGCCGAGCGGGGCGATCATGCCGCACTCCTCGGCGAGCGGGATGAACTCGTCCGGACGGACGTTGCCCAGCTCAGGATGGTGCCACCGGAGCAGCGCCTCGGCACCGACCGGCCGCACCGACGGCAGCGACGCCACCGGCTGGAAGGCCAACCGCAGCTCGTCGCGGTCGATGGCCCCGCGCAGCTCGTGCTCCACGGTCGTCCGGCGGCGCAGCAGCTTGTCGTACGCGGCGTCGTACCGCTCGATCCGGTTCTTGCCGCGCTGCTTGGCGTAGCGCAGCGCCAGGTCGGCGTGGCGCAGCAGCAGCTCCACGTCCGGCTCGTCGGCCCAGTCGGCCACCCCGATGCTCACCGACAGGAAGACCGGCCCCTCCGGCTGGTCGTACGGCCGGTTGAGCACCCCGAGGAGCCGTTCGGCGACCCGGTCCGCCTCGACCGGCCGGCCCTGCATGAGTACGGCGAACTCGTCGCCACCCAGCCGGGCCGCCACGTCGCCGGGGCGCAGGTTGCCGCGCAGCCGCCGGCCCACCTCGGCCAGCACGGCGTCGCCCACGTCGTGGCCCCGCATGTCGTTGACGTTCTTGAAGCCGTCCAGGTCGAGCCCGAGCAGCACACACGGGTTGTGGTCCGCGGCGTTCTGGTGCAGCGCGCGGAGCAGCCCGCGCCGGTTGGCCAACGACGTCAGCGGATCGGTGTGCGCCAGCTCACGGAAGTGCGCCTCCCGTTCGGCCAGGCGGCCCGCGTACCCCCGGACGTCGCGAAGGGTGAGGTACTGCCGTGCCACCAGGGCGAAACCCTCCACGCTGCCGGCCACGATGCCCGCCGCGGTGAATCGGCCCTCCTGGGCGAGGTGGTACATCGCCGAGGCGGCCATCGCCAGCATCGGCGCGATGGCGTACTCGCCGTCGCGACCGACCAGGTCCAGGTCGACCTGCCCCGGCCGGTCGGCCCGGTGAACCGCGAGCGCGACGGTCAGCAGGCCGGCGGCGAGCACCGCCGCACCGGTCAGCGCCATGCTCGGCCCGGCCTGACAGAGCCCGGCGCTGAGACCCAGCCCGCCGCAGCTCACCGCACTGATGCCGGCGCCCAGGGCGGCGAGCCGTCGACGTGGCGTGGCGGCCCGGAAGACGACGATCACGGCGAGCCCGGCACCGAGCGCGGCGCTCACCGTGGCCACCAGGATCGCCGGGCGGGCCATCGGGGTGGCAGCGCCGAGCAACCGGGTGGGCTCGGAGAAGAGCACCCAACCGACGAACCACAGCGCCGCCGCCATGACCAACCCGTCCAGGGCGAGCCGGGCCGTTCCCGCCGCGGTGGCCGCCACCCCGGGCAGCCGTAGCAGACCAGCGGCGAAGGCCAGCCCGCTCACCGCCGTGCCGATCGCCACCACGGTCGCCCAACCGGTGCGCTGCGCCTGCTCGTGGGCCCAGTGGTCGTTCGCGCTGAGCGCGGCGACCACGCCGGCCAGAAGGCTG
>NZ_JAKKFF010000414.1 GCF_022229015.1 Micromonospora foliorum
CACACCCGCGTCGCCAAGCGCGCCACCCACCACAGCGGACAGGTGAACGCGACCGGAAGCACGTCCCCACGCTACCGTCGCGCCGGGCCGGGCGCACCGACCACGGGCGTGTCGGATCACGCCGCGCCGACCCCGTTCGACCAGGGTGGACGCTGTCAGCGCAGGTCGACGTACGTTGATCGACGGCCGGTCTGACCGACCTCGTCGGCGGCCCCGCCGGCCGCGGCCCGGGTGCTGCTCTCGGGGTTTCCCGCGTCGCCGGCGGCCTGCCGGCCGGCCGCGCGTTGCCGGGGGACGGGCGCCGGACGCGCCGCACGACGCGGCGCGAGCCGGCGCATCATCGGGGTCTCGACGAAGCGGTGCAGCAGCCCGGCGAGGATCAGGTTCGCCACCAGGAAGCCGAGCACCACGGCCGGGCCGCGCCAACCCGCGAAGCCGATCCCCCAGGTCCCGCTCCAGCGCAGCACGCTCGTCATCACCAGCACGTGCACCAGGTAGAAGGCGAACGAGACCTCACCGAGCCAGACCAGCGGCCGGGACCGCCACGGCGAGCGCCGACCCCGCACGTCCGCGTCCGCGGCGGCGGCGATCACCAACAGGTACGCGACGGCGAGCAGCGTGGTCCACAGCTCGGCGCGGATCCACTGCGCGGCCGCCACCCAGGTGACCAGGAAGATCCCGCTGGCCACGGTCAGACCGGGGCCGCGCCAGAGCCCCCGGCGCATCAACTCGGCCGCCACCGCGCCCAACCAGAACTCCAGCGACCGTACCGGCGGGAAGATCTGGGTGAACCACCACCGACTCACCTCCGGCACCAACTCCTGCGCCGGCCAGAGCGCGAGGATCAGCAGCGGCAGCCCGACGATCAGCGCCCAGAGCACCTTCGGCCGGGCCCGGCGCAGCAGCGGCAGGGCCAGCGGCAGACAGAGGTAGAAGAAGAACTCGCAGGAGAGCGACCAGCTGACGGTGTTGATGCTGTAGAACCAGCCCGGCCGGGGGTCCCACGCCTGCAGCAGCAGCAGGTTCTCCAGCGCCGCCGCCGGTAGGACCGGGTCGGCGAACCACGCGGCGACCACAAGCGTCGCCGCCCACAGCACCAGGTGGTTCGGGTAGATCTTGGCGATCCGTCGCCGCCAGAAGGTACGCCGGGAGTCGCCCGCGCGGGCCGACCAGACCAGCACGAAACCGCTGAGGATGAAGAAGAACTGCACCCCGGAGAGACCCAGGGTGAACAGCGCGTCGACCACGGCCTTGTAGTCCGGCTCGGCGATGATCCGCATGGTGCCGGCGTGGAAGCCGAAGACCAGCAGGGCGGCTATCCAGCGCAGCCCGGTCAGCGAGGGCAGCCGGGCCGGGGCCGGCGCGGGCCGGGCACCCGACACCGCGGCGACGCTCGTCATGCCGGGATCCCGACGCTCGGCAGGGCCACCAGCACGGTCGTATCCTCCTCGGCGCGGCGTCGGACGGCGCGACGGCGACGCCCGCGACGACCCGGCAGGGCCGCACCGAGGCACCCTACCGGGTCACTCCCGGGTGAACCGGACGCGTCCCACCCGCCCCACGAGCCCGCCGTTCCCCGGGCCGGGGAACCACCCACCGGCCGGCGTTAACCTTCCGCTGGGCGGGAGTTCAGAGATTCCACCATCGGCGGCAACGTCAGGTTCCGGGGCCGGCCACCCGGGTCGTCGAAGGTGGCGGACGTGGTCAATGAGCCGACGCACGCACCGCTGCTGAGCATCGTCGTGCCCGTGTACGGCGTCGAGGCGTACCTGTACCAGTGCCTGGAGTCGATCCGGGCCGACATCCCGGCCGGCGAATCGGACACGGTCGAGCTGATCGCCGTCGACGACGCCTCCCCCGACGGCTGTGGCGCGATGCTCGACGCGTACGCGGTCGGCCGCGACGGCGTCCGCGTCGTGCACCTGAGCAGCAACGTGGGTCTGGGGCTGGCCCGCAACGCCGGGCTCGACGTGGCCACCGGCCGGTACGTCTGGTTCGTCGACAGCGACGACTGGTTGCCGCCGGGCACCATCGCGGCGGTGCTGGACCGGCTGCGCCAGCACCAGCCCGACGTGCTGATGCTCGACCACCTGCGGGTGCACGAGGACGGCCGGCGGGAGATCGACGCGAGCAGCCCGCTGTTGCGCGGAATTCCCGGCGTCACCCGGCTGGCCGACCAGCCGCAACTGCTGCGGGTGCAGCACACCGCCTGGAACAAGGTGGTCCGCCGGGACTTCATGGACGAGCTGGAACTGCGGTTCTTCCCCGGCTGGTACGAGGACATCCCGTTCAGCCACCCCCTGCTGATCGGGGCCGAGAAGGTCTCCGTGCTGGACCGGGTCTGCTACCTGTACCGCCAGGGCCGCCAGGGCGCGATCACCTCCACCCGCAGCGGCCGGCACTTCGACGCCTTCGCCCAGTACGAGCGGCTGCTGGACTGGGTCGCCCGGAAGCACCCGGACGAGCGGTTGCAGGCCGAGCTGTTCGAGCTGATGATCAGCCACTACCTGGTGGTGGTGGGCAACGACGGACGGCTGCACCCACACCTGCGGCGCGACTTCTTCCACCGGGCCGCCGCGCACTACCGTCGGTACCTGCCCACCGGCGGCTACCCGCTCCCCCAAGGCGTGGCCGGGCTCAAGCACCGCCTCGTCGGGCGGGGTGACTGGTTGGCGTACTCGGCGCTGCGCCAGGCCCACCGGGTCGCCGGTCGCCTGCGTCGGCCCGGCCCGGCGGCCGGCG
>NZ_JAKKFF010000415.1 GCF_022229015.1 Micromonospora foliorum
CTAGGCCGTGTCTTCAAAGGTTCACAGCCATTGGAGTAGCGCGGCGATGGTGACGGTGGCCTGGTACGACGTGGCTGTCTTGTCGTAGCGGGTCGCGACGCTGCGGCACTGCTTGAGCCGGTTGAAGCAGCGTTCGACGACGTTGCGCCGTTTGTAGAGCTGCTTGTCGAATACCGGTGGCCGTCCGCCACGGTTGCCGCGTCGGCGGCGGTTGGCCTGCTGGTCGGCGCGTTCGGGGATCGTGTGCCCGATGCCGCGTCGGCGCAGGTCCGCCCGGATGGCCTTCGAGCTGTAGCCCTTGTCGGCGATGACATGGTCTGGGCGGACCCGAGGTCGGCCGGGTCCCGACCGCTCGACCCGGATCGCGCCCATGACGTGATCGAAGCGGCTGCAGTCGTTGACGTTGCCGCCGGTGAGCACGAACGCCAGAGTTCGACCCAGGCCGTCGCAGGCGAGGTGAATCTTGGTGGTCAGTCCACCTCGACTTCGACCGAGGGCGTGATCTTGTGGTTCGTCCGTTTCTCGGCGCCCCCTTTAGCGCCAGCGGCATGCTGGTGTGCTCGAACGATCGTGGAGTCCACCGACACGAGCCAGTCGATGTCCCCGGCCGCGTCCGCGTCGGCCTGGACCCCGGCGAGCATCCGCTCGAACGTGCCGTCCAGGGCCCATCTGCGAAAACGGGTGTAGATCGACTGCCAGGACCCGTAGCGGGCGGGCACGTCCCGCCACGCCGCCCCGGCCCGGATCTTCCACACGACCCCGTTGAGCACCCGCCGGTCATCGACCCGAGGTCGACCACCAGTTACCGCCGACGGCAGATACCTCGACAGCGCTTTCCACTCGACGTCAGACAACTCGTAGCGACGACCCACGCGCTACATCATCCAACACCAAGATCCTTTGAAGACACTGCCTAGCCCAGCAGCGCCTCCACGGCGGTTGACCGGAGGCCCGGTCAACCGCCGTCGCTGTCCGCGCGGCATGGAGCCGCTGCG
>NZ_JAKKFF010000416.1 GCF_022229015.1 Micromonospora foliorum
GCGCCGACTGGGTCTTCGGCGACGCCCGGTTGATCTCGTCGGCGATGACGATGTTGGCGAAGACCGGCCCCGGATGGAACTCGAAGTCCCGGGTCGCCTGGTTGAAGATCGTCACGCCGGACACGTCCGAGGGGAGCAGGTCGGGTGTGAACTGGATGCGCCGCCACTCGCCCTTCACCGTGGCGGCGATGGCCCGTGCCAGGGTCGTCTTACCGACCCCCGGCACGTCCTCCAGCAGCACGTGGCCTTGGGCGAAGAGCGCGGTCAGCGCCAACCGCACCACCTGCGGCTTGCCGAGCACCACCGCGTTGACGTTCTCGGCCAGCCGGGCGGCCAGGGCGGCGAAACCCTGCACCTCCGGTTGGGTGAGCGGCTCGTGGGTGTTCACGGTCGGTGGTGCTCCTCGCCTGGTGTCCTCAGCAGGTGGGCAGGACGTTGATGTTGTCGCCGCCCTCCAGGTTGAGCCAGGCCCAGGGGATGTAGTTCTTCCCCTTGTAGTCGACCTGCACCCACCAGGTGCTGCGCTTGTTGTTGTTGTAGATGTAGGCGTAGACCTCTTCGCCCGACTTCTTGCAGTACGCCTGCAAGCGTTGGCCGTTGGGCACCCAGCCCGCCTGCCGGTCGTTGTCCTGCCGGGTGACCTCGAAGATCTCGTTGCCGTTGCGCTCGCCGGGAATCTCCCGGGTGCAGTAGCTCGCCTCCGGGCCCGATGCGCCGTTGCGGCAGGTCGCGATCCCGTACAGCGGCTGCGTCTTTTGGGCCCGCGTCGCGGTGCCCTTGCCGGCGGCGTTGCTCGCCGTCACCGTGAACGTGTAGGCGGTGCCCGGCGTCAGACCTGTCATCGTGATGCTGGAGCACGCCCCGGCCTTCGCCGGCTCGCCCGCCGTGGTCAGCGCGCAGGTGGCCTGACCGCCACCGGCGTCCACGGTGAACGTGACAGTCGCCCCGGTGGCCGTCGACGAGGAGCCGGTCACCGTGACCCGTGGCTCGGCCACCGTGCGGGCGGTGGCGGTGGCCTCCGGGCCCGGCCCGGCCTCGTTGACCGCCTTCACCTTCACCGTGACGTTCTGGCCGTTGCCCAGCCCGGTGACGGTCGTGCGGGTGTCGGTCACCTCGCTGACCCGCCCTCCGACGTCCACCAGGTACTTCGTCACCGGACGACCGTTGGCGTCGGCCGGCGCCCACTGCACCGTCACCGCGCCCGGCTGGTTGGCGACCGTGCCGGCGCGCAGGTCGAGCGGCCGACCGGGCGCCGCGAACGGCACCACCGTGTTGCTGACCGGGGACGCCGCCGATCCGGCGCCCTTGCTGTTGACCGCCACCACGGTGAACGCGTACTGGGTGCCGAAATCCAGCTCACCGGCGGGCACCACCAGCTCCGTCCTGGTCGACTCGCCGGCCGGCGCGTTCGTCCCCGCCGAACTGGCCGTCACCGCGTACCTCGCGATGGTGTTGCCCTGCCCGTTGGCCGCCGGCCACTTCACCAGCACGGTGCCGTCCGGCCGTTCCTGCGCGGTGACGCTCGCCGGCGGGTCGGGCACCGCGGCGGTCGGCGTCACCGGGTTGCTGGTGCGCGGCGGGCCGTCGCCCTTGGCGTTGACGGCGTGCACCGCGAAGCGGTACGTCTTGCCGTTGGTCAGACCCTTGACCTCCACCGCACGCTGGTTGGCGCCCACCTCCAGGCGCTGGTCGGCGCCCTCCACCACGTACTTGATGATCTCGGCGCCGTTGGCGGCGGCCGGCCGCCAACTCACCCGCGCCTGGGCGTTGCCGGCGGAGGCGGTGACGCTGCGCGGTGCGCTCGGCTTACCCACCCGCGGTTTCTTCGGCGGAGGCGGCGGCGGGGGAACCGGCGGCGGGTCGCCGCCGAGCACGTCGTTGGCGTACTTGTTGACCTCGCGCACCTGGTGCTTGTCGTCCACCACCCGGGCGGTCGCCGAGTCGGGGGAGTTGATGAACAGGTGGTTCTCCCGGACCTCCAGCTCCAGCGGCCCGTTGGCCCGCCCGCGGATGGTCTCGACCAGCTGACCCGCGGCGTCGAAGGAGTAGATGGTGCCGGTGGCCTCGTCGGCGCAGTAGAAGCGGTTCGCCCAGGCCACCGCCGGGCTGAGCCGGTCCCCCTCGCCCGGCACGGTGAACCCGCTCTCCTGCCCACCGTCACCCACCAGCAGCACCCGCCGGTCGGCGGTCACCGTGACCGGGACCCGTGGGCCGCTGGTGCGCGCGGGCAGCGCCGCCGGGCCGGACAGCGTCAGCGGCGTCGGGTGGACCTCACCGTGCTGCACCCGCACGAGCTTCCCGGCCGTCCGGTCGAGCACCGCCACCCCGTCGTCCAGGGTGGAGACCACCAACTCGTGGCTGGCGTCGGCGACGTCGTACGACTCGACCCGCTGCGGGCTGAGCCCGGCGCCCGCGGGCGCGGCCGACGCCGGCGCGGACGGCAGCTTGGCAGCGGTGATCGCCGAGACGGTGCCCTCGCTGGGCACCGCGATCCAGAGTCGACCCTTACCGTCGAACGTGCCGCCGGTGATGCCCGGCGGATAGCGCACCGGCTCGCCGACCGGGGTCAACGATCGCGGGTCGAGCTGCCGGACGATGCCCTGCACGGCGTCGACGACGAACGCCGCGTCCTCGTGCAGGGCGACGCTGACGCCCAGGCCGGGGGTGGTGGGGGTGGTCGCGCTGAGCTGGAGGGTGGCCAGGTCCAGGGAGCTGACCTGCCCCGTCTGCAGGTCGCGCAGGAGCAGCAGCCGGTCGGTCTGGGTGATCTGCATCGGATGTTGCCGGGCACCGGGGATCTCGGTGCGGGTGTCCACCCGGGCGGTGACCCCGTTGACCCGGGCCAGCTCGCTGCGCGCCGCGCTCCACAGCCAGGAACTCGCGTCGTAGTTGGCCACCGCGTTGTCCGCCGCGCCCAACCCGAGGACGGTCAGCCCCATGGCGGCCAGCAGCGCGGCCACCGTGCCGACGGTCACCAGCCCGCCGCGCAGCCGGGACCGGGAGCGGGGGGCCTCGGTCTGTACGGCGTCGTCGATGCTGGCCACAGCCGGCTGCCTCCCCTGAGTCGTGGCAGGTGGCGCGCCTCGCGGCGACCCCTCCCCTGAGCCGGGTGCCATCATATGGCGCTGGTGGTGGCGGGGGAACCCGCAGTGTCACCCCTGTGGATACCGAGCGTGTGCGTTGTGGACGTCCAGCTCAGCCCGGTTCCAGCGCGACTCGGCGATGGTTTCGGCGCGACTCAGCGCGGCGACGCTCGGCCGGAGGGCTCCCCGCTCGACGTGGCGGTGCGCTCCCGGGCGGTGCAGACCTGTCCCGAAGTCGCAAAGCTGTCAGTCGAGTAGACCGCCAACACGGTGAAACAGTGATCCACTCGGGAGTTCAACCCGTTGACCGTGTAGGTGGTCCGGCCCGGGTCCACGGTGGCGATCACGCCCAACGCCTGCCCGGCCCGGCCGGCGGCGACCATGAACGGCACCGCCCCGCCGGTCGGGTCCGTCCAGGTCAACGTGATCGTGGTCGAATCGTCCCGCAGCTTCAGGTCGCCCGGTGGAAGCCCGGCCGCCGTGGGTGCCGGCGCCGCCGCCGTCGGCGCGCTCCCGGTCGGCGGCGGATCGTCGCGGGTCAGCACCACCGCTCCCAGGCCCGCCACCGCCACGACGGCCACCCCGGCCGCCACGACCGCGCCGATCAGCGCCGCCCGGTTGCGGCCCGTCGACCCACCTTCATCGGCGTACGCCGGCCGGTACGCGTCCGGCGCCGGGTGGTACTGCTGACCCGGGTACGGCGCCTGGACCTGGTCCTGGGTGTACGGCGTCTGGAGTGGCTGGTGGTGGTACTGCTGGACCTGTGTCAGCGCGGGGTCGGTGCCGCCGCCCGGTGACCAGGCCGGCTGCGCCGCCGCTGCGACGGGGCTTGCCTGGGTGACGCTCGGGTTCGCCTGGGCGTCCGCGGGGTGCGGCTGGGCGGCGGTGAGGTTCGCGTGAGCGGCGCTCGGGTTCGCCTGGGCGGCGCTCCGGTTCGCCTGGGCGGCGGTGGGGTGCGGCGGCGCGGTTGTTGGGGCGGGCTGGGTGGCGGCCGACCAGCCCCGACTGGTCTCGACCCCGGCCGGGCCGCCATGCGCCGGAACGGACGGGAACACCTCGGTCTGGTCGGACGGCGCGCCACGGGTCTGCCGGGTCGGCCCCACCGGGGCGTCGAGAATGCCCAGCCCGGAGTCACCGGTGCCGCTCGCGTCCATCATGGTCTGCCCGGCGGCCGTGATCTGCGTAGGCGTCGTGGTCTGCCCATCGGTGGTGGCCGGCGCAGCCGTCGTGGCCGGCGCAGCCGTCGTGGTCTGGTCGGTGGGGCCGGCACCTGGAATTGGCAGGGGCTGCGGTGGGGCGCTGCTGCTCCAGGGCGGTGCGGTCAACCCCCAGGGCGGCACGGGTGGAGCGCTCACCGGAGGCGCGGAGACGGGTGGTCGGTAGGGCGGCCCGGACACAGGCGGCCCGAAACCGGGCGGCGCGGACACCGGGTAGGTGTGCCCGGGTGGCCCGGACACGGGCTGGCCGTAGCCGGGCGGTGCGGAGACGGGTGGGCCAGAGACGGGCTGGCCATAGCCGGGTGGTGCGGAGACCGGGTACGGCTGCGCCGGTGGTGCCGAGACCGGGTACGGCTGACCGGGTGGTTCCGATACCGGCTGGCCATAGCCGGGTGGTGCGGAGACGGGTGGGCCGTAGCCGGGCGGTCCGGAGACCGGGTACGGCTGCGTTGGTGGTCCGGAGACCGGGTGCGGCTGGCCGGGTGGTGCGGAGATCGGATGCGGGGTCGCAGGCGGTGTGTTCATGGGCTGGGCCGGTCGTCCGCTCATCGGGTACGCCGGCCCTGGGCGGTCAACGGTCGGGGAGGGCCTGCCAGATGGTGTCGCCTCGGCGCCGGACACGTTGTGCGATTCGCTCGGCGCGGCGGCTCGGGCGGCCTCCTCGGCGAGGAGTGGCTCGATCTGCCGTACCTGGATCGTGGGGTTGTCCCAGCGCGGTGCCGGCACCGCCGGTGTTGCCGGCCAGGCGGTCGACGCCGAGGGGGTTGGGGCTGGCGGCGGGGGTGGCGCGGCGACCACCGGTGGGGACGCCTGGTCGCCCATCCGCTGACGGGTTGCGACGGCGGGCCCGGCCGGTGGCCGCTGCCCGGCCGGCGTTGTCGGCGGACCTTCAGGCCTTGGTCGAGGCATCGGGCCGACCGCTGGCTGGGATGGCCCGGGCGGTGACGCCTCGGCGCGCGGGCGGGGAGGCGTCGCAGGCCCGGGTGCGGCCGTCGGCATGGGCTGCGCCGGGGCGATCGAGGAAGCTGCCGGCTGACTGGGCGCCGTCCGAGGGGCGGGAACCGGCGTCGCGGTGGCGTTGCCGGGCGACGTGGGTGTGGCGGGTGCGCGTACCGCTGGAGGGGTTCGTTGGGGCGTGGCCGGCGGTGGCGGTGGTGCCCAGGGTGAGACGGCGGGCGGCGGGCTACTGGCGGAGGGCCGCATCGCGGCGAGGGTCGCCAGCGACAGGGTCGGACCGGCGAGCGCCGACCGGGCAGCCGGCTCGGTTACCGCGACGGGGGCCGGACCGGGCGTAGGGGCGCCGTGCTGCCCGCCGGGCGTCGACGCGGCTAGGCCGAGGTAGTCGCGGGCTGCGCGTACCGCTGGGTGGTTCTCCCCGAGCACGGCGGGCCCGGCGGTGGCGACGCGGGTGTAGTTGCGGCGGGCCTCGTGCCGGTTGCCGAGTTCCTCCGCGACCTCGGCGAGTTCGAAGGCGAGCGCGAGCATCAGCGGGTCGGAGTGCTCCCAGCGGCGCTCGCCCGCGGCGAACGCCTCCTCCAGCACCCGGCGGGCGGCGAGCGGGTCGTCCCCCTCCCGGTGCAGTCGTGCCAGCACATGCGCGGTGTGCAGCATCTCCGGGTGATCGTCACCGTACGGCGGGGGAGCGGCTTCGACGGCCTCCGCGAGCAGTTGCCGGGCGGCGCTGAGGTCGCCCGCGGCGCGCAGGGCGAGGGCTCGGTGCTGGGCGGCTGCCAAGGGGGAGGGATGGGACACGTGGCAATGCTGCCGTCAGAGGGCCGCCGGACGCTACCCGTACACACTCCGACGGTGTGTCGCCGCGGCCGTTCGAGGCTGCCTGAGCAGCGGGGGAAGCGGCGGGGGAAGCGGCGGGGGAGAGGCGCCGGAAGGCGATGTGCATGATCCACGAGTGGCGTGTACAGTAACTCCCCGTGCGGCCCGCCGTGCCGACCACCGGATGGAAAGATCATCTGGTCGGCGAGGTAGGCTGAACGTGTAGGTCCGGGTGGCGGAATGGCAGACGCGCTAGCTTGAGGTGCTAGTACCCGTATAGGGTGTGGGGGTTCAAGTCCCCCCTCGGACACATTATTTCCACACGAACTGTGATGGTTGTTCGTGTTTTGCGTGATCCCCGTCCCGTTGGGCGGGGATTTTTGCTGTCGTGGCGAGGAAGCTCCCCGCCAGGGTGAGCGGGTAGGTCGCGGTCTCGGCTTCGATAGTTCATGCGTGGTGGTCACACACAATGATCATGTTGTTGGTGCGTAAGTAGGCGGCAAGCTTTTCCGGGTCGGGGCTGCGCAGTGCGGGATGGCGACGGTGTAGCCCGCGGTCGTGTCGGATGCGGTCGAGCAGGTGGTCTTCCCGGATGTAGAGGATCTTCGGTTGGGCGGAGGCCCTGGTGCGGGTGCCCGTGTGTCCGTGGCGGCAGCGGTAGCCGGGTCGGCCGTGGACCCAGTGGGAGTCAATGATCCGGCCGCACACGCCGCAGCAAATCACTCCGGCCAACAAGTAGCAGCGGGGGATGCCATCGGCTGGGGTCGGCGCGGTATGGATTGCCTGGACGGCGACGAAGTGTTCTTCGCTGACCAGCGGAGTATGCGCGATCTCGCGGGAAGATGACCCAGTCAGTTGAGGCGCTCCACCGTTGGATCTCGTGGTGTCGATCGAAGGGCTCCTCGTCAGGGAGGGCATCACGGTCGGTGCGTTGACGGTTCCAGACCTGCCGCCCGGTGTAACGGGGGTTGGCCAGGATCGCCGCGACAGTGGTGAGCATCCATTGGCGGCCGCTGCGGTGGGGGTTACGCGCTGGGTCGGCGCCGGACGGGCACGGGACGCCGTTGTCGTTGAGGGCGCGGGCGATGCTGGCCACGCTCCGGCCGGCAAGCCGCTGCTCGAAGATCCACCGAACGTGGGGTGCGGTGGCAGGGGCGGGCTCCAAGCGGTGCAGGCGTCGTCACCAGGCGGCGTGGGCGCGGTTCGGATGAGGGCCGGCGTCGGCGAGCCGGTAGCCGTAGGGTGGCCGGCCGCCGAGATGTCGGCCCTGCAACGTGCGCGGGTGGCGCGGTTGCCGGGTCAGCAAGCCGGGAGGTTTGACGCTGACCGCTCTTGACGCCCAGGTGCATAAAGATCAGCGATGTCGAGAGCAACCCCGGGCAACACGTGACGGAGACCTGAGCCGACGGCGGTCGGCGATGGCCGCGCTCGGCGTTCCTGCGGCCGGACGTGCAGAGCGCGTCCGGCCGCAGGAACGCGGAAACCTAGACCGGGAGTTCGACAACCCCGGCCCGGCAGTAGGAATCAAGCCGGCCGGGCTCAGCCACACGCACAGCGTGTCAGGACGCTGCTGTCGATCGGCTCAGCTCTTCCCAAGCAGTCAGGTCGGCTTGACGCGATTCGAGCTCGGCTCGGAGCCCGTCGACCGCGTCACCGCCCAGCGCGAGTCGAAGGGGCGGATTGTCGCTGTCAACCGCGGCGACAATGGCAGCTGCGGCCTTGGCGGGGTCGCCTTCCTCGGAGCCTTGCATCGCGTTGACGTAGGTGCGGAATGCCCCGGCGGTCCCACTGTAGGCGTCGATGACCGATGACTCGGTCTTGTTGCTGTTGATCCGGGTGCGGAATGATCCCGGTTCCACCATCAGGACTCGCACCCCAAGTGGGGCGACTTCTCCCGCCAGTGTCTGTGACAAGCCTTCCAGGGCGAACTTTCCGGCATGGTAGGCCCCGAAGGCATGGAAGCTTGTTTGTCCACCCATCGAGCTCATCTGCACGATCGTTCCGCTACCCCGCTCGCGCATACTTGGCAGTACAGCCTTCGTTGTCTCGGCGGCCCCGAAGAACAGAACGTCCATCTGCTCGCGCAGCTGTTGCATGGTGATTTCCTCGACGGCGCCCATCATGAGGAATCCGGCGTTGTTGACAAGGACGTCGATCCGGCCGAATAGTGCCAGCGTCGCCTTTACCGCGGCCTGAATGGAGTCGGGATCGGTGACGTCCAGAGCGCAGGTGCTGACCTGCCCGTTGCCGAGATCGGCAAGGTCTCGAAGAGTTTCGGGACGGCGCGCTGTCGCCATCACCCGGTCACCCGCGGCCACTGCGGCGCGCACAATTTCACGGCCGAAACCGCTTGAGCATCCCGTAATAAGCCACACGCGGCCCTGGGTCTGATCTGTCATGTCTTTGCTTCCTGATCGGTGCCGGTTCTCTGTAACTGCTTGCGAGAATCATCCTCACCACCGGCGCGCGGATCGTCCAACACTCGCTTCCTGCAGCAGTTACAGGCTGCTCCTGTGACCCCCTGAGCTGGGTAAAGTGCGCTACGTTCTTGCCCTGGCACGCGCAATAGCCCTCATGTGGGCGGCCGCCCTGGCGATTCCCCAGCGTGCCGCCCGTTCCCGACGCCCGCAGTGCTGGATCGCGCCAAGGCGGTCGTCGCAACCATGGGACAAGCCCTACGTGGCGAGGTCAGTCAACCCGCAGTCCCATGACGATGGACACGCTCACCTCACCCGGTTCAGGATGCCAAGGGGCGAGGCATGACGACCGAGACTCCGATCCGTGCCGGCTAATCAACTTTGATGCCGGAAACTGGGCCGGCGGGCCCTCGAAGGCTGCGCCAGCCATATGCGTGACGGTTGGTGGTGCCACGCAACTCGCCCTGGGCGTCGACACGGTCGACGGGCCGCATGCCCAATTCGAATCCGCAGGGCCGGCCCCATTGCCAAGAATGCCTGCGGGGACAGGCCTTGGGCGTTTACCGCCGCCAACCGCGTCGGGGCGGGTCGCCGCCGAGGTGTCCGCGCGGCTGCGCCTCCTCGGTCTCGGGCGAGGGGTCAGGCTCTGCCGAGGCCGCTGAGGAACGTGTCCACGACGACGTCGGCCGCCTGCGGGGGCGCCAGGTCGGGGAACTGATGGGCAGCACTGGCTACCAGTTGGTCGAGGACCGCCCGCACCCATTCCAGTGGTACGTCCGAGCGCAGGAAGCCTTCATCGACGGCGCGTTGGAGGAAGTCATTCAGCCGTTCGCTCTGGCCCTGACGCCGTTGGCGCGCGTCAGGGTCCTGTTGCATCAAGCGGGAAGTGTCGACCGGCCACTCACGGCTCACCGGGATGATGCCCTCCGCGTAGCGGTGCAGTGCGACCGGCACCGGCGCCTCCGCGAGCCTCGCCTCATCCAGCACCTGCTCGGTGGAGTCGAGTTTCGCCTGCAGCACGGCTGTGAGTAGGGCCTCTCGGCTGGCGAAGCGCCGGTGGACCGTGGTGCGGTCTACTCCCGCCGCGTTGGCGATGGCCGCCACGGACGTGCTCGGGTCCTCGGCCAGTAGCCGGGCACCCATGCGCAGGACCGTCGACAGATTGCGTGCGGCATCAGCTCTCATAGTCTCCGTGACCCTATCATCGTGGCATTTCGGCTGCTATGAGCAACTAGGGTTGACCGCTTAAAGTTCCTTTCACCACACCTATGTTGCAGTTACCCCCGGCAAGCTCTACGGTTAAGGCGCATTTCTACTGGTCGGAGATAGGAGTGGTTCCATGCCACGGACTTGGTTGATCACCGGTGGTTCCCAGGGACTGGGGAAGGCGCTGGCGGTTGCGGTGCTGGCCTCGGGTGATCAGGTGATGGTGACCTCGCGTCGACCGGAGGCGCTGGCCGATCTGAAGGCGGAGCACCCGCAACGACTGGAGAGCGTCGCGCTGGACGTCACGTCACCGGCAGAGGCCCGGAACGTGGTCGCGGCGACTGTCGAGCGTTTCGGTTCCCTCGACGTGGTCGTGAACAACGCCGGTTACGCCACCAGCAATTCGCTAGAGGACTTCCCGGAAGATGAGCTCCGTGCACAGATCGAGACGAATCTGTACGGCGTCATCAACGTGACCCGGGCGGCGCTGCCGGTCCTGCGAAGCCGGCGTTCGGGGCACTTCGTCCAGATCTCGTCCATTGGCGGCCGCGTGGGCGGCACTCCCGGCCTCGGTGCGTACCAGACCGCGAAGTTCGGGGTCGAGGGCTTCTCCGAGGTCCTGGCTAACGAGGTGGCCACGCTGGGCATCAAGGTGACCATCGTGGAGCCGGGCGGCATCCGTACCGGCTGGGCCGGGGGAGCGGCGGTGGCGTCCGGCAGTATCCAGGCCGACTACGAGCAGATCGTCGGACAGTGGCGGGCCATGTTCGCCGACTACGCCGGCAACGAGCCGGGGGACCCCGCCCGCATGGCCCAGGCGATCATCGACGTGACGCTCTCCGAGGAGCCGCCGCGTCGGCTGCTGCTCGGTGGCGACGCACTGGGGCTCGCGCTGGAGTCGGGCGAGAAGCGGCTCGCGGAGGCCCGGCAGTGGGCCGATGTCAGCCGTTCCACGGACTACCCGGACGCGTCGGCGAGTGCGGCAGCGCAACCTGTCGAGATGACGCGGAATATCTGAGGAGGGGGCGAATCTCTGGATCATCAAACTGTGGACGCACTACAGAAACAGTTTGCCGGGCTGAAGGACGTCTCGTAACAAGGTGGAGGCGTTGCCTGGCTGGGGCTGGGGCTGGGGCTGGGGCTGGGGCTGGGGCTGGGGCTGGGGCTGGGGGTCAGCCTTCCAAGATGATGTTGTGCAGGTGTGCGATGCCGGAAGCGGTGTCGGTCAATGTGCGGGCGGCGCGGTGGTAGTCGCGCAGGATCT
>NZ_JAKKFF010000417.1 GCF_022229015.1 Micromonospora foliorum
CTTGGCCACCCGGAGCATGTGGTGGAAGCGCGCCGGCCGGCCCAGGTCCTTCACCAGGAAGACGGCACTGGCGCTGATGGCGGCCAACGCGGTGACCCGACCGGCGCGCCGCAGCGCGGGCCGCCCGGTGAGCTGCCCGCCCGCGGCGAGCAGCGACGAGCCGGCGGCCAGCCCGCCGGTGAACAGGTACGCGGCGATGTCCCACTTCCAGACCGGCGCCTTCAGAACGGGCCGACCGTAGTAGGACGTGAACTCCGCCTCCGGCACCCGCAGTTCCTCGCCACCGCCGCCGCGCCGCCTGCGCCGGCGGCCGGAGGTTTCGGCGCTCCGCCGCGTCGTCAGGTCGCCCCGGCGACCGCTGGCGGCCTCGTCGCCGCTGGCGGTGTTCCGGCCGCTCGTGGCTGCTGCACCGCTCGTGGCTGCTGCACCGCTCCCGGCCGCTACACCGCTCTCGGCCTCTGCACCGCTTCCGGTGCTCGGTCGCTCGTCGCTCACCTGTGGTCCGAGGCTGCCCTCGGCGGCGAGCCGCTCCCGGAAGCGGCGGAACCGGTCGCCCACGGGGCCCGGTGGGGTCATGAGGAACCTCCGACGAACGCGGCGACGGTCGCCGCCGCCATGGCGAGCGCGGCGAGGCCGGCACGCTTCCACATCTTCGGCAGGTCCCGGGTGGTCACCACCGGGTCGGGTGGCAGCCCGTACACCTCGGGCTCGTCCAGGAGCAGGAAGAACGCCCCGTCACCGCCGACGCCGTCGTTCGGGTCGTGCCCGTACAGGCGCGCCTCGGGTACCCCCCGGTCGTGCAGCGTCGCCACTCGGGCGGCCGCGCGTTCGCGCAAGTCGTCCAGGGGTCCGTACTGGATCGACTCGGTCGGACACGCCTGCGCACACGCCGGCGTCATGCCCGCACCCAACCGGTCGTAGCAGAGCGTGCACTTCCACGCCCGACCGTCGTCCTTACGTTGGTCGATCACCCCGTACGGACACGCCGAGATGCAGTAACCGCACCCGTTGCAGATGTCCTCCTGCACCACCACCGTGCCGAACTCCGTACGGAACAACGAACCCGTCGGGCACACGTCCAGACACGCCGCGTGCGTGCAGTGCTTACAGACGTCCGACATCATCAACCAGCGGAAATCCGTGCGCTCCTCGACGCCGGTGCCCCGGCCCGGCGGCTGCGCCCCCGGCATCCCGAGGAACTGCGGCCCCGCGTCGACCGGCCGGGCCAGGCCGGCGTCGACCGGCGCGCCGAGGACGTCCGCCGGCGAGGCGGCGTGCCCAGCCGAACGCGGCTGCTCGATGAACGCCACGTGCCGCCACGAGTTCGCGGTCAACGCGCCGGTGTTGTCGTACGACATGCCGAGCAGGTCCAGGCCGCTCTCCGGGACGCCGTTCCACTCCTTGCAGGCCACCTCGCAGGCCTTGCAGCCGATGCAGACGCTGGTGTCGGTGAAGAACCCCATCCGCGGCGGCGCGTCCTCGTAACCGGCGTCGGGCGCCGGATCCAACGGCCCGTACAGGCTGTTCGGGTTAGGAATCACCGTGCTCCTTCCCCGTGCCGTCGGTGGTCACGGCCGGGGCGTGCTGGCCCGGGGTGATCCCCGCGCGCCGCTGGTAGTCGGCCACCAGGTCGAGCAACGCCGGCCCGATGGGACGGCGGCCTGGCCGCACGTCGCAGGTGCCGACCTTGCTCTCCTGGATCAGCACGTTCGGGTCCAGGCTGATGCCGAACAGGTCGTTAGCCGAATCACCGGTCACCAGCCCCTCAAAACCGAAGTGGTACGGCAACCACACCTGGTGGATGATCCGACCGTCCACCCGCAGCGGGGTGAGCCGGTCGGTCACCAGCACCTTCGCCTCGATCACCGCGCGGCCGCTGACCAGGTGCGCCCAACCCAGATGCGTCAGCCCCACCTCGCCGGCCAGATCCGGGGACACCTCGACGAACATCTCCGGTTGCAGCTCGGCCAGCGGCGACACCGTCCGGCTCATCCCGCCGGCGGTGTGGTGCTCGGTGAGCCGGCTGACCGTGAACACGTACGGGAACACCTGGGCGTGTTCCTGCGGCGGGCTCGGGTTCACCGAATTCACCGGATGCGCGTACATCTTGCGGGTCGGGTTGGCCTGCTGACCGTAGAGCGGGTTACGCACCGGAGACTCCACCGGCTCGTAGTGCGTCGGCAGCGGGCCGTCCAGGACACCGCTGGGCGCGTACAGCCAGCCCTTGCCGTCGCCCTGCATGACGAACGGGTCGTCGCCCGCGATGCCCTCCGTCCCCGACGCGCCGGGTGGCGGCCGGTACGACGGCGGCTTGGTCTTCTCGAAGTCCGGCACGTCGTAACCGGTCCACTCGGCCTGCTCCGCGTCCCACCACACGTAACGTTTGCGCTCACTCCACGGGTTGCCGTCCGGGTCGGCGGAGGCACGGTTGTAGAGGATGCGCCGGTTCGCCGGCCACGCCCAACCCCACTCGGCGGCCACCCAGTCCTGCTCGTGGCGGGACTTGCGCCGGGCCGCCTGGTTCACCCCGTCCGCGTACACCCCGCTGTAGATCCAACAACCGATCGCTGTGGAGCCGTCCGCGCGCGCCTCGGCGAAACCGGACAGCGGGCGGCCGGTCGCCACGTCGTACCCGTTGATCTCCCGCAGGACCGCCTCGGCGCTCGGCTCCACGCGCGGACCGTGCGTGGGGTAGTCCCAGGTGAGGTCGAGCAGCGCCCGGTCGCGCGGCAGCGGCGAGTCGGCCAGCTTCTCCCGCAGTTTGCGGCCCAGGTGGTAGAAGAACCACAGCTCGGAGCGGGCGTCGCCCGGCGGCTCGACGGCCTTCTCCCGCCACTGCAACAACCGCTGCGTCTGGGTGAACGTGCCCTCCTTCTCCACATGCGACGCGGCGGGCAGGAAGAACACCTCCGTGCGGCACTCCTCCGGCACGATCTCCCCGGTGGCGACCTCGGGGCCGTTCTGCCAGAACGTGGCGCTCTCGATCATGAACAGGTCGCGGACGACCAGCCAGTCGAGGTTGGCCATGCCGAGCCGCTGCGCGCGACCGTGCGCCGAGCCGACCGCGGGGTTCTGCCCGAGCAGGAAGTACCCCTTGATCTTTCCGTCGATCATGTTGAGCACCTGCTGGTACGTGCCGTGGTCACCGGTCAGCCGAGGCAGGTAGCCGTAGCAGAAGTCGTTCTCCGGCGTCGCCGCGTCACCCCAGTACGCCTTGAGCAGGCTGGCGGCGAACGACCGCGCGTTACCCCAGAACCCCTTCTGCCCCGGGTGGCGGATGCTGTCCACCCACTCGTCGAAGCTCGGGTGCTCGGCGTGGTGCGGCATCGGCAGATAGCCGGGCAACAGGTTGAACAACGTCGGGATGTCGGTCGACCCCTGGATGCTGGCGTGGCCCCGCAGCGCCATGACCCCGCCACCGGGGCGGCCCATGTTGCCCAGCAGCAGTTGGATGATCGCGCCGGTGCGGATGTACTGCACACCCACGCTGTGCTGCGTCCACCCCACCGAGTAGATCAGCATGCCGGTGCGGTCCCGGCCGGAGTTCGCCGTCCACGCCCGCGCCAACTCCAGGAACTGCGCCTGTGAAATGCCGCAGACCCGCTCCACCATCTCGGGGGTGTAGCGGGCGAAGTGTCGCTTGAGGATCTGGTAGACGCAGCGCGGGTGCTGCAACGTCTCGTCGCGCCGGGTCTGCCCGCCCACCGGCGCGCCGTGCGACTCGTGGGTCAACCCCGCGGCGCTGTCCCGCTCCTGGGCGGTGTGCCCACTGCCCGACGAACCCTCATGCCCCTCGTACTGCCAGCTGTCCTGCACGTACGTGCCGGTCTCCGGGTCGAAGCCGGAGAAGAACCCGTCGCCGTCCTCGGTGTCGCTGAACTCTTCGCTGACGATCGTCGCCGCGTTGGTGTACGCGAGCACGTACTCCCGGAAGTCCAGCTCGTTGTCGAGGATGTAACGCACCACCCCACCGAGCAACGCGATGTCCGTGCCCGCCCGGATCGGCAGGTACGCATCAGCGACCGCACTCGTCCGGGTGAACCGGGGGTCGACGTGGAAGACCTTCGCCCCCCGGCGCTTGGCCTCCATCACCCACTGGAAGCCCACCGGGTGCGCCTCAGCCATGTTCGAACCCTGGATGACGATCACGTCAGCGTTGGCGATGTCCTGCTGAAAATCCGTCGCACCGCCACGACCGAAGCTGGCCCCCAGACCGGGGACGGTGGCGGAGTGTCAAATACGGGCCTGGTTCTCGATCTGCAACGCCCCCATCGCGGTGAACAACTTCTTGATGAGGTAGTTCTCCTCGTTGTCCAGCGTCGCCCCACCCAGACTGGAGATACCCATCGTCCGGTTGAGCGGCCGGCCCTGCGAGTCGACGTCCTCCCAGGTCTGCTCGCGGGCGGCGAGGATCCGGTCGGCGATCATGTCGACCGCGGTGTCGAGCTCCAGATCCTCCCACTGCGTCGAGTACGGCCGGCGGTAGCGGACCGTGGTCTGCCGCAACGGGCTGGTGACCAGACTCTTGCTCGCCGCGCCCTTCGGGCACAACCGACCCCGCGAGATCGGGCTGTCCGGATCACCCTCGATCTGACTGACCTGCCCATCCTTCACGAACACCCGCTGGCCACAACCCACGGCGCAGTACGGGCAGACCGAACGGGCCATCGAATCGGCGGTGTCGGTACGGGCGGTGAGCGCGCGGGATCCGTCGGACTTCGCCGCGGCCCCCCGACCCAGCGGGTCCGTGCCGGTGAGCTGGCGGTAGACCGGCCAACCCTCGATAAAGGTCCGTAGACCCAACCCCGACACCCCCTCCCACGCGAGCGACCTACTGAACATAGGTCAACCGAGACAGGTTCGCGAACCGGGGGCACAGACAGCGCCGCCCCCGGCCGGTGGGCCGGGGGCGGCGCTGGTGTCGGTGTGCAGGTCGCCTCTCGGCGAGTGGCACGACGCGGCTCCAGCCGAACGGTAATCCGCGAAGGCGATATTAGGTGAGGCCCGGGGAC
>NZ_JAKKFF010000418.1 GCF_022229015.1 Micromonospora foliorum
CAGCCGGGTCACCGTCGGCCCGGCCGTCACGCCGCTGACCTGCTCGCCCGCCGTGCCGGCGGACCGTGCGGCAGTCATGCCGGTGGTCTGCTCGGCCGCGCTGGCAAGGCCCTGCCCAGGAACCTGCCGCCGCCGGGTCTCGGCCCGTGCCGGCTCGGCCTCCGCGGCTCTGACCTGGGCTTCGATGCCCTGCCAGACGTGCTCCGGCGGGGCCGGCAGGTCGGCCAGGCCCTGCGTCTCGGTGCCGAGCCCCGCCACCTGCTGGAGGGTCGCCACCTCCGCCCGGCAGAGCGCGCAGGTGCCGAGGTGGGTGCTCTCCCCGTTGTCCGCCTCGCTCTCACCGAGCGCCAGAAATACCAGCCGGTCGTGGTCCAGGTGCTGCACCGTCCACCTCCCATCTGCGTTTCAAGCTCGCCATGCCGCGTCGGATGTGACTCTTCACGGTGCCCAACGGCACGCCGGTCACCGTGGCTATCTGCTGGTGTGTCAGGTCGTCGTAGAAGGCCAACTCCAGCATCCGTCGCTGGTCGTCCGGGAGGCGGGCCAGCTCGTCGGCGATCACCAACCGGTCCACCACGCGGTCCGGGTCCGGGCCGGTCTGCGCCGGCTCGGGCAGCTGCCGGACCGTCTCCACCACCCGGGTCTCCCGGGCCGAGGCGCGCATCCGGTCGATCACCTTCCGCCGGCCGATGCCGAGCAGCCAACCGATCAGCGACCCCTTGGCGGGGTCGAACGTGTCGCGTCCCAGCCAGGCGGCGACGAACGTGGCCTGGGTGACGTCCTCGGCGTCGCTGCGGTTCGCCAGCATGGACGTGGCCAGGTGCAGCACGGCACGACCGTAGCGGTCGTACGCCTCGCGGAGCGCCACGTCGTCGCCGTCGCGGAACCTGCGGTCGAGGTCGTCCACCGGAGGGTCCGGTTCCTGTCGTAGCGCCGTCATCGGGCGGCTCGCCTTCGATGGGGCATGCCCGACTGTAGCCGCCACAGTCCCCGCCCCACTTCGCCGGTCGATGTCATCTCACCAGCTCTTCGTCCTCCGACCCGCTTCCGGATGCAGGCGGGGCCGGAAAAGAAAACTGGCGCCGGGGCGCATCCACCCGTCCGAGAGCCGGCGTAACCCGTTCTGCAAGCCAGGCCTGACGAATCAGCACCAAACAGCAGGAGGCAGACATGCAGCTCTCGTACTTCCGTCGGGTCGCCGCGGGCGGCGCGGTCGCCGCGCTGGCCTTCGCCGGCGTCGGTGCCCCCACCGCCAGCCCCGCGTACGCCGCCACGTCGAAGGTCTCCGTCGTGCACGGCATCCCGGGCACCCCGGTCGACGTCTACGTCAACGGCAGGAAGACGCTGGAGAACTTCAAGCCCGGCGACGTGGCCGGCCCGCTGAACCTGGAGGAGGGCGACTACGACATCGCGCTCACCAAGCCGGGCGAGCCGATCGGCAGCGCGATTCTCACTGTCGACAACGCCGCGGTGCCGGGCGGCGCGAACATCAGCATCGCCGCCCACCTCGACGACGCCGGCCAGCCGAAGATCACCCCGTTCGTGAACGACGTCTCGAAGGTCGACGCCGGCAAGGCCCGGCTGATCGTCCGGCACACCGCCGCCGCCCCGGCGGTCGACGTCCGCGCCGGCGGCACCCCGGTCTTCGAGGGCCTCACCAACCCGAACGAGGCCAAGGGCGACGTCGGCGCGGGCAACGTGAAGGCGGACGTGGTGCTGGCCGGCACCGACACCGTGGCCATCGGCCCGGCGGACCTCAACCTCAGGGAGGGCACCGCCACGATTGTCTACGCGATCGGCTCCGCCGAGGGCAAGACCCTCGACGTGGTGGCCCAGACCATCACCGGCCTGCACTCCGCCCCGGGCGGCGTGCCCAGCGGTGACGGCGGCCAGGCCGGCACGGGCGTGGACACCTGGTGGTACGTGCTCACCGGTGCCGGCGTACTCCTGCTGCTTGGTGGTGGGGTGCGGATGGCGACCGCACGGACCGGCCGCAAGTGACGGTGCGCAACCGCGGCGCGCTGGCGGCCCTGGCCGCCGGCGTTGCCGCGCTCACCGTCGCCGCCCTGGTGGCGTGTGCCGCCCAGCCG
>NZ_JAKKFF010000419.1 GCF_022229015.1 Micromonospora foliorum
GGCGTTACGGGTCGCGGCGGGCCCGCAGTAGTAGAAGTTCGGCTGCGCCTCGTAGCGCACACCCAGTTCCCGCTCACCGTGACCCTTACGGTCGGCCTGGGTCTGGGTGGTCGGCTTGCTGGTGGTTGCGGCGAACGCGGTGGTGACGGGGCCGGCGATGGCGCCACCGGTGAAGGCGAGGCCAGCGGCGGTCAGGGCGGTCTTACGGATCAGATCGGTACGCATGATGGCGTGCTCCTCTGCATCGGGGGGTGCCCGCACAACACTCAACGGGGGGTCAGTGCGACCGTGCGGGGAAAGTTCGAGGGGTTCTGCCCGGTGACCCGCGAGGGGGTCGGCGTCGGGACAGGGTGTAACCGTTCGCGGTGGCGGGTCATTCCGCCTACCCCGCGGGCGTCGGCCTCTTGTGCTGCTCGGCCGTGCGGGGGATGTAACCGGGGCGGCCTGGCGGGTGTTCCCGGCGACCGCCGTGACGGGCCGTTGTGGTGCTCGGCCGTGCGGGGATGTAACCGAGGCGACCTGGCGGGTGTTCCCGGCGGGGCCGGCGGGCCAATGACCCGGGCTGTTGCGGTGGTCTGCCAGGTATAACGACCCGGTCCGGCCGCCGATTCCGCCGCCGGGGTGGCCCCGACCACCCGACAAACCTGACAAGTCACCCATCCTGACAGCCTGCTGAACCCGACAGGGCGGCCATAGCGGGATGATCCACTCAGGTTCCTGAAAGTCGAGGTGTCCGGGTGCCGGGGATACCCCGACATCATGAAACCCGAGTGGATCATGCCGGTCTGCGCCGTCAGTGCACCGCGGCCCGGCCCGCCCGGCCCCGCCCTGCCTGGCCCCGCCCGGCCCCGCCCTGCCTGGCCCCGCCC
>NZ_JAKKFF010000042.1 GCF_022229015.1 Micromonospora foliorum
CGCGTCCCGGGTTGTTCCCTCCTCGGCCGTGGTCGCTCCCGCATGTCCCCGGTGCCGGGGTTCGTCCTGGGCATCCTGGTCGCGGCCAGCTTCGCGTACATCGTCACCGCAGCCTTCCGCGCGGTGCTGCTCGGCGCGGCCATCCTGGTCGCCGGCGCGCTCCTGCTCAACCGGGACGGCCGCAACCCACGGCCCGGCACCCCGGGCGGTCCGCCACCCGCCGCACCGCCCGGCAACCCGGCCGGTCCGGTCGTGCCACCGGTGACCTGGCCCGCACCGTCCTACGGCGCGGCGCCGCCGACCGGCCCGGCGGTGACGCCGCCGATGTTCAGCACCGATCCGGGGTACGCCACCGCGACGACGGGGGCAGCGCCCACCGTCACCATCCCGGCGTACGACGCGCCGCCGACCAGCGCGGCGCAGCCGGTGTCCGGGATGGGCCCGGTGTCCGGGCAACCGGCCGGCACGACGGCCGCCCAGCCCGGCTGGCCGAGCGCCGCGATGCCGAGCGTTGGCTGGCCGTCGGCACCGGTGAGCAGCACACCCGCTGCTCCGGCCGGCTATCCGACCGCCCCGCCGCCCTCCGGTTACCGCGCCCCGTTCGCGCCGCACGGCCCGTACGCTTCCCCGCCCCCGGCCGCGCCCGCCCCGCCCAAGCCACCGAAGCCACCGAAGCGCCCCAAGGAGCGGTCGCCGCTCGGCGCGGTGACCTTCTCGCTGATCTTCCTGGTGCTCGGTCTGGTCGCCCTGCTCGACCTGCTGGACGTCTTCGCCATCAGCGCCTCGGCGTACTTCGCGGCCGCGCTGGCCACGATCGCGCTGGGGCTGCTGGTTGGCACGTGGTTCGGGCGGGCCCGCTGGCTCATCGCGCTCGGTCTGGTGACCGCGGCGGCGCTGGGCACGGCGACCGTCGCCGAGTCCTACGACCGGATTCGGGGTGTCGACGGCGCGGTGACCTGGGCGCCCACCGACTACCGCGACCTGGCCGACCGGTACGAGAACAGCTTCGGTGACGCCGTGCTCGACCTGCGCGGGATCGACTTCGCGAAACGGGACAGCCAGGTGACCGTGGCCGTCAACTTCGGCCAGGCGACAGTGGTCGTGCCGCCGAACGTCGACGTCACCACCGTGGCCGACGTCAACGCCGGTGATGCCACCATCTTCGGCAACCGCTCCGGCGGGCTGGACGGCCGCCTACGGGAATCCACCGACGTCGGCGCGGACGGGCCCGGCGGCGGAACCCTGCGCCTCTACATCCACGTCAATGCCGGCAACCTGGAGGTGACCCGGTGAAGGCTCACCGCACGGATCTGGTGTCATTCGCGTTCGGGCTCGTGTTCCTGGCGCTGTCCGCCTGGTGGCTGCTCGCCCAACTGCTCGGGCTCGCGCTGCCGCCGGTCGGCTGGTTCCTGGCCGGCGCACTCATCCTGATCGGGGTCTTCGGGCTGGTCGGCGCACTGCGCTCGGGCCGCCCGAGCCAGCCGGAGCCGACCGTCGAGGCCGGTACCGCCGGTGCCGGGGGTACCGCCACTGCCGCCGAGGCCGTCGCGCCGGTCTCCGGCACGTCCGTCTCCGGCGCACCGGTCTCCGGTACGCCCCTGCCGGTCTCCGGCGCCGCCACGTCGACCTCCGGCGCGGCCCTGCCGGTCTGGGAAGCCGAACGGTCCACCTGGGACGCTCCCGCCTCGGACCCGACGCTCGTCGCCCACCCGACCCTCACCTCCGACCCGACGCTCACCTCCGACCCGACGCTCACCTCCGACCCGACGCTCACCTCCGACCCGACGCTCACCTCGGACCCGACGCGCTCCGCGGACCGGACGCTGGAGACGCCGACCACCGAGGTGCGGGGGGAGGACGCGCCGTCCACCGACGTGATCCACCCGGCCTGGCTGGCACATCCGCCGTCGGAGCCGCCGGCCGAGCCCGTCCCCGGCCAAACCGGCAACGGAGACGAGGAGCCCACCATCGGGAACCTCGCCCGCCCGACGCCGTTCGGCGAGGACGAGCCGACCCGGTCCAACCACCCGGTCGAGGCCGTCAGCGACCAGCCGGGCGACGAACGGGAGGGTCCGCGCAGGGACGCCTGACCTCGGGCACCTGGCCGCGTCGGTCCACCGCATCCCCACGGCGGTGCGGCCGGCGCGGACGGACGCATATGCTGGCCGGTGGAGATCTCGCCTCCGCCGGCCGGCCCGTCCCGCCCATGGCGGTCCCGCCGCGATTCCCGTCTCTACCCCCGTCAGGAGCCCGCCCGACATGACCCAGTCCCCCGCCGTGCGTACCACCGGCCGGTCCGGTCCGGTCCGCATCGGCGAGCGAGCCGCCCGTACCCTCGTCGCCGAGCTGGCCCGGATCAACGACGCCAAGGCCGCCCTGCTGGTCGGGGTGAACCCGGACTCCGCGGTGCTGGCCGCGGCGGTCGAGGCGCTGCTCCCCGGTGACCGGCTCACCGTGGTGCCCGCCGAGCCGTTCGGTGCCGCGGCGCTCCGCGAGCACGTCACCGCCCAGGGCCGCTGGGTCGCCGACCGGGTGAGCGTCGTCGACACGCTGGCCGAAGCCGAGGCCGCCGTAGTCGTCATCGCCGGCGAGGTGTTCACCGGCACCGCCGAGGCGACCCGCAGCGGCATCGAGGGGTTGGCCAAGTACCTGACCGACGGGGCGGTGCTGAGCGTGGCGACCGTCGCCACGCCCGGCCGGACCGAGGGCGCCGCCGCCGAGTTGGCCCGACAGGATGCCCTCTACGGCGTCGGCGCCGACCTGGTGCTGCGCAACCCGCCACCGGTGCGGGTCTACCGACTGCGGTTCACCCCGGCCAGCCCGGCCACGGCCGACAGCCTGGCCCCCGCGTACCGGCCGTCGAGTGTGCCGGTGACCCGCGGCATGCACATCGACTCCAACGGCGTGGCGGCGGCGGGCATCGCACTGGGCCTCGCGGCGCTGACCCGGGTGGCGCGCCCGTCGTCCAAGCTGTGGCTGCTGCCGGCCCTCGCCGCCGGGCCGGTCGCCGCGTTCTTCCGGGATCCCGAGCGGGACGTGCCGGAGGACCCGAGCGCCGTGGTCGCCAGCGCGGACGGCAAGGTCCTGTCGGTGCAGCGGCTGCACGACGAGCGCTTCGGCGACGGCGAGTGGCTACGGATCGCGGTGTTCCTGTCGGTGCTGGACGTGCACGTCAACCGCGCCCCGGTCGCCGGCAAGGTGGTGGACTACTTCGTCGCCGACGGCGGCTTCGTCAACGCCATGAAGCCGGACGCCGAGCACAACGTCGCCGCGTACACCGTGCTGGACACCGCTCGCGGCACGGTGGTGATCGCGCAGCGGACCGGGCTGATCGCCCGCCGGATCGTGCAGCGCGCGCCCATCGGCGCGCTGCTGGCCAAGGGTGAGCGCTTCGGGCTGATCCGGTTCGGCTCCCGGACCGACGTCTACCTGCCCGCCGAGGCCGCGGAGCCACTGGTCGGGCCGGGCGACAAGGTGGTCGGTGGGTCCACGGTCATCGCCCGCTGGCGCTGACCCGCGAACGCAGAACGGGGCGCCGCTGTCCGCGGCGCCCCGTTCCGTTTTGCTCAGATCAGGCGGTACGACGCTGCCGCAGCCAGAGAACCGGCCCGCTGACCAGGTAGCCCACCACGATCAGGGCGAACGTGAGCCGGATGTCGACAAGCGCGCCGATCACCGGAGCCAACCAGAGCCACGGCGGCAGCTTCACCAGACGGGCGAGCTTGGCGTACGGGAAGCTCGACACCATCGCGAAGGCCAGCAGCGCCACCCCGGCGACCAGCACGGCGCCGGGCACCGGCAGGCCGATCGCCACGGTCACGGCGAGCACGGCGGCCGCCATGGTGGTGGGCACACCGCAGAAGAACCGGCCGTCCTTCGGCGAGACGTTGAAGCGGGCCAGCCGGATCGCGGCACACGCCGCGACCAGGGCGCACGCCACCGCTGCCGCGGCCGTGGAGACGGAGCCGGCGAGCGAGGCGTAGACCACGACCGGCGCGGCAAGGCCGAACGAGCACATGTCGGCCAGTGAGTCCATCTGCGCGCCGAACGGGCTGGCCACACCGAGCCGCCGGGCCAGCGCGCCGTCCAGACCGTCGAAGCCGACGCAGGCGATCAGGCAGAGCGCCGCGATGCGCACCTCACCCTGCATGGCCAGGAAGATCGCCAGCATGCCGAGCATCAGGCTGGCCAGCGTGCAGGCATTCACCAGGCCGAACTTCATCCGGCGCGCCATGGTGCGCTCGCCGGGGAGCAGCGGGATCGACCCGACCTCGTCGGCCTGCACCATCTGCGGCATCGCCGGGCTGACCGGCATGACCGCTTCGATGCCCGCCCGGTCCAGGCCCAGTGTCGGGTCCACACCCAGTGTCGGCCGGCTCAGCCGGTCGAGGCCGTAGCGACGACGCTGCCGGTCGGCGTACCGGTGCTCGGTCGGGGCAAGGTCACCCGGGTGCAGGTCGCCGTCGCGGCGACCCACCCGGACCAACAGCACCTGGCGGGCGAACGTGCTGCTGCGGCGCAACCGGCCCGCCCAGCGACGCCCTGCGGGGCGCGGACTGTCAGTAGTACGACGCCGGCGCCATGGGGCTCTCGGCACGTTTTCCTCCATCACCGGATCTGCTGGCCGCCACGTGGCGGGTGCCCGGCTGTCTCGTGCCGGACCTTGCATGGCCCGGCAGCCGTTTTGCGGAGTACACCATCGCATAGGGGAACATGGCTTGGCGATAGCTGCCGGCGGTACTTGTATCTGGCTTAAACCGCTCGAACCGCTCGCTTGTTCCCATCCCGGGCTTCATCGCCCGTTTCCTCCATCATTCCCGCCTTTGACTGTACCGGAGGGTCACCATCGCGGCTCACCGAGCGGGGTGCTATCGGCCGCTCTGTCCGATTGCCACGGCAGCGATGTCGCTCAACGGCAGGTCAACCGCCTCGGCCCGGGTGAACCAAGCCGCCCGCGCCGTCGACCCTCCGGCCGACTCGGTGACCACCGCGTCAGTAGGTACGTCCACCAGCACCCGATAGATCACCCGTACGCCATGCCAGTCCAGAGGCCGGCCCTCCGGGCCCAGTGCGGCCGGATTGTGCAGGTTGTTGACCCCAAGAAGCTCCACGACCCGGCCCACCTGCCCACCCTCCTCGACCAACTCCCGCAGCAGCCCGGTGGCCGGCTGCTCACCGTGATCGGTGCCACCGCCGGGCAGATGCCACAGGCCGGCCCCCGGATAGCCCTCCGCGATCTGCGTGAGCAGGATCCGCCCAGCAGGATCGGTGACCAGCCCGTACGCCCCGAAGCGCAGCCGACGATCAGGGTGCGGCGGCGGGAACCGGTCTCCCGATCGGCGCGCCCCGGGCGGCAGTGGAGTGACCGGCAGGCCGAGCGCCTCGGCCGTGAACGGGGTCAGCGGCAACTGCGCCACCTCCGCCAGCGAAAGCCAACAAGCCCGATCAACCAGACCAGCCGCGACCGCAATGGAGGCCCCCGCCAGCGAGGACGCTGCGGCGGACGAGCCCCGCAACCCGCCCTCGACACGCGCGCCGCGGGGCGTGCCGAGTTCGAACAGCAGCCGGTCGGTGTGCAGGGCGACCTTGTCCTCGGAAAAGGTGGCGACATCGGCAACCACAGCGAGTAGCCGGGTCACCGTCACCGTCAGCCCGACCTGGTCGGCAACCTCGCGGACCACGGCGTGCGTCGGGTCCTCAGCATGCCCAACGGCACCGCCCGGCAACCGCCAGAGCTCGGGAAACTCACCCTCCACCCCGTCCCGAACCACCAAGACCCGGCCCGCATCCCACACAAGCCCATAGGCCCCAACCCGCCGCGTCAGTTGCACCCCTGCCACCCCCCGGTTTCGCACAGACCCGTTGATCATGAAGTTATCGCCATCCATCTCGCGCCCCGACAATAAACTCATGATCAACGTGAGACAGCGTGCGGGAAACTGGCAGAGCTGGCGAGCCGAGGCCGCCCGGGCCGAGCGAGCACCCACAGGCCATGACCGTTTAGACCCATAAGAACGGCTTACCTGATTCGCCTGGCTGTCCGCTTCACTCCATTAGCCCTCATTGTGGAGTCCATTCGCGTCGCGCCAGTCGAGACGAGCAGTGATCAACTCGGCTTCACGGAAGGCGCGGCATCCCAGCGCACGCGTGTCCGGTTTTGCGGCGTGATCGACTCGGCTTCCTTGAAAACCCGGTGTCCGAGCGAGGCGGAAAGCGCGACTTCCGTGAAAGCGAGTGGATCACGGGGCGGCTTCGGGTGGGCCGAGGACTGCCGGCCCGGAGCGCCCGTGCGGATGGTCCCTGCGGGGCGTTCCGAGCCCAAGATCGCGCAACATCCAGGATGTAGTGGCATCGGGGCGTCGATGAGGCCACTACATCCTGCTTCGAGCACGATCTTGCCGAGCCGCGAGCCGCCAGCCACGAGCCGCCAGCCACGAGCCACGAGCCACGAGCCGCCAGCCACGAGCCACGAGCCGCGAGCCGCCAGCCACGAGCCGCCAGCCGCCAGCCGCTAAGGCGGCTGACGGAGCGGGCGGGGTCAGGTGAGTTGAGCTGCTTGGACTGCCTCGGCGGTCACTTCGGTGAGGCGGTCGGTGGGGAGGGCGCCCAGCTCCTCTCGGCCGAACCAGCGGGCCTCGCAGGTGGAGCCGCCCACGTCGGCCACGGTCAGTGGGTTGGGCTGGTCGACGACGACCCGGTAGAAGGCGCGTACGCCGTGCCAGTCGATCGGGTAGCCCTCGGGGCCGAGCGAGGCGGCGTCGCGGTGGCTGGCGACTCCGAGCAGCTCGACGAGGCGACCAGCTTGGCCGGTCTCCTCGACCAGTTCGCGGATGAGTGCCGCGCCGGGCTGCTCGCCGTAGTCGGTGCCGCCGCCGGGCAGGTGCCAGCAGCCGGCGCCGGGGTAGCCGTCGGAGATGCGGGTGAGCAGTACTCGACCGTCGGGGTCGGTGCAGACCGCGTACGCGGCGAAGCGCTGGGCCCGGTGCAGCCCGTCGGGGCCGGGCACGGCGTAGAAGGACGGGAACTCGGGTGCCTCGTCGGGCACCACGTCGGCCGACGATGCGGGCAGCCCGAGGGCGCGTGCGGTGAACGAGCGCAGCGGCAGCTCGCGCGCCTCGTCGAGGGTGTACCACCGGGCCAGGTCGGTGGGGCGTTCGCCGACCCGGTCGGCGAGGGTGCCGCCGCGCACGACCACCCGGTAGATCAGCCGGTCGGTGTGGATGGTGATGCCGCGGTCCGGGAGTGCCCGCATGTCGGCGAGCACGTCGGCCAGGCCGGAGACGGCGACCGAGAGGCCGGTTTCGGCGGCGGTCTCGCGAACGACCGTGTGGTTCGGGTCCTCGCCGTGGTCGACCGCCCCGCCGGGGAGGGACCACGCGCCGGGGGTGCCGGAGCGCTCCGATGCGCGGACCAGCAAGACTCGGCCGCTTGAATCAGCGCAAACTGCGTATGCCGCGATCCTGCGGAGCGGCTTGAGCAAGGTGGTCACGGGAGCAAATTCTCCCCGGGCCGGGTTACCGGAACGGAAAAGAGTCGGATTCCTGACTATCCAGTCCCGGTCAGGGATTGGTCAGGGTAAGGATCCGGGCGGTCACCGAGGGCGGGCCGGGCGCCAGCGCGGACCGTGGGGGTATGACATCGACCACCGCTCCCCGCGCCCCGTACAAGCAGCTTCGGCGACCCACCACCGACCGCATGGTCGCCGGGGTCGCCAGCGGCGTCGGCCGCTACTTCGCCGTCGATCCCACCCTGGTCCGGGTGATCTTCGCGGTCACCGGCCTGCTCACCGGCGGGCTCGCGCTGTTCGCGTACCCGATCATGTGGTTCTTGATGCCGGAGGAGCCCACCGGCGCGCCGGCCTGGCCGCACGCGGCGGGCGTCGCGCCGCAGCACGGACCGCCGCCCACCGCCGGGCCCGCGCCCGGCGGGCCACCGCAGGGGTACGCCCCGACGCCGCCCTACCCGCCGACGACCCCGTCCAGCACGCCGCCGGCCGCCTGAGCGGCGTTCACTCCCACTCGATGGTGCCCGGCGGCTTGCTGGTGACGTCCAGGACGACCCGGTTGACCTCGGCGACCTCGTTGGTGATCCGGGTGGAGATCCGGGCCACCACGTCGTAGGGCAGCCGGGACCAGTCGGCGGTCATCGCGTCCTCGCTGGAGACCGGGCGCAGCACCACGGGGTGCCCGTAGCTGCGCCCGTCTCCCTGCACGCCGACGCTGCGCACGTCGGCGAGCAGCACCACCGGGAACTGCCAGACACCCCGGTCGAGGCCGGCGGCGGTCAGCTCCTCGCGGGCGATCAGGTCGGCCTGGCGGAGCAGGTCGAGGCGCTCCTGGTCGACCGCGCCGATGATCCGGATGGCCAGGCCGGGGCCGGGGAACGGGTGCCGCCAGACCATCGCCTCGGGCAGGCCCAGCTGGAGACCGAGCGCCCGGACCTCGTCCTTGAACAGGGTGCGCAGCGGCTCGACAAGCGCGAACTTCAGGTCCTCCGGGAGCCCGCCGACGTTGTGGTGGCTCTTGATGTTGGCGGTGCCGGTGCCGCCGCCGGACTCCACCACGTCGGGGTAGAGGGTGCCCTGGACGAGGAACTCGACGTCGCCGTGGGCGGCGATCTCGCGGGCCGCCGCCTCGAAGACCCGGATGAACTCCCGACCAATGATCTTGCGCTTCTGCTCCGGGTCGGTCACCCCGGCGAGCGCGCCGAGGAACCTGTCGGCGGCGTCGACCACCTTCAGCTTGATGCCGGTGGCGGCGACGTAGTCCTTCTCCACCTGCTCGGCCTCGCCGGCACGCAGCAGGCCGTGATCGACAAAGACGCAGGTGAGCTGGTCACCGACCGCCTTGTGCACGAGCGCCGCGGCGACGGCCGAGTCCACCCCGCCGGAGAGGCCGCAGATGACCTCCTTGTCGCCGATCTGGGCGCGGATCCGGGCGACCTGCTCGTCGATGATGTTCTCGGGCGTCCAGGTCGGCTCGATGCCGGCGATGTCGTAGAGGAAGCGGGTCAGCATCTCCTGGCCGTGCGCGGTGTGCCCGACCTCCGGGTGGAACTGCACGCCGGCCCGACGCCCGGCGAGGTCCTCGAAGGCGGCGACCGGCGCGCCCGCCGACTCGGCAGTCACCGTGAAGCCCTCGGGCGCCTCGGTGACGCAGTCGCCGTGGCTCATCCAGACCGGCAGGTCCGCCGGCAGGTCACGCAGCAGCACACCGGGGTCGAGGAGGCGGGGGCGCAGTGGGGTGCCGCCGTACTCACGGTTGCCGGTCCTGGTGACCGTGCCGCCGAGCGCCTGGGCCATCGCCTGGAAGCCGTAGCAGATGCCGAAGACCGGCACGTCGGCGTTGAACAAGCCCGCGTCGATCTGCGGCGCGTCCGGGGCGTAGACGCTGGACGGGCCACCGGAGAGGATGATCGCGGCGGGGTTCTTCGCCAGCATCTCGGCGATCGGCATCGAGTGCGGCACGATCTCGGAGTAGACCTTCGCCTCACGGACCCGGCGGGCGATGAGCTGGGCGTACTGGGCTCCGAAGTCCACCACGAGGACGGGGCGAGGCAGGCTCATGTGCACGAAGCCTACCGACAGTCACGGCCGCTGCCGGCACCGGCTCGCCGTGGAGGCCGGCGGGGTTCAGGAACGCAGCGCGCCCGGGGCGTCCGCCGGGACGGCCGGGTTCTGCGGGGGTACGGGTGCGAGGCGGCGGTACGGCGAGCCGAGCGCCGGGCGGGGGTCCGGCTCGCCCCGGTTGGGCCAGTAGGACATCGCCCGTTCGGCCTGGGCGGTGATGGTCAGCGAGGGGTTCACGCCCAGGTTGGCCGAGACGGCGGCGCCGTCGACCACGTGCAGCCCGGCGTGCCCGTACACCCGGTGCCAGGGGTCGATCACCCCGTCGGCCGGGGTGGCCCCGATGACCGCTCCGCCGAGGATGTGCGCGGTCATCGGGATGTCGAAGGGTTCGGTGAGCGAGCCGCCGGGGGTGCCGCCGATCTCCTCGGCGAGCATCCGGGCCGCGGTGTTGCCGGCCGGGATCCAGGTCGGGCTGGGCGTGCCGTGGCCCGGGCCGGTCACCAATCTGCGGCCGAGCGGGCCACGCCGCCACCGGGTGGTCAGCGAGTTGTCCACCGACTGCATGACCAGGGCGATCACCGTCCGTTCCGACCAGCCGCGTACCGACAGCATCCGCGCCGCCAACCGGGGCTGGCGCACGATACTGCCCAGCCAGCGGCGTACCCGGTGTGGGCCGCCGTCGACAAGCAGCGACTGGAGCAGCCCCATCGCGTTGGAGCCCCGCCCGTAGCGGACCGGCTCGATGTGCGTCTGCGGGTCGGGGTGGAACGAGCTGGTGATGGCCACCCCCTCGGTGTAGTCCAACCGCTCGGACCGGGCCCGTCGGCGGGGCACCGAGGCGCCGAGGATCGCCTCCGAGTTGGTCCGGGTCAGCTCGCCGAGGCGGGGCGAGAGCCCGGGTAGCGCCCCGTCGGCCCGCATCGCGTGCAGCAGCCGCTGGGTGCCGAGCGCCCCGGCCGCGAAGACCACCTGGTCGGCGTGGATGACCTGCCGACCCTTGCGCAGCCAGGAGCCGGTGCGTTCGGTGTGCACCTCGTACCCTCCGCCGTCGGCGGGCCGGACCGCGGTCACCGTGGTCAGCTGCCCGACCGTGACCCCGAGCCGTTCGGCGAGCCAGAGGTAGTTCTTCACCAGCGTGTTCTTCGCCCCGTGCCGGCAGCCGGTCATGCACGAGCCGCAGTGCAGGCAGCCGGTGCGTTCCGGGCCGGCACCGCCGAAGTACGGGTCGGCGACCCGTTGGCCGGGCCGGCCGATGTGCACGCCCACCGGGGTGGCGTGGAAGGTGTGCCCCACCCCCATCCGCTCGGCCACCGCGCGCATGGCGCGGTCCGCGCCGGTTTGCACCGGGTACGTGTTGACGCCGAGCATCCGTTTCGCCTGGTCGTAGTGGTGGGCCAACTCGTCGCGCCAGTCGGTGATGTCCCGCCACTGCGGGTCGTCGTAGAAGGCCGGCAGCGGTTCGTAGAGGGTGTTCGCGTAGACCAGTGAGCCGCCGCCCACCCCGGCGCCGGAGAGCACCAGCACCCCGCCGCCGGACCGTCGGTCGGCCGGGCGGAGCAGGGTGAGTCGTTGGATGCCGTAGCAGCCCAGCCTCGGTGCCCAGAGGAACCGGCGGACCCGCCAGGACGTCTGCGGGAACTCGTCGTCGGCGAAGCGGCGGCCGGCTTCCAGCACCGCGACCGAGTAACCCTTCTCGGCCAGTCGGAGCGCGGTGACGCTGCCACCGAAGCCGGACCCGATGACGACCACGTCGTACCGCATGGACGCATCATTACTCGCGAGTAGCGCTCGCGCCAGCGGCACTTTTCGCGCGATCATGCTCCGGCCGACCGACCCCGGCGCCTCCCGGCCGCAACCGGGAGCACCCGTCGGAGCGTTGTTCACCAGACGGGTGGAAGGAATCCAAGATGGTTCTCGGGTCGATGGCGCCGCGCCGACGGTGGCTGCTGCTGGGGCTGGCGGCCCTCGCCGTCGTCGCGCTGATCGCGGGCGGCACGGTGGTGATCACCCGGCTGACCGGCGACCACAAGCCGGGCGGCGCGCCGGTGGCCGGCTCACCCACCCCGTCACCGGTTGGCACGCCGACCCCGAGCCCCAGCGGTCCGCCGCCGGGCGCGGACATCACCGGCCCGCTCAACCTGCTGCTGGTCGGAGTGGACACCCGGGTCAGCGTGCCCGGCTGGGAGCCGCACGGTGACGCCGTGCTGGTGCTGCACGTACCCAAGGGGTTGGGTCGGGCGTACCTCTTCTCGCTCCCCCGCGACCTCCTGGTGGACATCCCGGCGTTCCCGAAGGCCGGCTACAAGGGCGGCAAGACCAAGCTCACGCACGCCATGAGCTTCGGCAGCCGGGTGCCGGGCAAACCCAAACAACCCAGCACAGCCCAGGGGTACGAGCTGCTGCGCAGCACGGTCAGCGGCTACACGGGGCTACGCATCGACGCGGGCGCGGTGCTCACCTTCAACGGGTTCGACCGGCTGGTCAACGCCCTGGGCGGGGTGGACATCTACGTCGACCAGCGGGTCGAGTCGCTGCACCGCCGACCGGACGGCAAGTACCGGGAGAGCGCGCCGGGCGGGTACAAGGGGCCGCAGCAGGTCTACGAGAAGGGCGACCGGCACCTCAACGGCTGGCAGGCGCTGGACTACGCGCGGCAGCGCTACATCACCGGCGGTGACTACGCACGGCAGCGTCACCAGCAGCAGTTGATTCGGGCGATGACCCGCAAGATCCTGGACGAGGGCCTGGCCCGGCAACCGGAACGCGTCGACCAGGTGGTCTCCGCGCTGGGCGACACGCTTGTCTACGTGGGCGGGCGCCGGATCGTCGACATCGCGTACGCCCTCGGTGGCCTGCCGGAGAACCGTTTCACGCTGGTCGGGCTGCCCGGTTCCGGCGTCGGCAAGGGCAGCGCCTACCGGGGCGAACAGCTGACCACCGAGGGCCGCAAGTTCCTCACCGAACTCCGCGCCGGCCGCGCCGACGCGTACCTGGCCGCCCACCCCGCCCTGGTGGTCAAGAACTGACCGCGGCTCAGAGCCGCTTGGGCAGGGCGGGCTTCCTGGTGTCGTAGAGCCAGGCGTCGAAGATCGCGTCGAGCTGCTTGCCGGAGATCCGCTCGGCCAGGGCCACGAACTCGGCCGTGGTGGCGGTGCCGTCGCGCTTCTCCGCCGCCCAGGTCTTGACGATCTCGAAGAATGCCTTGTCGCCGACGGCCACCCGCAGGGCGTGCAGGGTCATGCCGCCGCGCTGGTAGACCGACTCGCTGAAGAGCTTCTCCGCACCCGGCTTGCCCGGCGGTGTCCTCCACACCTGCGCGGACATCTCGGCGTACCGGCTGTCGAACGCCTCCTTGGCGGTGTACGCCCCGGTGTGCTCGGCCCAGAGCCACTCCGCGTACGTCGCGAAGCCCTCGTTGAGCCAGATGTCCTCCCACTTGGCCAACGCGACGCTGTCGCCGAACCACTGGTGGGCCAACTCGTGGGCGACGACCTCGGTGTTCTCGCCCTGCCGGAAGAAGCTCGCCGCGTAGACCGGTCGGCTCTGCGTCTCCAGCGCGTAGGAGATCCGGCTGTCGGAGATCACCACCCCGCCGTACGCGTCGAACGGGTACGGCCCGAACACACTCTCCAGGTAGTCGGCCACCTCCACGGTCCGCGCGATGGACGCGTCCGCGTTTCCCTTGGCCTCGGTGGTGGTGACCGCGTTGTAGACCGGGCGGCCCTTGTGCTCGCCGGTGGTGATCCGGAACTTGCCGATCACCAGCGTGCTCAGATAGCTGGCCATCGGCGACTTCTCCGACCACTTCCAGGTGGTCCAACCGCCCGTACTGGCCTTGCCGCCGGGAACGCCGTTGCTGATCGCGGTCAGGCCGTCCGGGACGGTGACCTCGAAGTCGTAGGCCGCCTTGTCCGACGGGTGGTCGTTGACCGGGAACCAGGTGCTGGCCGACTCGGGCTGGCCCAGCGCGATGGCACCGTCGGCGGTGTGCAGGAAGCCGCCGTCACCGAGCGCCTCGTTCTTCAGCGGCTTCGGCTTGCCGGCGTAGGTGATCTCGGCGACGAACCCGTTGCCGTTGATCAGACCGGAAGCCGGCTTGATCACCAGCTCGTTCCGCTTACGGCTGTGGGTCGCCGGTGCGCCGTCCACGGTGACCGCGCTGACGGTCAGGCCGGCCAGGTCGAGGTTGAACGTCGACAGGTCGGCGGTCGCGGTGGCCCGCACGGTGGTCGTACCCGTCAACTGGTCCTTGGCCGGGTCGTAGCGCACCTTGACCGTGTACCGCGCGACGTCGTAGCCGCCGTTGCCGTAGGTCGGGAAGTAGGCGTCGCCGATCCCGTCAGCGCCCGCGGTGAACGTCCGCGACGGCGTGGGGGACGCGCTCGGTGGTAACGCCGCCTCCGGGGCTGTCGAGTCGCATCCGGACAGTGCGAGCGCACCGGTCACCAGCAGGCCGGCACCCATTCGCAGTCTGTGCCGCGTCCCCCGCATCCCACACCCTTTCCGCACGGTGGCCGGTTACGGCCTCCGCCGCTCCGCGCGAACGGGCACCTACCCGCCGTTCGCAGGCGGCAGCATATCGACCGGGCGGCGGGGCCGGGTCACGGCAGTGTGGGGGCCGACCCACCCACCAACCAGGCGTCGAAGAGCGGACGCAGTTGCCGCCCGGCGACCCGCTCGGCCAGCGCGACGAGGTCCGCGGTGGTCGCGTTGCCGGCCGCCCGCTCGCTGGTCCAGGTGCGCAGGATGCGGAAGAAGAGGTCGTCACCGACGGTCCGGCGCAACGCGTGCACGGCGAGCGCCCCACGCTTGTAGACGGCCGTGCCGAACATCTGCTCCCGGCCCGGCTCGACCGACGGCTGGGCCCAGTCGGTCGCCGCGTACTGGATCTCGAAGTTGCGCTGGGCGGTCCGGCCGCCGTCGTGCTCCTCCCACAGCCACTCGGCGTAGCTGGCGAAGCCCTCGTTGAGCCAGATGTCGCCCCACCTGGTCAGTGACACGCTGTCGCCGAACCACTGGTGCGCCAACTCGTGCGCGACGACGCTCGGGTTCGGCTGGTCGTCGGAGAAGAAAGCCGGCCCGTAGACCGGCCGGGACTGGGTCTCCAGCGCGTACCCGATCCGCTCGTCGGCGATCACGATCCCCCCGTACGAGTCGAACGGGTACGGGCCGAAGCGGCTGGCCAGGAAGTCGACGATCGCACCGGTGCGGGCCAGCGAGGTGGCCGCGCCGCCAGTCGCCGGCAGGCTCGCGGCCACCGCCGTGACCATCGGCCGGCCGGCGTGGGTGCCGGTCACCACCCGGTAGTCACCGATCACGAGCGTGCTCAGGTAGCTGGCCATCGGGGCGCGCTCCGACCAGCGCCAGGTGGTCCAGCCGTCGGCGCTGCTCTTCGGCCCGGGTACGCCGTTGCTCAGCGCGGCCAGGCCGTCCGGAACGGTCACCGCCAGGTCGTAGGTGGCCTTGTCGGACGGGTGGTCGTTGACCGGGAACCAGGTGGCGGCCGAGTCGGGTTGGCCGAGCGCCACCGCGCCGTCGGCGGTGTGCAGGAAACCGCCGCTGCCCAACGCCCCGTCGTCGACGGCCGTGGGGACGCCCGCGTACTCGACCGTCACGGTGAACTGCCGGCCGCGCGGCAGGCCGTCGCGGGGCGTCACCACCAGCTCGCCGTCGCCGCGCCGGTGCTCGGCCGCCGCGTCACCCACGTCGACAGCCCGGACCTCCAGGCCGACCAGGTCCAGATTGAACCGGGACAGGTCCTGGGTGGCGGTGGCCGTGATGACGGCTCGACCGGTCAGCCGGTCGGTCGACGGGTCGTAGCGGACGTCGAGGCCGTAGTGCCCGACGTCGTACCCGCCGTTGCCGTGCCCCGGCACGTACGGGTCGCCGACGTCGGCCGCACCGGGCCGGAAGCCGTCGCGGTCGTCACCCGTACAACCGGTGGCGGCCAGCCCAATCGCGCAGGTCAGCGCGGCGGCGACGCGCAGTCTCCGTCCGGTCAGGACCATGCCCACCCCTCCTGCGGCGCTGCGGCCTTGCCCGGCGCTGCGGCGTTCCGGTCAGGACGAGCGTAGTCAGCATCGTCGGCCGCGCGGCCGGTATCGACGATCATCAGTGACTTTCGTTGAATCGAACAAAAGCTGCCGTCGATCGAACCTTTCTTTCGACTTAGACCGACGTTAGTGTCTGTCTCCGACCACCGTCGCGAAAGGTGGAACCATGCCAGACCACACCGCCCCCGACGCCACCCCCACCGGCCGGCTCAGCCGCCGATCCCTGCTCGCCGCCTCCGCCGGGGCTGCCGCCGCGATCGGCGCGGCCGGATTACCCGTCCTCGCCACCGGCACCCCGGCACTCGCCAACCCCGGCAACGCCAGCAAGCTGCGGGTCGAACCGCTGATCCCGGCCAAGAACCGCGGCATCATCCTCTACAGCGTCCGCGACCGGATCACCGCCGCGCCCGACGACAGCGGGGTGCCGTACGGCTTCGAGCGCGTCCTCGCTCGACTCGCCGAGATCGGCTACAAGGAGATCGAGTTCGCCGGCTACACCCAGAGCACCGAGATCCTCGGTCGGCAGATCACCCCCGCCGAGATCCGCAAGATCCTCGACGACAACGGTCTGGTGGCCAACGGCACGCACGCCTCGATCCAGCCGGCCACCTTCCAGCAACAACTGGACATCGCCGAGGAACTCGGCATGAAGAACATCGGCACCGGCAGCGACCCGACCAGCAGCGCGTACAAGGCCGAGTGGGACGCCGCCGCGGACATCTGGAACGAGCTGGGCCGGCAGGCCAGGGCCCGGGGCATGCGGCTCTACACGCACAACCACGACGCCGCGTACAGCTTCCTGATCGACCGGGGCCCGCGCGACGCGCAGGGCCGGCAGACCCGGTCCTCCGGCATCCGCCGACTGGAGTACTTCTTCGAGATCACCGACCCGCGGTACGTCTTCTTCGAGCTGGACATCTACTGGGCCTACGTGGCCCGCTACAAGCACCAGAAGTACGTCAACCCGGCCGGCCAGGAGGTGACCGACCTGTTCGACCCGATCCTCACCGTGGCCGACCGGACCACCCGGTTCCCGCTCTTCCACGCCAAGGACGGCGACCGGGACACCAGCGTGCCCAACGGATACCAGATGACCCCGCTGGGCGACGGCGACCTCAACTTCCAGCAGTTCTTCCAGACCATCGGTGAGCGCAACTTCCACCACGCCAACTGGGAGATGGACACCGCCCCCGGCGGCGCGGACAACAAGGGCCAGTCGCTCGACTTCGCGGCGACCAGCTACCGCAACATGTCCGACCTGACCATCTACCTGGAGAAGTGACTCCCGGCTGAACGCGACGAAGGCCGGCCCCGCCTGCTGCGGGGCCGGCCTTCCGGCGTCTGACGGATCGGTCAGCGGTCGAGGACCAGACCGACCTTCTGGAACTCCTTCAGGTCGCGGTAACCGCACTTGGCCATCGCCCGCCGCAGCCCGCCGAACAGGTTGAGCTGACCGTCGGCCTCGTCCGCCGGCCCGAAGAGCAGCTGCTCCATCGACCCGAGCGGCTCACCGGAGACCTCGAAGGCACCCCGGGGCAGCGACGGGTGACTCGCCGCCGAGTGCCACCAGGCACCACCGGCGGGGGCCTCGTCGCACAGCGACAGCGGCTCACCGAGCATCACCGCGTCCGCGCCGCAGCCGAGCGCCTTGGCGATGTCGCCCGAGGTCTGGATGTCACCGTCGGCGATCAGGTGCACGTACCGGCCGCCGGTCTCGTCCAGGTAGTCACGGCGGGCCGCCGCGGCGTCGGCGATCGCGGTGGCCATCGGCACCCGGATGCCCAGCACCGACTCGGTGGTCGACCACTCGTCACCACCGATGCCCACGATCACCCCGGCCGCGCCGGTACGCATCAGGTGCAGCGCCGTCTTGTAGTCCGTGCAGCCACCGACGATCACCGGCAGGTCGAGGTCGGCGATGAACTCCTTGAGGTTCAGCGGCTCGTCGGTGGTCGACACGTGCTCGGCCGAGACGATGGTGCCCTGGATGACCAGGATGTCCACCCCGGCGTCAAGGATCACCGGCGCCAGCGCGAGGGTGTGCTGCGGGGAGACCCGCACCGCCACCGTGCCGCCACCGGCGCGCAGCTCACGGACCCGCTCCGCGATCAGGTCCGGGCGGATCGGCTCGGCGTACACCTCCTGGAGCCGCTTGGTGGCGCGGGCCTCCTCGTCGAGGCCGGCCAGCTCGTCCAGCACCTTCGTCGGGTTCTCGTAGCGGGTCCAGAGCCCCTCGACGTTGAGCACGCCGAGGCCGCCGAGCTGACCGAGACGCACCGCCGAGGACGGGCTCATGGTGGCGTCGGAGGGGTGCCCGACGCACGGGATGCCGAACGGGTACGCGTCGAGCTGCCAGGACGTCGACACGTCATCGACGTCCCGGGTACGGCGGCTCGGCACGATGGCGATGTCGTCCAGGTGGTAGCCGCGCTGCGCGGTCTTGCCCAGCCCGATCTCGACCACGTCACGCATGGGGGACTCCAGGTGGTTGGGGGTGATGGGTCAGCGGGTGTGGTAGTTGGGCGCCTCGACGGTCATCTGGATGTCGTGCGGGTGGCTCTCCTTCAGGCCAGCCGCGGTGATCCGGATGAGCTGGCCCCGGCGGTGCAGATCGGGGATGTTCTCCGCACCGGCGTACCCCATGGCCAGTCGCAGACCGCCGACCAGCTGGTGGGCCACCCGGGAGAGCGGCCCCCGGTAGGGCACCTGACCCTCCACGCCCTCGGGGACCAGCTTGTCGTCGCTGAGCACGTCCTGCTGGAAGTAGCGGTCCTTGCTGTACGACTTGGCCTGGCCCCGGGACTGCATCGCGCCGAGCGACCCCATCCCGCGGTACGTCTTGAACTGCTTACCGTTGACGAAGATCAGCTCGCCGGGGCTCTCCTCGCAGCCGGCCAGCAGACTGCCGAGCATCACCGTGTCGGCGCCGGCCACCAGGGCCTTGGCGATGTCGCCGGAATACTGGATGCCGCCGTCGCCGATCACCGGCACACCGGCCGGGCGGGCGGCCCGGGCCGCCTCCATGATCGCGGTCACCTGCGGCACGCCGACCCCGGCGACGATCCGGGTGGTGCAGATCGCGCCCGGCCCCACACCCACCTTGACGCCGTCCGCGCCCGCGTCGACAAGCGCCTTCGCGCCGGCGTACGTGGCCACGTTGCCGCCCATGATGTCGACCGTCACGTCGGCCTTGAGCCGGCGGACCATGTCCAGCACGGCCCGCTGGTGGCCGTGCGCGGTGTCCACGATCAGCACGTCGACGCCCGCGTCGACCAGAGCACGGGCCCGCTTGTAGGCGTCCTCGCCCACACCGATGGCGGCGGCGACCCGCAGCCGGCCGGCGTCGTCCTTGCTGGCGTCCGGGTACTGCTCGCTCTTCGTGAAGTCCTTCACGGTGATCAGGCCGCGCAGCCGACCCGAGTCGTCGACGATCGGCAGCTTCTCGACCTTGTGCTGACGCAGCAGCGCCAGGGCGTCGTCCTTGCTCACCCCGACCCGCGCGGTGACCAACGGGGTGTGGGTCATGATCTCGCGGACCGGCGTGTTCGGCTCGGAGACGAACCGCATGTCCCGGTTGGTGACGATGCCGACCAACTGGCCGTCGCCGTCCACCACCGGAACGCCGGAGATGCGGTAACGCCCGCACAGCTCGTCGACCTCGCGCAGCGTGTCGTCCGGGCTGGCGGTCACCGGGTTGGTGATCATGCCGGACTCGGAGCGCTTGACCAGGTCGACCTGGAGGGCCTGGTCCTCCAGGGAGAGGTTGCGGTGCAACACGCCGATGCCGCCCTGGCGGGCCATGGCAATCGCCATCCGGGCCTCGGTCACCGTGTCCATCGCGCTGGACAGCAGCGGAATGGACAACTCGATGTTGCGGGTGAGCTTCGTCCGGGTGTTGACCCGACTGGGCACCACGTCCGACTCGCCCGGCTGAAGCAGCACGTCGTCGAAGGTGAGGCCGAGCGGAACCACCCGTGCGGAGCCGGCCGGCAGCTCGGGCAGGTGGCCGCCCAGGTCGGCGTGCTCGACGCCGGCCGGAAGATCGGTGCTGGGCGAATTTTCCACGATTGCTCCCCTGAGCTGCTCGGATGGGCTTCAGCGAGGTGGCGCGGGCGGGCACCGGAGCGCGCCACGGTGCCGGCACGTCGCCTCATCGTACCCAGTGAGCTGGGCGACCCGTCCGTGGCGGGCCGGCCCGGCGCGGAGGCCGGGGGGCGGACGTTCGCGCCGGGTTGGGTCTACGGTGAGGGGGTGCACGACGAGCCCATCGACCCGTTCAATGGCGACCCGGCCGATCCGACCGCGGGTCTGGATGACCCGGGCGATGACGCGACGCCGGATCCGCTGACCGACGTCGAGCGGCAGGATGTGCTGGAGGACCTCGCGGATCTGGAGATCTACCAGGCTCTGCTGGCCCCAATCGGGGTCCGCGGGCTGGTGATCGAATGCGAGGACTGCCGCGAGCCGCACTACTTCGACTGGGACCTGCTCCGCGGCAACCTGCGGCACCTGCTCAACTCCGGTCGGCCCCGGGTGCACGAGCCCGCGTACGACCCCGACCCGGACCACTACGTGACCTGGGACTACGCCCGGGGGTACGCGGACGGGGTGCACGACACCCTGTCCGAGGGCACCGAGGACGAGCCGGGCGCTCCCACCGCCACCAAGTGACGCCGCCGCGCGTCGGGTGACCCGCTGCTGCGCTGCGTACCCCGGCTGCCGTGAAGCGCGGCGTTGCCCTGCGGCCGCCGCGGCGTGCCCCGGCGTGCGCCCACGCCA
>NZ_JAKKFF010000420.1 GCF_022229015.1 Micromonospora foliorum
GGTCTTCGCCTGCCCGGTCGTCGTCCCGCCGGCCGGGGAGTACGTCGCCGACGGCGCCGCCCGGCAGGCCGCCTGGGTCGCCCTGGGCGGTGCCGCGCCGCCCGCCTGGGAGGTCGAGGGCACCGAGGAGTACGCGGCCGCGGCCGTCCCCGCCGTCCGCGAGCAGTACGCCGCAGCTCGGGGGTTGGTGCTCGACCGGCGCTGAGCGTCGGGATCGACACGGGTGGGTGCCGGTCGACGCTGACCGGCACCCACCCGCGTGACGGCCTCCTCCACGGAGTCTGGTTGGCTGCCGGTCATGACGGTGACCAGTGGCGGGCCGGGCCTGCGCCCGCACGGTCGGGGCGGTGGGCCCGCGCACCGGTTGTACAGCGTCGTGGTGTTCGTGCTGCTCGCCTCGCTGGACAACGTGGCGATCGGGCTGGTCCCCCCGCTGTACGGCCCGATCTCCGACGCGTTCGACGTGTCCAGGCGGCTGCTCGGCGTGGTCACCGCGGTCAGTTTCCTGGTCAGCGCGGTCGCGGCGGTCGGCTGGGCGTACGTCGGGGACCGGACCAACCGCAAACCGCTGCTCATGGTCGGCACACTCCTCTGGGCGGCGGGTACCGGCGGTAGTGCGCTCGCCGGCGGTTACCTGACGTTCCTGGCCGCGCAGCTGGTCGCGGCGGTCGGGCTCGGCGCCGTCGGCTCGGTGGGCTTCTCCGTGGTCACCGACCTGATCTCACCGACCCGGCGCGGGCTGGTGATGAGCTTCTGGGGGCTCTCCCAGGGGGTCGGCACCCTCGCCGGCACCCTCGTCGGCGGGCTGCTCGGCGCGGCCGACTGGCGGCGGCCGTTCCTGCTGCTCACCGGCGTCGGACTGGTCGCCACCCTCGCCTACCTGTTCACGTACGACATCCGGCGAGGCCAGAGCGAGCCGGAACTGGCCGGCAGGCTCGACGCCGGCGCCGAGTACGACTACCGGATCAGCCGCGCCGACCTGCCGCGCATCCTGGCCCGACGGACCAACCGGTGGCTGATCCTGCAGGGTCTGACCGCGCAGGCCGCGTTCGGCTCGCTGGTCTGGCTGCCGGTGCTCTTCGCCGAACGGGCCGAGGCCCAGGGGTACTCCACGTCGACCGCGGTGGTGGTGGGCAGCGTCTTCGCCACCCTGTTCCAGCTCGGTGGGGTGCTGTCCATCGTGGGCGGCCTGATCGGCGACGCGGTGCAACGGCGTACCCCGCGAGGGCGGGCAATGGTCGCCTCCATCGGCATCCTCGCCGCCCTGCCGTTCTACCTGGTGTTGTTCTTCGTCCCGGTGACCATCGACGTGCCGGACGGCGCGAGCGGCGGCGCGGTGGTCGGTGCGGTGCTGGCCAGTGTGTTCACCGAGCCGTCGGTCGGGCTGAGCCTGCTCACCGCGATCGTGGCGCTCGCGCTGACCTCGGCCAACTCACCGAACTGGTTCGCGTTGATCGCGGACGTCAACCCACCGGAGCACCGGGGCACGGTCTACAGCCTCGGCAACCTCGTCAACGGTGTCGGACGCGCGGCCGGCAACGGGCTGGTCGGCGTGGCCTTCCAGGCACTACGAACGGCATTCCCGCCACCGCTGAACTTCGCCGTCGGGCTGGCCGCGTTCCAGCTCTTCTTCATCCCGACCGGGATCATGTACTGGCTCGCCTCGCGTACCTCACCTGCGGACATCGACAACGTGCACGACCTGCTACACGCCCGAGCCGACCACCTCTGACCCGCGGCGCGCTGCTCCGCCCTCCGCGTTGTGCGTGCCCTCCGCGTTGTGCGCGCCCTCAAGATCGCGCTACTTCCTGGTTCTAGTTGCCTTCTCGCGGGCCGAGGCCACTACATCATGGAAATAGTGCGATCTTGAGGGCGCGGGCGGCACATCCGGCGGCTGCCCGCCGCCCGCTGGGCGTCGGCGCGCGACGCGAGTGGGGGCGTGGCGCGACGGGCGC
>NZ_JAKKFF010000421.1 GCF_022229015.1 Micromonospora foliorum
CCGGGCCTGCTCCGCCTCCCGCTCCGCCCGTCGTCGGGCGCGCTCCCGGCTCACCGCGACGCCCGCCGGTCGGGCACCGCGCGACGGCGCTCAGCCACCGCTGGGCAACGTGGCGAGCCAGTTGCGTAGCAACGCGGCACCGGTGTCGGCGGACTTCTCCGGGTGGAACTGGGCCGCCGACAACGAGCCACGCTCCACCGCCGCGACGAAATCCGTGTCGTGGTGGGCGGTGGTCACCGTGGCACCGGCAGCCGCCAGCGCCGCCGGGTCGCCCATCGCGTACGAGTGGACGAAGTAGAACCGGCTCTGCTCCGGCAACCCGGCGAACAGCACCGACGCCCGGGGCGCCCGGACGGTGTTCCAGCCCATGTGCGGCAACCGGGTGGCGGCCAGCCGGGTCACCCCGCCGGGCAGCAGCCCCAACCCCTTGGTCACCACGCCGTGCTCGTCGCCGTGCTCGAAGAGCACCTGCATGCCCACGCAGATGCCGAGCACCGGTCGGCCGGCGGCCACCCGTTCGGCGATCACCGGGCCGGCGCCCAGCGCCTCGATCCCCGCCATGCAGGCCGCATACGCGCCCACGCCCGGCACCACCAGACCGTCGGCGGCAGCCGCCGCGGCCAGGTCGTCGGTCACGCGGACGTCCGCTCCGGCGGCGGCCAGCGCCCGCTCCGCCGAGCGCAGGTTGCCCGAGCCGTAGTCGAGCACCACCACGTCACTCATGTCGTCACCCCGATCACCCGTTCTCCGGCAGCAGCCGCAGCACCCCGGCGACCGTGGCGAGCACCGCGAGCGCCGCGGTGATCAGCACGGCGGCCTTCGGCGCGCCCTGCCGGTAGAGCGACCAGGTGCCACCCACCAGCACCCCGGCCAGGATCAGCAGCAACGTCGGCAACGCGGCACCCATCAGAGCGCGCCCTTCGTGCTCGGGATCGCACCGGCGGAACGCGGGTCGATCGAGGTGGCCTCGCGCAACGCGCGGGAGACCGCCTTGAACTGCGCCTCCACCACGTGGTGCGCGTCCGGGTGACCACCCGGTCGAGCCGCCCGCAGCACGTCGACGTGCAGCGTGACCCGGGCCGCCTGGCCGAAGGACTCCCAGATGTGCCGGGTCATGCTTGTCGCGTACACCGGCCCGATGTACGGCGCGAGCACCGGCTCGTCGTGCACCACGTACGGCCGACCGGAGAGGTCCACCGCGGCCCGGACCAGCACCTCGTCCATCGGCACGGTCGCCGAGCCGTAGCGCCGGATGCCGGCCTTGTCGCCCAGCGCCTGGTCGAACGCCGCGCCCAGGGCGAGCGCGGTGTCCTCGATCGTGTGGTGCGCGTCGATCTCCAGGTCGCCCACGGTGCGCACGGTCAGGTCGAAGCCGCCGTGCCGGGCGATCTGGTGCAGCATGTGGTCGTAGAAGCCGACGCCGGTGCTGATCTCGGCGGCGCCGGTGCCGTCGAGGTCGATCTCGACGAGGACCTTGGTCTCCTTGGTGATCCGTTCCACCCGGGCGGTCCGACTCATTGCGAAGTCTCCATTGCAGAAAGAAAGGCGTCGGTCTCGGCGGCGGTGCCGGCGGTCACCCGCAGCCAGCCGGGCAGGCCGACGTCACGGACCAGCACCCCCTGCGCCAGCAGGGCGTTCCAGACGATGGTCTGGTCGCCGCCCACCTCGAAGAGCACGAAGTTGGCGTCGCTGTCGGCGACCCGCAACCCCCGCTCGCGCAGCGTCGCCACGATCCGGTCCCGCTGCGCCATGATCGCGCTCACCGTACCGAGAAGGGCATCGCGGTGGGCCACCGCCGCGCGTGCGGCGGCCTGGGTGAGCGCGGAGAGATGGTACGGCAAACGGACGAGCTGCACCGCCCGGACCACCGCCGGGTCGGCGGCCAGGTAACCCAGCCGGCCGCCGGCGAAGCCGAACGCCTTGCTCATCGTCCGGGTGACCACCAGCCGCGGGTGGCCGGGCAGCACCGCGAGGGCGCTGACCGTCCCGGGTCGGGCGAACTCGGCGTACGCCTCGTCGACCACCACCATGCCGGGCGCGACGTCGAGCACCGCGGCGATCACCGCCGGGTCCAGTGCCGTGCCGGTGGGGTTGTTCGGCGAGCAGAGGAAGACCACGTCCGGCCGGTGCTCGCGGACCTGGGCGACCGCCTCCTCGGCGGTCAACCCGAAGTCGACGCCGCGCGCGGCGGGCACCCACCGGGTGCTGGTGCCGAGGGCCAGCAGCGGGTGCATCGAGTACGCCGGAACGAAGCCGAGCGCGCTGCGCCCCGGCCCACCGAACGCCTGCAACAGCTGCTGCTGGATCTCGTTGGAGCCGTTGGCCGCCCACACCTGCTCGACGGTGAGCCCGTGCCCGAGATATTCGGCCAGGTCGGCGCGGAGCGCCACCGCGTCCCGGTCCGGGTAGCGGTTCAGCTCGCGCAGCTCGGCCGCGAGCGCCTTGCCGATCGCCTCGACCACCGGCTCCGGCACCGGGTGGGAGTTCTCGTTGGTGTTGAGCCGCACCGGCACGTCGAGCTGCGGCGCCCCGTACGGCGACAGCCCCCGCAGGTCGGCCCGGATCGGCAGATCGTCCAGGCTGGTCACGCCGACCCTCCGGGAAAACGGGCCTGGACCGCCTGACCGTGCGCGGGCAGGTCCTCCACGTTGGCCAGGGTGACCACGTGTGGGGCCACGTCGCGCAGCGCGGCCTCGGTGTATTCGATGAGGTGCACACCGCGCAGGAAGGACTGCACCGACAGGCCGGAGGAGTGCCGGGAACAGCCGCCGGTGGGCAGCACGTGGTTGGAGCCGGCGCAGTAGTCGCCGAGCGACACCGGCGACCAGGCGCCCACGAAGATCGCCCCGGCGTTGCGGACCCGCAGCGCCCACTCCCGGGCGTCGACCGTCTGGATCTCCAGGTGCTCGGCCGCGTACGCGTCGACCACCCGCAGCCCCGCCTCGAGGTCGTCGACCAGGACCACACCGCTCTGCTCACCGGTCAGCGCCGTGGTGACCCGCTCGGTGTGCTTGGTCGCCGGCACCTGCCGGGCCAACTCCGCCTCGACCGCCTCGACCAACGCCACCGACGGGGTGACCAGCACGCTCGCGGCGAGCGGGTCGTGCTCGGCCTGACTGATCAGGTCGGCGGCCACGTGCGCCGGGTCGGCCGTGTCGTCGGCCAGGATGGCGATCTCGGTCGGCCCGGCCTCGGCGTCGATGCCGACCACGCCGCGCAGCAGCCGCTTGGCGGCGGTCACCCAGATGTTGCCGGGCCCGGTGATCAGGTCGACGGGGTCGCAGCGCAGCTCGCCCGCCGGGTCCACCGCCGCGCCGTACGCCAGCATCGCCACCGCCTGGGCCCCGCCCACGGCGTACACCTCGTCGACGCCGAGCAGCGCGCACGCGGCGAGCACCCGGGGATCGGGCAGGCCGCCGTTGTCCTTCTGCGGCGGGCTGACCACCACCAGCGAGCGCACCCCGGCCGCCTGGGCGGGCACCACGTTCATCACCACTGTCGACGGGTACATCGCCAGGCCACCGGGCACGTAGAGGCCGACCCGGTCGACCGGCAGCCACCGCTCGGTGACCGTGCCGCCGGGCACCACCTGGGTGGTGTGGTCGGTGCGTCGCTGGTCGGCGTGCACCCGACGGGCCCGGGCGATGGACTCCAGCAGCGCGGCGCGCACCGCCGGGTCGAGCACCCCTTCGGCCTCGGTGATCGCCTCCACCGGCACCCGCAGCACCTCCGGGGAGATGCCGTCGAACCGTTCGCTTGCCTCCCGGATCGCCGGGTACCCATGCTCGCGGACCGCCTCCACCAGGGGCCGGATGCGCTCGACGGCGACGGACACGTCGAGCTGGGCACGGGGCAGCAGGCGGCGCGGGTCGCCGAGACCGTCGCGCAGGTCGATCCGATTCAGCACCCTTGCGAGTCTAGGCGGCCGGCCCGACGTCCACCCGAGCCGCCCGTCCGCCGGGACGGTGAGCCGGGCCACGCCCCGGGGGGCGAGATTGGTTAGGCTCGACCATGTGACCGCACGGCTGCCGGTGTTCCCGCTCGCAACGGTGCTCTTTCCCGGGTTGGTGCTGCCGCTGCACATCTTCGAGGAGCGCTACCGGGCGCTGGTCCGACACCTGGTCGACCTGCCCGACGGTGCACCGCGTGAGTTCGGCGTGGTGGCCATCCAGGCCGGCTGGGAGGTCGCGCCCGCCGGTCCCGGCGGCCGGGCCATGCCGAACGTCGGCGAGGTGACGCTGCACGAGGTGGGCTGCACCGCCGAGCTGCGCCAGGTGACCGAGCTGGCCGACGGTGGTTTCGACATCGTCACGGTCGGCCGTCGCCGGTTCCGGATCGCCGAGGTCGACGACAGCGCCGAGCCCTACCTCACCGCCGACGTCGAGTGGCTGCCCGACCCGGGCGGCCCGGACGAGGTGGCCGACCTGCTGGCCGCCCGGGTGATCGCGGTCTTCCGGCAGTACCTCGGCCTGATCCGCTCCGACCCGGAGGAGATCTCCGAGCAGCTGCCGGAGGACCCGACGGTGCTCTCGCACCTGGTGGCGGCGACCGCGGCGCTCACCGTCGACGACCGGCAGCGGCTGCTGGCGATCGACGACACCGCCTCCCGGCTCCGCGCCGAGCTGCGGTTGCTCAACCGCGAGGCGGCTCTGCTGCGTCAGGTGCGGGCGGTTCCGGTGCCGCTGGCGGAGCTGGCGTCCCCGCCGACACCCAACTGAACTCCCCCGGCTCGGGCTCCGGGCGCAGCCCCGGCCACCGCGACCAACCGGCCAGCAGGGTGTACATGACCGCGGCCCCGAACGCCGGCAGCAGCAGGTTGCCGTGCGGCACCGGCAGCACGCCGAGCAGCCAGTCCACCCCACCGGCGCGCAGGTCGGCGGGTTTGCTGAAGGCCCGCCCGGCCGGGGCGGTCGCCAGCAACCGGTCGAAGGTGGCCAGGCCGATCCGCCGCCCCACCTGCCAGGCCACCGGCGCGGCGGCCAGAGCGCCGAGCACCGCGGCGAGCAGCCCGACCGG
>NZ_JAKKFF010000422.1 GCF_022229015.1 Micromonospora foliorum
GCCGCCGCGCTGCCGCCGGGCGACCTCGCCCAGGACATCCGTGGGCTGAGCCGCCTCCAGGCGATCACTCGTGGCGAGAAGGTCGACGGCGGCACCACAGGTGTGGCCGGGGAGCTGTCCCGGGCCCGCGCCGGTGAGCAGGCCGCGTACCAGAAGCACTCCGAGGCCAAGGAGCTGCTCGCCGCCGCCGAGGCGGAGTTCACCGCCGGTGAGACGGCGCTGCGCACCGCCGAGGCGAGCCTGCTCAAGCTGCGCCGGGACAACGCCGCCGCGCTGATCGAGATCGAACGCCAGCAGGAAGCCGCCGAGCAGCAGATCGGCGCCGGCTACGTCTCCAACCAGAGCATCAGCGGCATGGCCGCGCACCCCCGGGCACTGGCTGCGGTCCGGTACGCGCTCGCCCAGCTCGGCGACCCGTACAAGTGGTCCGAGGAGGGGCCGGACCAGTTCGACTGCTCCGGCCTGATGTGGGCGGCGTACCGGTCCCCCGGCGCCGACTACTTCGACCTGCCCCGGGTCTCCCGCGACCAGTACGCCGCGACCCGTGGCCGCACCGTGCCGCAGAGCGCGCTACTCCCCGGCGACCTGCTCTTCTTCGCGTCGGGCAGCAGCTGGACGACGATCCACCACGTCGGCATGTACATCGGCAACGGCAAGATGGTGCAGGCGCCCACCACCGGCGACGTCGTCAAGATCTCGGTGGTCCGCTGGACCCGCCTGTACGCCGCCACCCGGGTGATCGGCGCGGTGCCGGCACCGGTAGTGACCAACCCGACTCCGCCCGTCTCGCCCCCGAAGCCCACGCCGTCGCCCACGAAGACCACCAAGCCGACGCCCACGCCGACGCCCACGAAGACCACCAAGCCGACGCCCACGCCGACGAAGCCAACGCCGCCGACGAAGCCAACGCCGACGCTGACGACCAGCCCGACGCCCACGCCGCCGCTCACCCCGAGCAACACCCCGACGACCCTGCCCTCGGCACCGACAAGCGCGCCGACCAGCGCGTCTCCGACGACGACGCCGAAGGCCAGCACGAGCGCGACGGGCAGCGGCAGCGCGACGGGCAGCCCCAGCACCGCGGGCTGATCCGCCACGACCGGCTCCGGCTGTCCGCTCGGGAAGATCTGTGGCACCGTGACAACCAGGCACATCCGACTCGACGCCACGGGTTCGGGTGCGAGCATGGCGCGGAGGGCGGAAATGGCCGAGCAGAACGATCCGGCGGAGACTGTCGACCCCGTGGTCGACCAGGCCGGCCCACCAGGGCCGGAAACCCCCGACCCGGTGGCCGCCAGCGACACCAGCCCGGCCGACACCAGCCCGGCCGACGCCAGCCCGGCCGACACCAGCCCGGCCG
>NZ_JAKKFF010000423.1 GCF_022229015.1 Micromonospora foliorum
CTGGGCGTGCTCGGCGATCAGCTCGTCGAGCTGGGCGACCACCGCGGCGCGCTGTTCGATCGCGTCGGCGAAGGCCAGCGTGAGCTTGAACCGGAAGTCCGGCGCGGCGTCGGTGGGCAGCAACAACCCGGAGGTACGCCGCCGGTCCAGCACCTGGATCAGGGTGACCGGCGCCGCCGGATTGTGGGCCAGACCGGTTATCCGGCCGTACGCCCAGTCGCGCCGACCCCGCCCGCCGAGCAGCACGAGTCGACGGCTGGTGATCACGGCCATGCCGGCGTCGGTGACGCGTACGCCGTCCGGGCGGCGCGGGCGCAGCGGCCCGGTTCCCGGGGCGACCGTGAGGTCCGGCGCGGGCAGCACGGTGGTGTGCCGCACCTCGACCAGTTGCGCGGCGGGTAGCGCCCAGAGCACCACCTCGTCGGCGGCCAACTCCAACGCCAGCCCGGCGCCGGCGGCCGCCGAGCCCTTGAAGTCGGCGGCCAGGGCGCGCAGCCGCCGCAACTCGTCGTCGCGTCGCCGCCACGCCGCCTCAGCGCCGCGGTACGTGCTGACCCGCCGCACGTTCTGCCGGTGCGCCCACCGGTACCGCCAAGTGGAACCCGTCGATTCAGTCTTTGCCACGCCGACTCCTTCGCCGCGCAGGCCACCAATCTGGGGGTGTCACGAGGTTCAACAGGTCCGGCGCGGCGCCCGGACACGCCGAAACGGGCGAACTACCCGATCGGCGGAGCAACCAGCACGATAGGGGGATACTGGTGCCGACGTTCATGTTCTCCGAGGGGGGTGGCGGTCGTGCCGGCAGTCACGCTGCCCGGGGTCGTGATCGGGGTCGACATCGGCACCACCAGCACGAAGGCCGTCGCGTACGACACCGACGGGCGGCAGCTCGGCAGCCACCTGATCGGCTACCCGCTGAACAACCCGCAACCCGGCTACGCCGAGCAGGACCCGCAACTCATCCTCGAAGCGGTGCTCAAGTCGATCAGCATGGTCGTGGCCGAGCTGGTCCAGCCGGTGGCCGGGCTGTCGTTCGGCTCGGCCATGCACAGCCTGATCGGGTTGGACCGGGACGGCACTCCGCTCACCCCGTCGGTGACCTGGGCCGACTCCCGCTCGACCCAGCAGGCCGAGCGGTTGCGGGCGGTGCCGTCGGGGCTGGCCCTGCACCGGCGTACCGGCACGCCGATGCACCCGATGTCGCCGCTACCCAAGCTGCTCTGGTTCGCCGAGCAGGAGCCGAAACTCTTCGAGCGGGTGGTGCACTGGGTGGGCATCAAGGAATGGGTGCTGCTGCGGCTCTGCGGCGCGCTGGTCACCGACCACTCGATCGCCTCGGCCACCGGCCTGCTCGACATCCACACACTGGAGTGGGACCACGAGGCGCTGAGCATCGCCGGCATCACCGAGGAACAACTCCCGCAACTGGTCGCCACCACCGCCGTGCTGCCCAACCTCACCCCGCAGTCCGCGGCCGAGACCGGCCTGCCGGAGCGCACCCCGGTGGTGGTCGGCGCGGGCGACGGACCACTGGCGAACCTGGGCCTGGGCGCGGTGCACCCCGGCATGGTGGCCTGCTCGATCGGCACCAGCGGCGCGATGCGGGTGATGGTCGAGCGGCCCGGTGTGGACCCGCTCGGCGGGGTGTTCTGCTACGCCCTGACCGAGCAGCGCTGGGCGGTCGGTGGCGCGATCAACAACGGCGGCATCGTGCTCAAGTGGGCCGGTGCGGCGCTCGCCCCGGATCTGGGCGAGCACTCCGAGGAGGACCTGGTCGCCCTGGCGGCCCGCGCGCCGGTCGGCTCGGGTGGGCTCATCATGCTGCCGTACCTGCACAGCGAACGAGCGCCACACTGGAGCGCCCTGCCGCGCGGCGCGTACGTGGGGTTGACCCACGCGCACCGCCGCGAGCACCTGGTGCGGGCCGCGCTGGAGGGTGTCTGTCAGCAGCTCGCGCTGGTGCTCAGCTCGGTGCGCGCGGCCGGAAACGAGGTCCGCGAGGTCCGGGCCGGTGGCGGTTTCGCCCGCAGCGGGCTGTGGCGGCAGATGCTCGCCGACGTGCTCGGCCTGCCGGTGAGCTTCCCGGCGGCGCACGAGGGGTCGAGCTTCGGCGCGGCCCTGCTCGGCATGGAGGCGCTCGGGCTGATCCCCAGCATCGACGTCGCCGCCGACCTGGTGCGGATCGAGGAGACGATCCGCCCCGACCCGGCCGCCGCCGCCACCTACGCGGCGCTGCTGCCGCTCTTCGCCGAGCTGTACGAGGCCCTCACGCCCGCCTTCGCCTCGATCCGCCGGATGGCACCCGGCCTGCCCACCGGCCCCGCACCACCGACGTGAGCGGTGGGGTCAGGGCGCCTCGACGCCGGCGATCAGGTAACGCCGCACGTCGGCGTCGAGGATGGCCGCTTCCTGCGCGTCGTCCGGCCCGGAGCCACGGAACGCGGCCAACTGCTCGGCTGACTCCCAGCGTTCGTAGACGTGGATCCGACCGGGCTCCAACGGGTCGGCCGCCAGCAGGAAGTCGAGGCAGCCGGCGGTGGCGCGCGCCCGCGCCATGACCTGTTCGCAGCCGGCCAGGTACGCCTCGCGGGTGCCCGGTTCGACCTGCAGGCTGCCGGCGATGATCAGCATTGGTCCCCCGGGGTGAGTGGGCTGACCTTTGCTCTGCACCCGCCC
>NZ_JAKKFF010000424.1 GCF_022229015.1 Micromonospora foliorum
CGCCGCGAGCCGGGCACGGACCGGGCCGGTCAGGTCGCGGGGGAGCAGGCTGTGCGCGGGCACCAGCAGGCCGGCGGCCCGCAGGGTGTCGAGCAGGGTACGCGCGTCGTCGGCGCTGACCTGGGCGGTCGTGGCCTGGGCCAGCACGACGCGCTCGCTGCGGGTGCCGTCGAGCAGGTCGAGCAGGTGGGCGGCGCGTGGGTTGGCCAACTCCAGCAGGACGGCCGGCCCGGGGCCGACGCCGAGTTGGAGGGTGTGCCGGTCCCGCCAGAGCCGGTTGAGGCCGGGCAGCAGGGTCGGGCGGGGCAGTACGGTGCGGCTCATGGTCACGAATTGTGATCGCGTCTTCGCGTTCGGTCGATCGTTGTCCACAGGTGGCCAGGCCGCTGTTCAGCGCTATCCACAGGGTTTGACGGGTTTTCCACAGCCCGCCGTGCCTGTTGTCGGTCACCCGACAGGGCTACCGACGCCGGTGGCACCGAACTCCCGATCGGCAACGGGGGTGGGGTGGCCACCGGCCACCCCACCCCCGTTCACCCGTTCGGGTCAGACCTTGGCCTTGCCCAGGATGCGGTTCACTGTTGTCCCGCATACCGGGCACTTGCCCTTGGCCATGTTCATTCCGGTCTTCGAGACCTCGACGTGCCCCTCGAAGTCCCGCTTCTCCTTGCACTTCACGCAGTAACCGTTGTAGGTCGTCTGGGCCTGGTCGGCCACGGTGCCCTCCTCGTCTCGTCCGCCGGTCAATGCCGTTCCGGCGGGGTGCCCGGCGGCGGGCCACACGGGGCGCCGGCGCTGGGTCTCACTCCGCGGCCACCTTCGTGACCGCTGGTCCGCGGACCCTACCCAGGTCTGGGCAGTTCCATGTCAGCTGTGCATCGACACTGTGAGCAAGTCGACGTCGAGAGTGTGCATGGCGAAATAGGTCGGATAAGTCAGTTTGGCGGGGACACGCCGACCAAACCCTGACAGCCACCCGTGCGAGTGCCCCCGCAGCGGCATCCGGAGCGGTGATCACCTACGGTGGGGGAGTGCCGCGTACCGACGCCATCGGGGTTCACGAAGGGTGACGAGATGGCGCGATGGCGCTGCGGTCAAGAAATTTTCGGGACGCCTGGCGACCAATCACCATTTTCTGGGCGCGTGTCGTGCGGTTGACTCTTGCGGACCCCTGGTCAGTACGCATTAGCTTTCCTTCGTGACACGTAGTCGAGGCTGCGCGGGCCAGTGATGGCGGGGACGCGCAAGCCGGTCGTCGAGGTGCGGCGCAGCCAGCGTCGACGACGCACGGTGTCCGCGTACCGTGACGGTGAGCGAGTGGTCGTCCTCATCCCCGACCAGTTCTCCCGCGCCGAGGAGAGCGAGTGGGTCGACCGGATGCTCGCCCGGCTCGCCGCCCGGGAGGGGCGCCTCGCCCGCTCCGACGCCGAGCTGCTGGCCCGCGCCAACCGGCTCATCGACCTCTACCTCGCCGGGTACGCCACGAAGGCGGTGCCGGCCAGCGTCCGTTGGGTCACCAACCAGAACGGTCGGTGGGGCTCCTGCACGCCGGCAGACCGCAGCATCCGCATCTCCCACCGCGTCCAGGAGATGCCCGAATGGGTGATCGACTATGTGCTGCTCCACGAGCTGGCGCACCTCATCGTGCCCAGCCACAACGCTCGGTTCTGGGCGTTGGTCGGTCGCTACCCCAAGGCGGAGCGCGCCCGCGGCTACCTCGAAGGAGTAGCCGCCGCCTCCTGCGCACCACTCCCCACCTGACCCACACCCCGGGTCCCCACCTGATCCACCCCCGGGCCCTCCGGGGTGCCCCCGCCCAGCGCCAGCCGCCGTCCGAGGCGTGGAGCGGCCTAGATCCACTCGCCTTCCTGAATACCGGGCTGTCGAGGCAGTCGGGAGACCGCGACTTCAAGGAAACCGAGTCGATCATGTCGTCGAGCCTTCGCCAGTGCGTCCGGGTCGGGCCGATTTGTCCGGGTCGGATGGCCTGGGTGGGATGGATTGGGTCGGCTCAGGTAGGTGGGTCTGCCTCGGGTGGGTGGTCGGCGTAGTGGGTCGGCTCAGGGCGGTCGGGCCGGGTGGGGTGGCCGCGCGTGGTGGGGCGCTAGGGTCGGGGGATGGCGCGACGGGTGGTGGTGGCGATGCTCGGGCCGGTGCGCTGGTCGCCGCCGGGCGTTGACCTGGCGGAGTGGCGAGCGGCCCTCGCGGAAGACGTCATCGACCTGCTCGCCACGCTCAACGAGGTGGAGGTCGCGGTCGCGGTGACCCCGGCCGACCGGGCGCTGGCCGATGCGCTGGTGTGGCCCGGCACGGCGGTGTACGAGGTGGCCGAGCCGACGCCGAACGCCGTGTTCGCCGCGTTGGAGGGGTACGACCAGGCGGCCGTGCTGGTCAGTGACGTGCCTGACCTGCCCGCACTGACCGTCGGCAAGCTGCTCCGCCCACTCACCACCCGACCGGTCGCGGTGGCTCCGGTCGAGGGCGGCGGGCCGGGTCTGCTCGGGGTCGCGGTACGACTGCCCGCGCCGGACTGGCTACCGACGCTGGAGCTGGACACGGCGACGCCGGCTGAGGCGCGGGCGAATGCGCCGCGCCCGGGTGACGTGGCGGTCACGGCCGGCTGGCGACGACTGCGCGGCCCGGCTGACCTGGCCACGCTCGACCCGGCCTTCGAGGGTTGGGAAGCGACCCGCGCCCTGCTCTCCGGGTCGGGCCGACCCGCCTGAACCGTCACCCTGCCTGCCGACAAGACCCGAGCCAGTGCCCGCCGGCAGGGCTGCCCCGCCGGCCTCGCTGGCTTGGGACCTGGGCGACCAGCGGAGCTGCCGGCAGCCGGCCTCGCTGGCTGAGGACCTGCGAACGCGCCCGGGTGCCCGCTGTCGATCAAGCGGGCACCCGGGCGCAGGCTGTCGTTACGCGGGCGTCAGGACTTGGCGTCGCCCTCGCCGTCGGTCTCGTCGGACTGACCCGACTCGCCGGACTGCCCGGGGGCCTTCTCCTCGAACCCGCCGGGGGCGGTGAAGTCGAAGCTGTCCAGCTCGCTGAGGTCCATGTCGTTCATGGCGAACGCGACCGGGTCGGCGAAGTCGTCGTCCGACGGGAGCAGGTCCGGGTGGCCCCAGACGGCGTCGCGGCCTTCGATGCCACGGTGCTGGGTGAGCGCGGCCCAGAGCGCCGCCGCCTCGCGCAGCCGGCGGGGGCGCAGTTCCAGACCGACCAGCGCGGCGAAGGTCTGCTCGGCGGGACCGCCGGCGGCCCGGCGACGGCGGAACGCCTCGCCCAACCGGACGACGTTGGGCAGCCGGTCGCTGGCGGCGTTGTCCACGACGTGGCACACCCAGCCCTCGACCAGGGCGAGTGCGGTCTCCAGGCGGGCCAGTGAGGCCTTCTGCGCCGGGGTGTCCTCCGGGGTGAAGATGCCCTCCAGGGCGATCGCCTGCATCGACTCGGGGTCGGTCGGGTCGACCCGGCCCATCGCCTCCTCGATCGCCTCCCGGTTGACCCGGATGCCCGAGGCGTACATCTCGACAGCGCTGAGCACGTGCCCACGCAGCCACGGGACGTGCTGGAACAGCCGCTGGTGGGCGGCCTCGCGCAGCGCCACGTAGAGGCGGACCTCGTCCTCGGGCAGCTCCAGGCCCTCGCCGTACGCCCGGATGTTGGCCGGGATCAGCGCGGCCGTGCCGGCCGGGCCGAGCGGCAGCCCGATGTCGCCGGCGGAGAGCACCTCCGCGGCGAGCGAACCGAGGGCCTGGCCCAGTTGGCCGCCGAAGAGCGCGCCGCCGAGGGAGGCCACCATCGACTGCATCGGGCCGAGCTGGGCGCGCGCCTCCGGTGGCACCAGGTCGCCCATCGCGCCGACCATCCGGCTGGCGACCGGGTCGCACAGCTTGCGCCACACGTCCAGCGTCTTGAAGATCCACTCGTTGCGGTTCCAGGCAACCGGGTTCTGGATGCCGGAGGGCCACGCCGACGCGGGCTCCAACCACAGGTCGGCGAGGCGCAGCGCCTCCTCGACCGCGTTGCGTTCGTACATCGACACCGCCGGGTCACCGGCGGCGGAGAGCTGGCTGGCGGCTACCTGCCGGGCCAGGTCCCAGTTGACCGGCCCGCTGCCCGGCGCGGAGAGCAGGTGCTGCAACTGCGACATGAACTGCTGCATCTGCGCGGGATCGTTGGGGTCTGGTGGCTGCCCACCCGGAAGCGCGAAACCGAACGGAATATCAGGCACGACATCTACGGTACGCGGACCGCGCCCCAGGTCGCCGCCGCTGGCGTTGCGCTGAGGGCGAAGTCGCGCGCCGCATCCGGCGGATGGCCCGCGACCGGTCGGTACGCTCTGCGGCATGAGACGTCGTGGCCTGACGGTCCTGCTCGGTGCCCTGTTCACCGCCCTGCTGAGCATCGGGGTGCTCCGGGTGCCGATTCCGTACGTGGTGCTGGGCCCGGGGCCGACAGTCAACACCCTCGGTACGGCCGACGGTAAGGAGGTCATCCAGGTCTCCGGTCGGGAGACCTCGACCTCGGCCGGCCAGTTGCGGCTGACCACGGTGGGGGTGCAGCCCACGGTGCGGTTGCGGGGGGCGATCGCGGGCTGGTTCTCCGACGACGAGGCGGTGGTGCCGCGCGAGCTGGTCTACCCGCCGGGGGAGTCGACCGAGCAGGTCGAGCAGCGCAACGCGGAGGACTTCAAGGCGTCGCAGACCAGCGCGGAGACCGCCGCACTGCGGGAGTTGGGCTTTCCGGTGCAGGTCGTGATCAAGACGGTGGCCGGGGACGGCCCGGCGGCCGGGGCGCTGAAGGCCGGCGATCTGATCACCTCGGTCGACGGTCAGCCGGTGCCGGTGGCCGCGAAGGTCACCGAGCTGGTCCGGGCCAAGCCGGCGGGCACGGCGTTGACCATCGGCTACACCCGTGACGGCGTGCCGGCCACCGCGACGGTGACCAGTCAGGAGCAGGACGGCCGACCGCGGATCGGCGTCGAGATCGATCAGCAGCAGCCGCACCCGTTCACGCTCGGCATCGACCTGGGCGACATCGGTGGGCCGAGCGCCGGCCTGATGTTCGCCCTGGGGATCGTGGACAAGCTGACCCCGGCCGACCTCACCGGCGGCCAGGTCATCGCCGGCACCGGGACCATCGACGACGAGGGCGCAGTCGGCCCGATCGGCGGGATCGCCCAGAAACTTGTCGGCGCCAAGCGCGCCGGGGCCAAGGTCTTCCTGGTGCCGGCGGACAACTGCGCGGAGGCGGTCCGCAACCCGCAGCCCGACCTGCCGCTGTTGCGGGTGGGCTCGTTGGACGAGGCGATGACCGCACTGGAGACGTTGCGCGCGGGTGGTCAGCCGACGCGTTGCTGACCGGTGTGACCGTGCCCCGACACGCTCAGGAACACCCCGTACTCTGGGTGCCTGGTCGGAGCCGATCATATCGAGCGTGCGGAGCCAACAGTGGTCATGCGTAGCAGCAGCCCCCTCCCGAGGATGAGCCGGCGCGGGCGCGTCACAATCGCTGTCCTGGTCGGGGTGTTCGTGCTCTTCACCCTGCTCGGCTGGGGTGTCCAGGCGTGGACCGACTGGCTCTGGTTCGACGAGGTCCGCTACACCGAGGTCTTCACCGGCGTCCTGCTCACCCGCCTGGTGCTCTTCCTCGCCATCGGCCTCGGCATGGCGGTGATCGTCGGCGGCAACCTGTGGTTGGCCTACCGGTTGCGTCCGCGACTGCGACCGCACTCGGTGGAGCAGGCCACCCTGGAGCGCTACCGGATGGTGCTCAGCCCGCGTCTCGGCACCTGGATCTCGCTGACCGCCGCGGTGGTCGGGCTCTTCGCCGGTCTCTCCGCGCAGAACCGGTGGAACCAGTGGCTGCTCTTCCGCAACGGCGGTGACTTCGGCATCAAGGACCCGGAGTTCGGGGTCGACATCGGCTTCTACGTCTTCCAACTGCCGTTCTGGCGTTACCTGCTCGGGGTCGCCTTCACCGCGGTGGTGCTGGCCGTGATCGGCGCGCTGGCGGTGCACTACCTCTTCGGCGGTGTTCGCCTGCAGGGCGTCGGTGACCGGATGAGCAACGCGGCCCGCGCGCACCTGAGCACCCTGGTCGCGGTCTTCGTGCTGTTGAAGGCGATCGCGTACGTGTTGGACCGGCGGGCCATGCTGCTGGAGTACAACGAGGGCGCCAAGTTGTACGGCGCCGGCTACGCAGACGTCAACGCGTTGCTGCCGGCGAAGGAGATCCTCGCCTACATCTCCATCGTGGTGGCGATCGCGATCCTCGTGTTCTCCAACGCCTGGATGCGGAACCTGGTCTGGCCGGGGATCTCGCTGGCGTTGCTCGGCGTGTCCGCGGTGGCCATCGGCGGCATCTACCCCTGGGCGGTGCAGACCTTCGAGGTCAAGCCGAGCGCCAAGGACAAGGAAGCGCCGTACATCCAGCGCAGCATCGACGCGACGCGGGCGGCGTTCGGGTTGGGGGCAACCGAAACAACCCCGTACGCGGCGAACAACCTCACCCCACCGGCGAACCTGGCCACCGACACCTCGGTGGTGTCGAACGTGCGGCTGCTCGACCCGCAACTGGTCAGTGAGACGTACACCCAGCTCCAGCAGGTGCGTGGCTTCTACGACTTCGGCCCCAAGCTGGACATCGACAGGTACGGGGTGAACGGCAAGGTCTCCGACTACGTGGTTGGCGTCCGGGAGATCAACTACGGCGAGCTGACCGACCAGCAGAACACCTGGATCAACCGGCACACCGTCTACACCCACGGGTACGGGCTGGTGGCCGCCCCGGCGAACCAGGTGGTCTGCGGCGGGCAGCCGTTCTTCGTCTCCGGCTTCCTCGGCGAGAAGACCCAGGAGGCGTGCTCCTCGCAGACCGAGCAGATCCCGGCCAAGCAGCCGCGCATCTACTTCGGCGAGCGGATGGCGGCCGACGACTACGCGATCGTCGGCCAGGCCGACCCGAACAGGAAGGCCGAGTTCGACCGGCCGGTCGGCGACGGTGGCGGCGAGTCCTACACCTACACCGGTGAGGGCGGCGTCGAGATCGGCTCCTTCACCCGGCGGCTGCTGTACGCCATCAAGGAGCAGGAGTCGAACTTCCTGCTCTCCGAGGCGGTCAACAAGGACTCCAAGCTGCTCTATGTGCGTAACCCGCGCGACCGGGTGGAGAAGGTCGCGCCGTTCCTCACCCTGGACGGCGACCCGTACCCGGCGGTGGTGGACGGCCGGGTGCAGTGGATCGTCGACGGTTACACCACGGCGGCCACCTATCCGTACGCGGAGAAGGTCAACCTGCAGACCGAGACCACCGACGAGTTGACCAACCGGGGCACCTTCCAGCTGGCCCGCGAAGACGTCAACTACATGCGCAACTCGGTGAAGGCCACCGTCGACGCGTACGACGGCACGGTGAAGCTCTACGAGTACGACGACACCGATCCGGTGCTCAAGGCGTGGAACAAGGCGTTCGGCGGTGACCTGGTGCTGCCGAAGGCGGAGATCCCGGTCGAGCTGACCGAGCACCTGCGCTACCCGGCGGACATGTTCAAGGTGCAGCGCAACCTGTTGACCAAGTTCCACGTGACCAACCCGGGTGACTTCTACTCGGCCCAGGACTTCTGGCAGGTGCCAAACGTGCCGGACGCTCCGGACAGCGGCCAGAAGCAGCCTCCGTACTACCTGTTCACCCAGTTCCCGGGGCAGGAGAGCCCGCGGTTCCAGCTCACCTCGGCGGTCACCCCGAACGGCCGGCAGAACCTCGCCGCGCTGATCTCCGGGTCGTACGTCGAGGGGAAGCCCCGCCTGGAGGTGCTGGAGTTGCCGGACCAGACCCGGATCTCCGGTCCGGTTCAGGTGCACCAGCAGATGACCAACAACGCGAACATCCGTCAGCAGCTCAACCTGCTCTCCAGCAACCAGGCCCAGGTGCACTACGGCAACCTGCTCTCGCTGCCCTTCGCCGACGGGATGCTCTACGTCGAGCCGGTCTACGTGAAGAGCAACCAGCAGGACGCGTACCCGCTGTTGCAGAAGGTGCTGCTCTCGTACGGTGACGGCGGCTCTTTCGTGGCGCTCGCCGACAACATCAACGACGGCATCAAGCAGTTGGTCGAGCAGGGTAAGAAGGCCGGGCAGGGCACGTCGCCGCCGCCGACGACCGGGGGCAACCCGACGACGCCCACGCCGGCGCCTTCGGGCACGGCGACGCCAACGCCAGCGCCCACGGCGACCCCGAGCCCCGGCACCCCACCGCCGACCGGTGACCTGGCCGCCGCCGCGGACCGGGTGCAGACCGCTATCACCGAGGTCCGGGCCGCGCAGGCGTCCGGCGACTTCGAGCGGTACGGGCGCGCGCTGAAGGCCCTCGACGAGGCGCTCACCGCGTTCCAGCAGGCGCAACAGGCCGCCGGTGCGCCGAGTGGCAGCCCGAGCGCCGGCGGCTGACCCGACAGCGCAGGGAGTTCCTCGCCGAGCCCCCGTCGTCCGGACCACTTCAGGTCCGAACGGCGGGGGCTCTGCCGTTGTCCTGATCTGTGCGCATCTGTCACGTCACCGACAGCACCGTCCAGCCCTGCAACCTGCGACGCCGGTCCGCCGTCCTCCTTGCGACGGGGTGGGAACGAGGGGGGTCGGCCGTGCGGGACGCGCAGAGCTTCGATGACTTCTACCGCAGCACCGCGCGGCGGATGGTGCGGTACGGCTATGCGGTCGCCGGCGACCACAGCGAGGCGCAGGACCTGGTGCAGGAGGCGTACACCCGGGCCTGGCGGCAGTGGGGGCGGCTGTCGTCGCATCCCGCGCCGGAGGCGTGGCTGCGGCTCGTGGTGGCCCGGTTGGCGACCGACCGCTGGCGGCGTCTGCACCGTCGGCGGGTGGTACTGAGCCGGAGCGGACCACCGGCGGTCGCGCCCCCGCCGAGCGAGGACGGGGTGCTCCTGGTCGGAGCGCTCCGGCAACTGCCCGCCACGCACCGGCAGGCGCTGGCCCTGCACTACCTCTTCGACATGTCGGTCGAGGAGATCGCCCGGGAAACCGACGTCCCGGTCGGCACCGTGAAGTCCTGGCTGTCCCGAGGCCGGTCCCGGCTGGCCGCGCTGCTGCCCGGCACCGACCTGGCGACCGTGACCGCGTTGCGCGCCCATCACCTGCCGCTCTCCACCCACCGGCCGACGCCGGGGCGGGGGCGCACGCTGTTGGCCGGGGACGCGCTGTCACTGATCAATCCGTTCACCGGGGAGGGGATCTTCTACGCGCTGCTCTCCGGTGCGCTCGCCGGGTCGGCGGCGGCCCGGTCGCCCGAGGACGCGGCTGGCCGCTACGCCCACGGGCTGCGTCGTCGCCTCGGCACCCACCTGCGGCACAGCTCGGTCGCGGCCTGGCTGGCCCGGCGACGCCGGGTGGTGGACGCGGCGGTCCGGGCCGCCCGTCGGGACGACCGGGTGTTCTACGACGTGGTCGAGCTGGGACTGGGTGACGGACGCCTCACCGCTCGTACGCTCGCAATGATCGGCATCGGTCTCGGCGGCGGGGATGGGGCTCCGAGGCAGTGAACTGGCTCAAGGGTCGCTACGCTGCTAGGTGATGACGCTGCGGAACCTTATCTACTCCGTCTACGAGCGCCGGCTCACGGCGAAGCTCGCGGGTAAGCCGGTGCCCCGGCACGTCGGGGTGATGTGCGACGGCAACCGCCGATGGGCGAGGGAGATGGGCTTCGTCGACCCGAACGACGGTCACCGGGTCGGCGCGGCCAAGATCAAGCATGTCCTCGGCTGGTGTGACCAGGCCGGCGTCGGGCACGTGACCCTCTACCTGCTGGCCACCGACAACCTGCAACGCCCGGCCAGTGAGCTGGACCCGCTCCTCAAGATCATTGAGGACCTGGTGGTGGAGCTGGCCGAGGAGGGCAACCCCTGGCGGCTGCGCATCGTCGGGGCGCTCGACCTGCTGCCGGCGCAGACCGCGGCGGCGCTCAAGGGCGCCGAGGAGCGCACCCGCGAACGCACCGGCGGCGCCGAGGTCAACATCGCGGTGGGCTACGGCGGTCGCCGGGAGATCACCGACGCGGTCCGTTCGCTGCTGCTGGAGCACGCCGCCACCGGCGGCACGATCGAGGAGTTGGCCGAGGTGCTGGACGTCGAGCACATCGCCGAGCACCTCTACACCCGGGGCCAGCCCGACCCGGACCTGGTCATCCGCACCAGTGGCGAGCAGCGGCTGTCCGGTTTCATGCTCTGGCAGTCCGCGCACTCGGAGTTCTACTTCTGCGAGCTCAACTGGCCGGACTTCCGGCACATCGACTTCCTGCGGGCCCTACGCTCGTACGCCACCAGACAACGCCGTTACGGCGCCTGACCCGGCGGCGACGCCCTCGGTCGCCGCCCGGTCAGGTCAGTCAGGTCAGGGCAGGTGGGTCAGTGCCCGGGTGAGGAAGTCGCCCAGGGCGGCCGGCGACTCGATCGTCAGGTCGGCGGCGTTGGCCACCTCGTGTCCGGTTTCCGGGTTCGCCACGGCCACGCAGACGCCGAGGAAGTCCGGGTCGGTGGCGGCGCGGGCGCGCAGCGCGGCGAAGGCCTTGATGTCGGAGACATCGTCGCCGAAGTACCACGCGCCGGTGGCACCCTTGATCGCCTCGCCGATCACCATGCCCTTGTCCCGGTCGACCGGCGGCTTGAGTTCCAGCACCATCCGCCCGGCCTGCGAACGCAACCCCAGACGGTCGGCCTGCGCCTGCCCCCACTGCTGCACGGTCGGGCCGAGTTGCGGGGCGGTACGCCAGTGCAGCGCGACCGAGAGCCGCTTGTACTCCACGAGCGTGCCGGGCGGCAGCTCCGCCCGGGCCAGGTCGGCCAGCTCCGCCATGGTCGGCACCCAGGGCAGCGCGGCCGGTTCGGTGACGGTCTCCCCGCCGGAGTGGCTGTGCTCCAGGCCGTAGAGGCCGTAGAGGTCCACGCCGACGAGCCCGCCGAGTTGGTCCCGAAGGAACTCGACGGGTCGGGCGGACACGATCGCCACCCGCTGCACGACCGGGGCGAGCGCCTCGATCGCGGCCAACGCCTTGGGAGCCGGGCGTACCGCGGTCGGATCGTCGTCGACGGGCGCGAGCGTGCCGTCGAAGTCGAAGAAGAGCACGGTCCCGGCCGCCCGGCTGGCGGTTATCCGCCAGGCCTGGTCGGCGTTCAACGGGGTTTTCGGCTGCTGATTGCCCAGATTCAACGGCGGCACGCGCGTCAGCGTACCCCGGCGATCCAGGCTCATTCCTGGCCGAGCGGACCCGTTGAGCGGTGGGCGATCAGCGTTCGGCGGCTCCTCGTCCGCGCCGGCCGAACGGCACCACCGCCGCCTCCTGGCCGTGGCTCAACAGGTAGCCCTCCACGAACCCGGTGTTGCGATCGCCGGTGTGGTTCTCGATCTCGTTGAGCCGTGCCACCAGGAACTCGGTGAGCGCGCTGATGCGGTTGTTCAGACGCTCGTGCAGCTCGGCGACGACGGCCAGGACGACCGCGGTGCCGGCGGTGATGAGCGCAAAGAGGTTGACGAGCAGCGGAAGCTGCCCGCCGTCGACCGCGAGGGTCACCGTGTTGCCGGTCGCCCACAGTGTCATCGACACCGTTGCGACCACGACTGCCAACCACTTCAGGGTCATGGACAGACCCCTCCTTCTGTCCCGCAGGGCTAGGTTCGGCCTTGTCCCGTCCCCCCGCCGATGACGAGCCCAAGCAGTACGAATAGGGACGCTAGCGTGCCCGTTCCAGCCCCGGAGGCAAACGAATGAACCTGACCAGGCGTTCTTTCGCTATCTGAGGAACTAGCCTGCCTGATTGCCCCTTTTTCGGACATCGACCGGCAACGTTGGGCGGTATGCGAGGTATCTGATGGTTTCCCGGATGTGGAACTTCTCCGCGTCCGACACCTGCGGATCGACCAGACGGCGCAGCAACGCCTCCACGTCGGGGTCCATCGGAGGGGCGGCCTGGCCGGTGCGAGGGCCGGCCGCGGTGCGGTCCCAGCCGAGCGCGGCGAAGGCGGCGGCCGGGTTCAGCCCCAACCCCTCGCAGAAGGCGACCACCCGCTCGGCCTCCGGGTCGCTGGCCCAGTCGCCCCGGACCCAACGGTTGATGGTCTGCCGGGAGACGCCGGTGCGCCGGGACACCTCGGTGCCGCTCCAGGCTCGGGTCGCCCGTGCCTCGTCCAGGGCCCGCCGGACGAAGGTGGCGAAGGCGATCTTCCGCGCATTGGCCGTCTCGGTCACTCCGTGACGGTACGGCCAGCCGGCGGTGGCCGCGTGCCCCGGCTCGCCGCTGTCACGCGGACGTGACAAAGGGTTCGGATTTCCGGTAAACGAGTCAGTGCCACTGTTGAGGGGTGTCACGCGGGCAGAATAGATGAACGTAGTGGCAAACGTAACCGGACGAAAAGCTGATACTGTCACGCCCATGGGACAATCTACGGTGTGTCACGTGCATGAGACGATTGGTGCTCACATGCGTCACGCCCCCGGTGCCAGGGGGTCGTGGTGACCGAGCTCGCCACCCGCGCCCAGGCCTTCGGGCTGATCGCCGAGGGGGTCGCCGCGGGGCTGACCGCCCCCTGGCGCCTCTACCTCGCCCGAGGCTGCCGCTACCTGTCGCTGAGCGTCGGCGATCGTGCCGAGTGGAACGCCTGGCGTACCCATCTCGGCTGCCCCGAGCTGAGTGTCCGGGTCTACGACGCCGGCGGCGAGATCCGCCGGTCCTCGGTGGCCGAAGTCGTGCTGGACGGCTGCCGGATCAGCGTCGAGCTGGTCGAGGAGGTCAGCACCGACGACCTGGACCGGCTGCTCGTCGCCGACCCCACCACGATCGAGCCGGAGGAGCGATGACCTGGCGTCCCGGCTGGGCCGGAGCTGCCCGATGAGCCCGTTTCTCGCGGTGTTCCTCGTCCTGGTGCTCGGTGCCACCAGCTACGCGGCCGGGCGGTTGCACGGGCAGCTCAGCTACCGCATCGGCTACCGCTTCGGTTACCGGCAGGGCTACTTCGACGGTGACCGGGGCGCCTGGAACCGGCGTCGTCGGGACGCCCAGGCGGCGATCGCCTCGGCCCTGTCGGTCTCGCCCGCGGGGGTGGTCCGCTCCGCCGGTGCGGTCGCCCCCCGCCCCGGCACCACCTACACCGGCTCGTCGTTCAGCGCGCCGGCCGCCCCGATCAGCGGGCGGCACCCGACCGGCACGCTCGTCCGACGTACCGGTTGAGGTCGGTCGGCGGGTTATGCCCGCCGACCGGCGCCACGAACGCGGTGCGTCGTCCGCGGCGGACACGCACCGTCGGGGTCACGTCAGACCGGTGACGGTGGCCCCACCGGCCGGGATGCGCGCAGGGGGCATGCATCCCGGCCGGTTCCGCCGCGTTCGCCACCGGCCCTGCGGCTGGTGGGAGCGCCGGTGAAGCGCTGTTCATGAGCGCGTCTTAGGAGATCCACGTTCGGCCTCTAGCCGGGAAGGTCCGGCGGGGCTAGCGTCTAGGCATGGCACGGGGTTCTCCCGAGCCAGCCGGTCCGCCCGGATCTGCGACCTCGCGCATGGGGTTCCGCATCCGACCCCGTGTCCCCGGGCACCGGAGGAGGCGGAACACGGGTGGCGGGTGCCCATCCGTCGGAGCAGGCCTGTGACGACTCGCCGTACCACCGCCGGTGCCGACCAGACCCCGGCCGCGACTGCCACGACCCGCCGCGCCACCAGGAGCCGCCGTTCGGCGGCCGCCGCGCCGGCCGACCCCAAGGAGCCACGACCAGCCGGCCAGGCCTTTGTCCTGGACACGTCGGTGCTGCTCTCCGATCCGGCGGCGTTCCACCGGTTCGCGGAGCACGAGGTGGTGCTGCCTCTGGTGGTCATCACCGAGCTGGAAGGCAAGCGGCACCATCCGGAGCTGGGCTGGTTCGCCCGGCAGTCGCTGCGGATGCTCGACGACCTGCGGGTCCGGCACGGCCGACTCGACCGTCCGGTGCCCGCCAACGACGTCGGCGGCACCCTGCGGGTGGAGCTCAACCACACCGACGACGGCGTCCTGCCGCCCGGGTTCCGCACCGAGAGCAACGACGCCCGGATCCTCTCCGTCGCGCTCAACCTCGCCGCCGAGGGGCGGGAGGTGACCCTGGTCAGCAAGGACATGCCGCTGCGGGTCAAGGCGGCCTCGGTGGGTCTGCGCGCCGACGAGTACCGGCACGGCCAGGCCAGCGACCCGACCTGGACCGGTATGTCGGAGATGGAGTTGAGCGAGGAGCAGATCGGCCAGCTGTACGCCGGCGAGACGCTCGACCTCGACGAGGCGGCCGGGCTGCCCTGCCACACCGGTCTGGTGCTGCACTCGGGGCGTGGCTCCGCCCTCGGTCGGGTGTTGCCGGACAAGTCGGTGCGGCTGGTCCGGGGCGACCGGGAGGCGTTCGGGCTGCACGGCCGCTCCGCCGAGCAGCGGATCGCTCTCGACCTGCTGCTGGACGAGTCGATCGGGATCGTCTCGCTGGGTGGTCGGGCCGGCACCGGCAAGTCGGCGCTGGCGCTCTGCGCCGGGCTGGAGGCGGTGATGGAGCGCCGCCGGCACAAGAAGGTGATCGTGTTCCGCCCGCTGTACGCCGTCGGTGGCCAGGAGTTGGGCTACCTGCCGGGCTCGGAGTCGGAGAAGATGTCGCCGTGGGCCCAGGCGGTCTTCGACACGCTCGGCGCGGTGGTGCACGAGAACGTGCTGGAGGAGGTCACCTCGCGGGGCATCCTGGAGGTGCTGCCGCTGACCCACATCCGGGGGCGCAGCCTCCACGACGCCTATGTGATCGTGGACGAGGCCCAGTCGTTGGAGCGCGGGGTGCTGTTGACCGTGCTGTCCCGGATCGGGCAGGGCTCCCGGGTGGTGCTCACCCACGACGTGGCTCAGCGGGACAATCTGCGGGTCGGCCGGCACGACGGGGTGACGGCTGTCATCGAAGCGCTCAAGGGTCATCCGCTCTTCGCGCACGTCACCCTCAGCCGTTCGGAGCGGTCGCCGATCGCCGCGATGGTCACGGACCTCCTGGAGGACATTCCGATCTGACGGTGTTTTTATGGGCTTTTGTCCGCAGATTCGGTGTGGCGCAGATCACAAACAGGCCGGTCGGTTTCCTATCAGCCTCACTGTGCGCAATCGTGTCCCACGAGCGTCCATGCACCAATTGAATCGTCGGTGATCGTTCGTCCCGAGACGGACGGCATCGGCGACGGTAGGTGCGTCGGCGCGACCGGCAACCGGTCGGGGCGCTCGTGGCACGGCTGACGGCCCACCTGTGGCCTGCGCCGCGCCGCGTCCTTGCTCCCGACGAAGGGACCACTTCGTGAGTCGGCTGTGGAGCCGGTTGGGCGCCCGTACGGCTGCTGTAGCGCTGCTCTCCGTGGGCGTTGCCGGTGGCTTCTACCTGGGCGAAGACCGGGAAACCCAGCAACAGGGTCTGACCGAGCAGGTCAGCCTCGAGGTCGACCGGGCCGACCTCGCGTACCAGCGCGAGCGGCAGGCCGCCCACCAGGTGCAGTTCTCCAAGCAGCGGGCCGCCGAGTACCAGGCCAAGCTGCGGGCGGCGCAGGCCGCCAAGGAGGCCGCCGAGCGGGCCCGCCGGGCCGAAGCCGCCGCGGCGTCCCGCAAGCGGGAGCGCGCGGCCGCCGCCAACGCGGTCGCCAAGCCGTACGACGGGCCGATCCCGGCGTCCTGCGCCGAGTACAGCGGTAACCGCAAGACCGGCTGCGCGCTGATGATCAGCGCGGGGTTCGGCATCGCCGAGTTCCCCTGTCTGGAGAAGCTCTGGACCAAGGAGAGCGGCTGGAACCACAAGGCCAGCAACTCCTCGTCCGGGGCCTACGGCATTCCGCAGTCTCTGCCGGGCAGCAAGATGGGTTCCGTCGCGTCCGACTGGCGGACCAACCCGGCCACGCAGATCAAGTGGGGGCTGGGCTACATCAAGGGCAGGTACAAGACGCCCTGCGGTGCCTGGTCGTACTTCCAGAACAACGGGCACTACTGACGCAGTCGAGGCGGGGTGGGTGGGCGACCACCCACCCCGCTGTCGCGCGTACACCGGTCTGCCCGGCCGGGACGTGAGTGGCGGTCGACCGCTTTTGCTGATAGCAGTTGTGGAGTGACCCTGCACCCGTCAAGCGGCGACCCGTACCGGTTCGGCACCGAGGCGTTCTACGCCGCGCTCGGCCGGGCGTTCGTCGCCATGTGTGCGGTGGTTCCGTTCCTCTTTCTCATCGAGGCCGTCGACCAGGGGCTCGCGTTCGGCCTGGACGCCACCGCCGGCATCATCCCGCAACGCATCGACGGGCTGGACGGGGTCTTCTTCTCCCCGTTCCTGCACCACGGCTTCGACCACCTCTACAGCAACAGCATCCCGCTGATCCTGCTGGGCACCTTCGTCCTCGCCGCCGGCGCCCGCCGGTTCCTCTGGTCGACCCTGGTCATCATCCTGGTCAGCGGGCTCGGCGTGTGGTTCACCGGTTCACCCAACTCGGTGGTGGTCGGCGCCAGCGGCGTCATCTTCGGCTACCTGGGCATCCTGCTCACCCGGGGCATCGTCGAGCGCAGTTGGTGGAACTTCGCGGTCTTCCTCCTGGTCGGTCTGCTCTACGGCTGGCAACTGGTCGGCATCCTCCCCACCGACGAGCGGATCTCCTGGCAGGGTCACCTGTTCGGCCTGCTCGGCGGGGTGGTGGCGGCGATCCTGTTCCGTCGGCGGCGACCGTCGGTGGACGGCCCCGACTACTCGGGTTCCACGCTCAGCCTGCCCTGAGGGTGATTCTCCGGCGCGCCTTCGGGACGTGCTTGCCCGACTGTCGCCGCCCGCCTACGGTCGAGATCAGCACGCGTTGATCCGTGAGCGGAAAGCGACGGTACGCCATGCGCGAGGTCGATGTCGCCGTGATCGGGGCCGGTCCGGCCGGCCTCTTCGCCGCGTACTACGCCGGGTTCCGTGGGCTGTCGGTGGCGGTGATCGACGCGTTGCCCGAGCCGGGCGGCCAGGTCACCGCCATGTACCCGGAGAAGCTGATCCTCGACGTCGCTGGCTTTCCCGCGGTCAAGGGCCGTGACCTGGTGGCCAACCTGGTGGCCCAGGCGGCCCCGTTCAATCCGCAGTACCTGCTCGGCACCCGGGCCGAGAAGCTCTCGTACGCCGACGGCAGCCCGGTGCTCGGCCTGGCCGGTGGCGAGCAGCTCGCGTGCGGCGCGGTCGTGGTCACCGGCGGGCTCGGCAGCTTCAGCCCCCGGCCGTTGCCGTGCGCCGACGGCGCCCCCGGCTCGGGGATCGTCTACTTCGTGACCGAGCCGACCGAGTTGGCCGATCGGGACGTGCTGATCGTCGGTGGCGGCGACTCCGCCTTCGACTGGGCGCTGGCCCTGCAACCGTTGGCCCGGTCGGTGACCCTGGTGCACCGACGGGAGAAGTTCCGGGCGCACGCCTCGACGGTCGCCCGGGTGCTCTCCCTGCCGGTGCGGGTCGTGGTCAACGCCGAGGTCACCAGGCTGCTCGGTGACGGCACGGTGACCGGCGCCGAGGTGACCGTGCGCGGCGGCGCGACCGAGACGTTGCCGGTGGACATCGTGGTGGCCGCCCTCGGCTTCACCGCCGACCTGGGCCCCCTCGCCGAGTGGGGGCTACGGCTGGACCGCCGACACATCCTGGTGGACAGCGCGATGGCCACCAACCTGCCGAGGGTCTTCGCGGCGGGCGACATCACCGAGTACCCGGGCAAGGTCCGGCTGATCGCCACCGGCTTCGGTGAGGCGGCGACGGCGGTCAACAACGCGGCCGTCGCCATCGACCCGAGCGCGCACCTCTTCCCCGGGCACTCCTCCGACGCCGGCTGACCGTCGGTATCGGACCCGGACCGACCTGAGTCCGGATCGAGACGGGTCGACCGGTCAGCGGCGGGCGGGTGGCGCCAGCGCGGCGATCAGCACGGCCATCATGGTCAGCGCCGCCCCGAGCAGGGTGTTCACACCGGGGTGCGAGGCCGCCGTGGGGAGGATCAGGTCCAGCAGGACGGCACCCACGATCTGCCCGGCGATGGTGGCCAGGCCGAGCAGCAGCACACCGGTGAAGCGCACGATCGCGGCGGCGATCGCGATGAACACGATGCCGATCGGGCCACCCAGGTAGAGCCACGGCTCGGTCGGCAGGTGGCCGCCGGGCCAGCCGCGTACGGCGATGTCGATCGCGAACGCGACGAGCAGGGTGACCGTGCCGACGGCGAAGTTGACCAACGTGGCCGTCAACGCGCTGTCGGCCGCCGCCCGGACCCGGCCGTTGACGGCCTGCTGCCAGGCGATGCCCACCCCGGCGAACAGCGGCAGCAGGGCGAGCGCCAGCGCGCCCGGGTCGCCCAGTCGGTCGCCGACCGCCAGGCCGACTGCCAGCACGGTGAGCACCGCGCCGGCCAGCCGCTGCCGGGTGACCGGCTGCCGGCCGGTCGGCCCGATCCCGGCCCGGTCCACGGCGAGGCTGCTGCCGGTCTGACCGGCGACCACCGCCACGGTGAAGACCGCCACGCCCAACGTGCCGATGGTGAGCCCCTGCGTGGCCACCAGGAACGCCCCGCACATCCCGCCGAGGCACTGCCACGGCCGCAGCGTGCCCGTGCGCAGGGCCCGCCGCGTCGCGGCCAGCCCCCGCCGACCACCCGGGGTCGCCGGCACCAGCACCAGCAGCACCAGCAGGCCGATGCCGAACGAGACCACCGCGGCGGCGAAGCCGTCGTCGAGGCGTACCCCCAACTCGCCGTTGATGCGCGACTGCACCGCCACCGCGACCCCGGAGACCGACGCCAGCGCGACACCGGTGATCCGGCGGGCGGCCGACAGGGTCTGCGGGGTCGCCGTGTCGGCGGTTGTCACTCCTGCTCGGCCAGCGGACGACCGTCGAAGTCGACCGCGGAGTAGAGCGCCAGCTTCTCCAGCCGGTGGTACGAGTCGATCACCCGGATGGTGCCGCTCTTCGAGCGCATCACGATCGACTGGGTGTACGCGCCGCCCGCCCGGTAGCGCACCCCGCGCAACAGGTCGCCGGAGGTGACCCCGGTCGCCACGAAGAAGCAGTTGTCGCCGGTGACGAGATCATCCGTGCCCAGCACCCGGTCCAGGTCGTGCCCGGCGGCGATCGCCTTCTCCCGCTCCTGCTCGTCGCGCGGCCAGAGCTTGGCCTGCATCGCACCACCCATGCACTTCAGCGCGCACGCGGAGATGATGCCCTCCGGGGTGCCGCCGATGCCCATCAGCACGTCGACGTCCGACTCGCCCCGGGCCGCCGCGATGGAGCCCGCGATGTCGCCGTCGGAGATGAACCGGATGCCCGCGCCGGTCCGGCGGATCTGCGTGACCAGGTCGTCGTGGCGGCTCCGGTCCAGCACGCAGACGGTCACCTCGGAGACGTCGGTGCCCTTGACCTTGGCGATCCGGCGCAGGTTCTCCGCCACACCGGCGTTGATGTCGATCACGTCGGCGTACGCCGGACCGACGGCGAGCTTCTCCATGTAGAACACGGCGCTGGGGTCGAACATCGCCCCCCGCTCGGAGACGGCGAGCACCGCCACCGCGTTCGGCATGCCCTTGCTCATCAGGGTGGTGCCGTCGACCGGGTCGACGGCGACGTCCACCTCCGGGCCGGTGCCGTCACCGACGTGTTCGCCGTTGAAGAGCATCGGGGCGTTGTCCTTCTCGCCCTCGCCGATCACCACCACACCGCGCATCTGGATCGAGTTGATCAGCTTGCGCATCGCGTCGACCGCGGCTCCGTCGCCGCCCTCCTTGTCGCCCCGACCGACCCACCGGCCGGCGGCCATCGCCGCGGCCTCGGTGACCCGAACCAGGTCGAGGGCAAGATTTCGGTCGAGATCCTGTGGGATCCGCGTCCTGGTGTTCGTCATGACGGCTACTCCTCCTCGCGACGGTGCGGGGACGACCGGCGGCGGGGAGGCCCCCACTGCCGGCTTTGTCGCTGATCCTCACACGATGGCCGACCGGGCGTCGGCGCGGGGCGGTGATGGCCCGGATACCGCCGGTCGGGCGGCTGCGAAGATAGCGGGGTGGAACCCGCACAGCCAGCCGACCGCGTACCCGCCGACCGCACGCCACCCGACGGTCAGCCGCCGGCCGACGTCCCCGCCGGCCGCGGTGGTGAGCCCGCCGCGACCGATCCGACCCCACCGCCGCCGGCGGTGTCGGGCAAGTCCGAGCGGTCGCCGAAGGACATGGCGATCTCGCTGCTGGTGCTGCTCGTCCCGATCGCGCTGCTGCTGGCGTTCTACCGGGGATTCCTCGGTGGCGACCAGGCCACCACAGTCGATCCGGCGCCCGCCATCGAGCAGGCCCGGTCGGCGAACGTCTTCCCGGTGAGCCAGCCGCAGGGGCTCGGCGCCGACTGGACGACGGTCAGCGCCCGCTACCAGACCGTCGAGGGCGGTGCGAACCTGCGACTCGGCTACCTCACGCCGGAGGGCCGGGGCGTCCAACTGCTGCAGAGCAGCGTCCCGGCGGACCGTCTGCTCCCCGCCGAGCTGACCAGCCAGGGCCAGCCGCAGGGCCCCACCGAGCTGGCCGGGCGCACCTGGCAGCTCTACACGGCCCGGGGAAACCAGCAGGCGCTGGTCCTGCTGGAGCCGACCCGCACGGTGATCGTCGTCGGCGACGCCCGGGACAACGAACTGCGCGAACTGGCCGGCTCGCTGCGCTGACCGGACCCGGTGGTCGGTGGTCCCGCCGGCACCGAATCTGGGCAACCAGGCCGAAGGGTGATTGTCCGACGCGTCGACAGGGAACAAGGAGGGGGTGATCCGGGCGCGCTGCTCGGCCCGGATCGCGCGACGCAGCCGACGGTGCTGCTGCGTCGCCCGGTTTCCGGCGCCGCCCAGGTCGTCGGGTGACCCCCTTGGGAGACACGTATGACTGTTCGACGACTCGGCGCCGGCCTGGTAGCCGCCGCTCTGATCACGCCCGCACTGGCCGCCTGCGCCAGCGGAACCGGCACCGCCGGATCGACGCCGTCCCCGACGGTGAGCGCGTCCGGCACGGCGAGCCCGTCCGGTGCCCCGGTGGCGGGTGACGCCAAGCAGGCCCTGCTCGACTCCACCAAGGAGATCAGCAACGGGAACTTCCGGTTCACCCTGGCCGGCGCCGGCTCGACGGCGGAAGGGCTGGTGCACCAGCCGAGCCAGAGCGCGGCGATGAAGATCTCGATCGGTGGCCCCTCGTCCGACCTGGCGATGAAGCTCGACGTGATCCACTTCAAGCCGGACAGCTGGGTCAAGCTGGAGCTGGCCGGCCCCACCGCCGACAGCCTGCCCGCCATCAAGCAGCTCAACCTCGGCAAGTACCAGCACCTGGACCAGAACCGGATCAAGGGCAACCGCAACCTCGGCTTCGACTTCGAGAAGGTCGACCCGGCCGGCAGCGCGGTGCTCACCCAGGGCATCACCGAGGTCCGCAGCACCGGCACCGGCGCGTACGCCGGCACCATCGACGTCACCAAGGCCGCCGAGGCGGGCTCGTTGAACGCCGCCACGATCGCCGCGCTGGGCACCCAGGCGAAGACCGTCCCGTTCACCGCGAAGGTGGACCCGCAGGGCCGGCTCAGCGAGCTGGTGCTGCAGTTGCCGGCCGCCGGGCAGACCGCCGCCCAGGAGATCAAGATGACGTACTCCGACTACGGTGCCGCCACCGCCGCGCAGAAGCCGCCGGCGGCCCAGGTCGTCGAGGCACCGGCCGAGCTGTACAGCCTGTTCAACTGACGTACCCGGGTGGGGCGGCTCCGGCCGCCCCACCGGCGGTCGGTCAGGAAGCCGGCTCCTGCCGGGCGGCGTCGATCCGCGCCCGCGCACCATCCAGCCAGCGTTGACAGATCACCGCCAGCGCCTCGCCGCGCTCCCAGAGGGCCAGCGACTCCTCCAGGGACGTGCCGCCGGCCTCCAGCCGCTCCACCACCGAGGCCAGCTCGGCGCGGGCCTGCTCGTAACTGAGCCGCTCGTCCGGCCCGGCCTTCGTGTCGTCAGTCATCGCGTTCATCTCAGCACACCGCTCCCCGCCGCGCCGCGTCGCCACTCAGCCATCGACCGTGGCGGCCAGCTCGCCGTCGGCCAGTCGTACCCGCAGCGGGTCGCCCTTGCCGACCTGCGCCGCCGCGCGGACCACCTGGCCGTCCGCGCGCTGCACGATCGCGTACCCCCGGTCGAGGGTGGCGGCGGGGGAGAGGGCGCGCAGCCGCGCGAGGGTGTGCCGCAGGTCATCCTCGGCGGCGGCGAGCCGATGCTCCAGGCAGCGGCCGGCCCGCTGACGCAACGCGGTCAGCTCGGTCGCCCGATGCTCCACCATCACCTGGGGCCGGGCCAGCACCGGCCGGGAGCGCAGCCCGTCGAGTCGGTGCGTCTCCCGGTCGACGAGGTTGCGCACCGCCCGTTCGAGGCGGTGCCGGGCCTGACCGATGAGGCGTACCTCCTCGGTGAGGTCGGGGACCACCCGCTTGGCCGCGTCGGTCGGGGTGGAGGCACGGACGTCGGCCACGTAGTCGATCAGCGGCGCGTCCGTCTCGTGGCCGATCGCGCTGACCACCGGCGTACGACAGCCGAACACCGCGCGGCAGAGCGCCTCGTCGGAGAAGGGCAGCAGGTCCTCGATGCCGCCGCCACCCCGGGCAATGATGATCACGTCGATGCTCGGGTCGGCGTCCAGCACCTTGAGCGCGTCGACGATCTGCGGCACCGCGGACGGGCCCTGCACGGCCACGTTGACCGTCCGGAACTCCACCGCCGGCCAGCGCCGTCGGGCATTGGTCAGCACGTCCCGCTCCGCGGCCGACGCGCGGCCGGTGATCAGCCCGATCCGGCCGGGCAGGAACGGCAGTCGACGCTTGCGGGCGCGGTCGAAGAGCCCCTCGGCGGCGAGCAGCTTCTTGAGCTTCTCCAGCCGGGCCAGCAGCTCCCCGAGCCCCACCTGGCGAATCTCGTCGGCCCGCAGGCTCAGCGTGCCCCGGGCGGCGTAGAACTCCGGCTTGGCGTGCAGCACCACGCGGGCGCCCTCGCGCAGCTCCGGCGCACCGGCGTCCAGGACGTCCCGGTTGGTGGTGACGGTCAGGCTCAGGTCGGCCGACGGGTCACGCAGGGTGAGGAAGACCGTGCTGGCCCCGGGGCGGCGGCTGATCTGGGCCACCTGCCCGTCCACCCACACCCAGCCCAGCTTGGCGATCCAGGCCCCCACCTTCTGGCTGACCACCCGTACCGGCCAGGGCTCCTCAGCGCTGCTGGCCCCGCCGCCCCCGCCGCCGCCGCCCACCCGCGCCCCGCCCCCGGTCACCCGCCCACCCTCGCTCACCCGCCCACCCTACGGACCCTCCCGACCTGGCCCGTCGATCATGAAGTTATTGCCCTCCGTGCCGGCGTGTCGGAGCAATAACTTCATGATCAACGCAGGGAGGGGCGGGGGGTGGGGTTGGGGGTTGCGGCCCGGTGGCGGGTGGTGGGGTGGCACGTACGATGGGGTGGTGACTGAGGCTCAGGCGACTCACCGGACCGGCAAGCGCGTGCTCCTGGCCAAGCCCCGCGGCTACTGCGCGGGTGTCGACCGCGCGGTGCAGACCGTGGAGGAGGCGCTGAAGCTCTACGGCGCCCCGATCTACGTGCGCAAGCAGATCGTGCACAACAAGCACGTGGTGCAGACCCTCGAGGCCCAGGGCGCGATCTTCGTGGAGGAGAACGAGGAGGTGCCGGAGGGCGCCACCGTCATCTTCTCCGCGCACGGCGTGGCGCCGGAGGTCTACGAGCAGGCCAAGGCGCGTTCGCTGAAGGCGATCGACGCGACCTGTCCGCTGGTCACCAAGGTGCACCACGAGGCGCGGCGCTTCGCGGCCGAGGACTACGACATCCTGCTCATCGGCCACGAGGGGCACGAGGAGGTCATCGGCACCGCCGGTGAGGCCCCCGCGCACATCCAACTGGTGGACGGCCCGGACGGCGCCGACAAGATCACCGTACGTGATCCGGAGAAGGTGGTCTGGCTCTCCCAGACCACGCTCTCCGTCGACGAGACGCTGGAGACGGTGGCCCGGCTCAAGCAGCGGCTGCCGCTGTTGCAGTCCCCGCCCAGTGACGACATCTGCTACGCCACCTCCAACCGGCAGCACGTGGTCAAGGAGATCGCCGCCGACTGTGACGTGGTGATCGTCGTCGGCTCGACGAACTCCTCCAACTCGGTCCGCCTGGTCGAGGTCGCCCTGGACGCCGGCGCCCGCGCCGGTCACCTCGTCGACTTCGCGCACGAGATCGACGACGCCTGGCTGGAGGGGGCCACCACGGTCGGCCTGACCTCGGGCGCGAGCGTCCCGGACGACCTGGTCCAGGAGGTGCTGGTCCACCTCGCCGCGCGCGGCTTCGCCGACGTCGAGGAGATCACCACCGCCAACGAGCGGCTCACGTTCTCGCTTCCGCAGGAGCTGAAGCGGGACATGAAGGCCGCCGCGGCGCGCGGTTGAGCACGGGAACGAACTCGGGTCGGCGTACGTCAGATCCGGCATGAGGACTCTTCGGCTCGCCGTCCCCGCGCTGGCCGTCTGCGTGGCGCTGAGCGCCTGCGGCGGCCAGGGTGGCGGGGGCGGCACACCCACCCCGACACCCACGGGAGCGCAGCCGGTGACCAGCCAGCCCACGCCCGACCCGACCGCCTCGCCAGAGACCGTCACCCCCACCGTGCCGCCCGGGGTGAAGACTCCGAAACCGGGCGGCCCGAGCACGCCGCCGGGCGTCGGGGCCACCACCCTCAGCGGCACCGTGCAGGGCGGCGTGGAGCCCGGCTGCGTACTGCTCGACGGTTACCTGCTGCTCGGCGGCCCGCGTGACGTGCTGACGCCGGGCGCACGGGTCGAGGTCACCGGTCGGGTGGAGCCCGGCATGATGACCACCTGCCAGCAGGGCACGCCGTTCGTCGTGACGGCCGCCCACCGGTCCTGACCACTCACCCCTGACATGCGGGAGCCCGCCCCCGAACGTGGGGACGGGCTCCTGCCGGTGTTACGAGCGGATCAGTTCACGGCCCCGATGGACACGTTGCCGCGACCCACGACCGCACCCTCGGTGGTGACGATCGCCAGTTCACCGGAGAGTTGACGCCCGTCGGCCGGAACGGCCACCGCGGTCACCGTGCCGGTGATGGTTGCCGACTCGCCGTGCATCAGCGGCACCGCGACGGCCGGAGCGGTGATCGTGCCCAGCGACGCCGACGCGAACGCGTCGTAGTAGTCGTAGGCGGTGCTGGTCCCCGGCCCGTCGACCCCGTACGGCTCCACCACGACGCGGTAGGTGCCGGCGGGCGGGTTGGTCAGCGTGACCGCCTCCTCCGAGTCGCCGTCGGCGGCCCGGCCGACCTCGGTGGCACCCCGGTAGACGAACAGGTCCAGGTCGGCGCCCGCGTTGGCGGGGTTGCCGATCCGGGCGGTGAACGTCGACGTGCCCGCCGGGATCTCGACGGTCCACTCCTGGTTGGGGCCGCCCTCGGTGATGGTCGGACGCTCGGTCCGCACACCGGTCAGCGCGCCACTGCGACCGCTGACCGAGACCGGGCCGAAGGTGTTGGTGACGTCCCAGCTCACCGGGGTCGGCTCGCCGGCCTTGACACTGGGCAGCTCGACCAGCGCCGGCTCGACCGTCAGGCCCTGCACCCGTGCCTGGAGCTTGAACGGGTTGTTCAGCGCCGGGGACGTGCGCCGCGACTCCACCTCGATCTCCCAGACCCCGGGAAGCGGGTTCTGGTAGTCACGCTCCTGCGGCTTGCAGACGTTGACGTCGGAGAAGTTGGTGTAGCAGACGGTGCTCGTGGTGGCCTCCACCGGCACACCCAGCGGGTTGATCGCGATGAAGCGGGTCTGCGAGCCGGTGGCGATCCCGGAGAGGTTCACCTGGAGCGCCTTGGCGCCCTCCGGCACCGTGACGAAGTACGACGTGAAGCCGTTCCGGTCGACCGAGCCCTCGTTGGCGTACGAGAAGGTGGGCTTCTTCACGTCGTTCGAGGCCACCACCACGGTGGACACCTCGAAGTCGACCACGTTGGTGGCCGGGTCGTCGATCCGCACGATCGCGCCGTGCGCGCCCTCGGTGGCCGGCTTGGCGGTGACGTTGATGGTGACGGCCTTGTTGAGCGGCAACGCGACGGACTTCGGTGCCGTGAAGGTGCCGTCGTTGCCCTGGAGCGTGACGTCGTGCTTGATGGTGCCGGCCGGCCCGCTGGTGCGGGTCAGCTTGACCGGGTAGGTCTTGCTCTGGCCGACCTTGTGGCCACCCTCGGACGAGGTGCAGCGGTTGTAGACGCCGGTGCCCCGACCCGGGTTCGGCACGAACTTCACGCCGTTCCAGATGGTCAGCTGGTCCGCGAGGGGGCTGCAGACCGGCGCGTCGGAGACGTACGACCGGGTTTCGACGCCCTGGCGCAGCAGCTGCCAGGCGCCCGGCACGTTGACCATGCCGTAGCCCTGCGCGTACGTCGGCACGTCCGCGATCGGCTTGGCGGAGCTGAACAGCGCCCGCCGCAGTGCCGCCGGGCTGACGCCCCGGTCGGTGGCCTTGGCGGCCGACAGCAGCAACGCGCCGGCGCCGGCGGTCTGCGGAGACGCCATCGAGGTGCCGTTCAGCATCGCGTAGCCCGGGGGCAGCGCGTATCCGGCCTCGGGGACCGGGGCGCCGAGCTGCCAGGTCGGTGCGGTGGAGATGGCCGAGCCGGGGGCGGCGATGTTCGGCTTGAAGCCGCCGTCCTCACGCGGGCCACGGGAGGAGAAGTTGAACAGGGCGTTCTTCTTCTTGACGACCGAGCCGTAGTTGGCCAGCCAGGTGTCCTTGCTGATGTTGGCGGCAACGCTGATCACGTTGCTGGCGACGGACGGGTCGCCGACGGTGTTGAGACCCGGGCCGGAGTTGCCGGCCGAGATGACCAGCTGCACGCCGTACGTCTCGATCAGCTCGTTGTAGAGGTTGGTCCTCGCGTTGTTGCCGTCGTTCAGGCCCGGGAGGCCACCGATCGACATGTTGACGATGTCGACGCCACGGTTGGCCACCAGGTCGATCATGCCGGTGGTGAGGGCCGCCGCGGTGCAGCCACCACCCCAGGAGCAGGCGCGGGCGGAGACCAGCTTGGCACCGGGCGCGGCACCGTCGAAGGCGCCGTTGCCGAGCATGTCGTTGGCGGCGGTGATGCCGGCGACGTGGGTGCCGTGGGTGCTCTCGACGATGCCGATGTTGACGTAGTCGTAGCTGCCCGGCAGCCCGATCGGCGTGGTGTTCACGTTCTTCCGGAACTCGACGACGAACGGCTGCCGCTCGGCGACAGGCGTCGCCGGGTTGTCGGTGCCGAAGTAACCGATGTCGTACTTCTCCTTGTACGGCCGCATGATCGCGTCGTCGGTGAAGTTGAGGTTCTGGTTGGCGTCCACCCGGATGTTGTTGGTGGCCGGGTCGTAGAGCACCCCCCAGGTGTCGGTCGTGTCGCCGTCGCGGTTGACGTCACCGCGGGCGTCGCTCGCGGCGGTGACGGACTCGCTGAACAGGTTGAACCGGTACGTGCCGGCCGGAGCCGTCCAGGTGCCACCCGCGATGGTGAACGACGGGCCGGCGACCTCGGCCTGCATCCGCCGCCACGTGCCGTCCTCCAGCGGGTCGGTCGCGGTGACCCAGTCGACGATCTTGCGCTCGCCGGTGGTGGTCTGCTGCAACGCCGGGTGGGCCAGGTCCACACCGGAGTCCATGATGCCGATCGTGACGCCCCGGCCGTCCCACTCCGGGTGGGCCGCGGTGAACGCCACCGCGCCGGTCTCGTTCGTCGGCATGTAGGGGTTGTCGGCCGGGGTGGTCTCTCCCGGCGCCGCGACGGTGGCCTGCCGCGCGCCGGCGGTGCCGGTGGGGGTGCGTTCCGGGGCCGGGTCCGGCAGTTGGATGACCTCGTCCAGGTCGACGGCCGAGACACCGGGCAGCCGCGCCGCCTTGAGGACCCGGTCGGTGGGGACCTTGGCCAGCACGAAGCCGACCCGGTCCTGTCGCTGGCTGACCGTGCCGCCGAGCTTGGTGAGGCTGTCGGCGACGTCCCCGGCCTCACCCTTCTCGGTGGCGACGATCAGAGTGACGGTCGGGGCCTTCTTGGCGCGGGCTTCGCTGAGCAGTTTGGCGTCGTGGGCGCCCAGCGTCTCGGCGGCGGTGGCCGGGGAAGTGTCCGCTGTGGTCGTGGGAGCGGCGGCCGCGGTGGCGGCACCACCCACGGCGGTCACGGCGCTCGCCGCCAGGACCGATGCGAAGAGCGCGGCTGAGGTTCGCCGGCTCAGGTTGGGGAGTCTGCTCACGTTCTCTTTTCCTCCAGAGAACAGGGCCCTCAGAGAAGGGCGCTCGGGTGAGCAGAATCTTTCGGGGTGTCGGCGAGCACTGTCACTAGTGGCCAGTTCCTTGTGACCACTTCGTGATATGCGGGCATACGCACTGTCACATAGATGGCTGGCGGGCGGAGACCTCGTCGGCCGGATCGGCCAGCTCGGGTGCCTGCGGCTGCCGGGGAGTCAACTCGACCTGGGCCGGGGTGGCCAGCTCGTCGTCCGAGACGCCCAACTCGGCGAGCTTGCGGGCGCTGACCAGCACCCGAGCCTCCAGCGAGCCGACCGCCCGGTTGTAGGCGGTCACCGCACCGGCCAGCGAGGACCCGAGCTTGCCCACGTGGTCGCCCAGGGTGGAGAGCCGGCCGTACAGCTCCCGGGCCAGGGTGTGCACCGCGAGCGCGTTGCGGGCCAGCGCCTCCTGGCGCCAGGAGTAGGCGACCGTGCGGAGCAGGGCGACAAGCGTGGCCGGCGTGGCGAGCACCACGTTGCGGGTGAAGGCGTGCTCCAGCAGCGTCGGGTCCCGCTGGAGGGCGACGTCGAGGAACGGGTCGGCGGGGACGAACAGCACCACGAACTCGGGTGAGTTGTCGAACGCCGACCAGTACGACTTGGCGGCGAGGGCGTCGACGTGCCCGCGCAGGTGCCGCGCGTGCGCGTCGAGGTGGGTGTCCCGGCCGCGCTCGTCGCGGGCCTCCATGGCGGTCAGGTACGCGTCGAACGGGGCCTTGGCGTCGACCACCACCGAGCGACCGCCGTGCAGTCGGACCACCAGATCCGGTCGGACGACCTGCTGGTCGGTGGCGGCGGTGACCTGCTCGGAGAAGTCGCAGTGCTCCAGCATGCCGGCGGCCTCGACGATCCGGCGCAACTGGTGCTCGCCCCAGCGGCCCCGCACCTGGGGTGCGCGCAGCGCCGCCACCAACTGCTTGGTCTCGGTGCGCAGCTCACCGGAGACCGCGTTCATCGAGCGGACCTGCTCACGCAGCTCGGCGTACGCGTCGACGCGATCGTGCTCCAGCTCGGCCACCCGCTGCTCGTAGCGGCGCAGGGTGTCGTGCAGCGGTGCGACCGCCCGGGCCACCGCCTCCTGGGACTGCGCGGTGGCCTCGTAGCTCAGAGCCCGCATGGACTGCTCCAGCCGGCCCTCGCCCTCCCGGGTGGCGGCCAGGGTGGCATCCAGGCGGGCGATGTCGGCCGCCGACCGGGACCGGGCCGCGAGCCAGCCCACCGCCCCGCCGGCACCGAGGCACACGATCACCAGGAGCAGCGTCGAGACGTCCATCACCGGAGCTTGCCAGACGGATACGACGTGCCACCCGGGGGTACGTTCGATGACATGGAACTTGTGCTCTGCCTCGCCGTTGTGCTGGTCGGCGCGCTGGGCGCCGCCGCGCTCATCCGCGCCCAGGCCGGTGCCCGTCGGCGTACCGAGCTCGGCGACGCCCGCGCGGAGGCGCAGCGGTGGTACGAGCGTCTCGGCGGCCAGTTGATGAATCTGCACGGCGACGAACCAGCGGTACGCCAGGCGCTGGCCGACGCCGGTGAGCGGTACAACGCGGCGGGCTCTCAGCTGGAGCAGGCGTCCACGCCGCACCAGTTCGGGCTGGCCCGGGAGACCGCGCTGGAGGGGCTGGCGTACATCCGGGCGGCGCGCACGGCGCTGGGCATCGATCCGGGCCCCGAGCTGCCGACCCTGGCCGCGGCCCGTGGCGTGGGGCAGCTCACCAAGGAGCGCGAGGTCGACGTGCAGGGGCAGACCTTCCGGGCCGGGCCGCAACCCGGTCGGGAAACGCCCTACTACTACCCCGGTGGGCGGTATCAGGGTCGACCGGTGCCCGCCGGCTGGTATTCGACGCCGTGGTGGAAGACGGCGCTGGGTGCCGGCGCCGGTGTGCTCGGCGGCATCCTGATCGCCGACGCGCTCTTCTCGCCCGCCTTCGCCGACCCCGGGTACGGCTACGACGCCGGCTACCAGGAGGGCTTCGGTGACGGTGTCGACCAGGGCGACGGGGGCGACCAGGGCGACGGCGGCGACCAGGGCGGCGACTTCGGCGGCGGAGACCAGGGTGGGGACTTCGGCGGCGGAGACTACGCCGGTGGGGACTTCGGCGGCGGCGACTTCGGCGGCGGCGGTTTCGGTGGCGGCGACTTCGGGGGTGGGGATTTCGGCGGCGGCGACTTCTGACCGTCGTTCGCAGACTCACGACAACGGGCCCCGGTCGCAGCGACCGGGGCCCGTTCTCGTACCTGTTGATCAGCCGGTGTTGCGCATCCCGGCGGCGATGCCGTTCACCGTGGTGAGCAGCGCGCGTTCCAGGGCGGTGCCGTCGCTGGGTGCGCGTCGGCCGCCCGGGGCGGTGGCGATTGCCCGCCCGGCGGCGCCCGACTCCCGGTACTGCCGCAGCAGCGCCACCTGGAGGTGGTGCAGCGGCTCCAGGTAGGTGTCGCGGACGGCCAGGGTGCGCTGGAGCACCGGCGAGTTCTCCAGCAGGGCCGGTGAGGCGGTGACCGCCAACACCTCCCGCTTGGTCAGCTCGTACTCCTGCTCGATCTGCTCGAAGATCGGGTGCAGCTTCTTCGGCACCAGCGTCTCGACGTACCGGCGGGCGATGCTCAGGTCGGTCTTGGTCAGCATCATCTCGACGTTCGACAGGAACGTGCGGAAGAAGTGCCAGTTGCGGTGCATCTCGGCGAGAACGTCCGCCAGCCCGGCCTCGCGGGCGGCGGCCAGCCCGGAGCCGACACCGAACCAGCCCGGCACGATCTGCCGGGTCTGCGTCCAGCCGAAGACCCACGGGATGGCCCGCAGCCCGGACAACCCGGCGCCGGTGTTCGGGCGCTTCGCCGGCCGGGAGCCGATGTTCAGCGCGCCGAGCAGCTCGGTGGGGGTGGACGCCCAGAAGTACGCCGGCAGGTCCGGGTCCTCGACGAGCGACCGGTAGGACCGGAACGCCGACTCGGAGACCACGTCCATCGTCGCGTCCCAGCGCTCCAACATCTCGGCCGGCTGCCGGGGTGCGGTGTGCAGCAGGGTCGCCTGGAGCACCGCGGCGAGGGTGAGCTCCAGGTTCTCCCGGGCCAGTGACGGCAGGGTGTACTTGTCGGAGATCACCTCGCCCTGCTCGGTCACCTTGATCGCGCCGTCCATCGTGCCGTACGGCTGCGCCAGGATCGCCTCGTGCGTCGGCCCGCCGCCGCGCCCGACCGTGCCGCCCCGGCCGTGGAACAACCGCAGGTGTACGCCGTGCCGGGCGGCCACGTCACGCAGCGCGCGTTGCGCCCGGTGGATCGACCACTGGCTGGTGGTGATCCCGGCCTCCTTGTTCGAGTCGGAGTAGCCGAGCATGACCTCCTGCACGTCGCCCCGGGCGGTCACCAGCGCCCGGTACGCGGGCAGCGACAGCAGCTCGTCGAGGAGTTCGCCGCCGGCGTTCAGCTCGGCCGGGGTCTCCAGCAGCGGCACGAACCCGATCCGGGCCCGCCCGCTGTGCACGTCCACCAGGCCGGCCTCGCGGGCCAGCACCACGGCGGCCAGCACGTCGTCGACACCCAGGGTCATCGAGATGATGTACGACTCGATCACCTCGGCGCCGAACCGGTCCTGTGCCTCCCGGATGGTCCCGAACACGTCGAACGTCTTGCGGGCCGGCTCGGACAGCGCCGTGTCCAGGGTCGACAGGGGGCGGCGGCCGGTCAGCTCGTCGGCGAGCAGCTTGGTGCGTTCCAGCCGGGTCAGCGCCGGGTAGTCGGAGACCTCGCCGACCGCCTCGTAGAGCTGCGCGAGCACCGCGTGGTGCGCCTCGGCGTGCTCCCGGACGTCCATGGTGGCCAGGTGCAGGCCGAACGCGGAGACCGTACGGATGGTGGAGGCCAGCCGGCCGACCGCGGTGAGCTGCCCGGAGTTGCGGGCCAGCGACGCGCGCAGCAGGTCCAGGTCGGCGATCAGCTCGGCGGAGCCCTGGTAGTCCCGCCCGGGCACGTGCGCGGTGCCCTGGCGCAACCTCACCCGGGTGTTGGCGAGCTTCGCCTTCACGCAGCGCGCCTTGAGCCGGTACGGCTCCTCCGCGTTGACCCGGCGGAAACGCAGCGCCACCTCGGGCAGCGCGTCCAGGTCGGCGGCGAGGCTGGCGGAGAGGTCCAGGGACACCCCGCGCAGTCGGCGGGACACCGACACCTCGTTGATCAGGTGGTCCATCGCCTTCTCGGTGGCCGCGATGCCGTGCTCGTGCTGGATGGTCAGCACCTCGCGGGTGACCGCCGGGGTGACGAACGGGTTGCCGTCGCGGTCGCCGCCGATCCAGGTGCCGAAGCTCAGCGGCCGGGCCGTCGGTGAGGTCTCCACGCCGAGCGTGCGCAACGTGTCGGCCAGGTCGTCGAGGACCTGCGGGGCGGCCTCGGCGTACAGGTCGCGCAGGTAGTAGATCGCGTTGCGGGCCTCGTCGGTCGGGTCCGGCCGGTCCAGCCGCAGCTCGTCGGTCTGCCACATCAGGTCCAGCAACTCGGCCAGCCGGCGGTTGGCCGGGCCCTCGTCGCTGGCACCGTAGAGGATCGCGTTGGCGGTCTCGGTGTCCAACTCGTCGGCGATCGCCCGCAGCTTGGACAGGATCGAGCGACGGGCCGCCTCGGTCGGGTGCGCGGTGAAGACCGGTCGTACCGCCAGCCGGCGAGCCGCGTTGGCGATCTCCTCGGCCGGGACCCCGCGCTCGGCGATCATCTTGGCGGCCTGGTCCAACCAGCCGCCCTGCACCGCGCGGCGGCGACGCAGATCCCGCGCCCGGTGCACCTGCTCGGTGATGTTGGCCAGGTGGAAGTAGGTGGAGAAGGCGCGGGCCAGCTTGGTGCCGGTGGTCACGTCGAGCCCGCCGAGGCGCTGGGCAGCCGCCGGGGCGTCGGAGCGGACCTGGGCGCGGATCTCCTCGACGAGGTCGAGCAGTGGGCGGCCCTCCTGGCGGGCCAGTGTCTGGCCGAGCAGGGTGCCGAGTCGGCGAATGTCGGCGCGCAGTGCGGCGTCCGGGCCGTCGTGGTCGTGCTGGTCGGTCACGATGCGCTCCCTTACGTGGGTACGAAGGACAGCGCTGTCCGACTTACTGGATGGTATCCGCGCGCCGGGGATGTCTGGAGGGCCCCCTGGTGATCCACTGCCTCCGGGAGGGTGTTTTCCGGGGTGATCTCAACCACCGTCGCGGACCGGCGAGGGGCCGGAGCGGGTCGTCCCGGGGCCGGAGGTGGCGGCCCGGCGACCGCGGACCAGGCTCGCGCTGACCAACCCGAGCCCTCCGAGCACCGCCCAGATCCCGAGGGCGGACGCCGGCCAGCCGGCCGATCGCCAGTCGAAGTACACCGCCGCCTTGGTCAGGTCGTTGGCGAGCCCGGGGATGTTCCAGCGGTGCATGCCGCGCAACACCCCGGGCAGGAACTCGGGCGCGTAGATGCCGCCGGAGCCCGGGTTGCCGAGCACCACCAGCAGCAGGATGACCAGCGCGGTGCCCGCGACGCCGAGCCAGCCCTGGATGGCGCTGGCGAACATCGCGGCGGCGAAGACGGCAAGCGCGCCGATGGCGGCGATCCTCGGTACGTCGTGGTGCCAGATGTCCAGGACCGGTCCGACCACCACCGCGCCGGCGATGCCGAGCAGCACGCTGTAGACCGCCAGGGCGGCGATGCGCAGTCCGGCCCGACGCGCCGTACGGGGGGTGGTGCCGGCGGATATCCCGAGCACGGTCGAGCCCAGGTAGCCGCCGAGCACGTACCCGACGTTCAGGTAGAAGGGCACCACCCCGCGCGGGTCGGCCGGGGTGACCGGCACCCTGTCGACGATCTGTAGCGGGGTGCCGGTGCGGCCGGTGGCGGTGCCGAGGACCTCCTTGATCGCACTGGTGGCGGAGGGGCCGGAAGCGCTCGCCACGGTGAGGAGCAGGCCGTTGTCCGGTCCGGTGCTGAGTACGGCGTACACCGCGCGGCTGAGCAGTCCGTGCTCGGCGGCGCCCGGCTCGTCGTACCCGATGGGTTTGAGGATGGTGGTCTGGGCGCGCACGGCGTCGAGCGTCGCCCGGGCGCGTTGGTCGCCGGAGACGACGCCGATCGGCACGTCGCGGGGTGTGGGTTGGTGCAACGCGCCGACGTAGGCCGCGATGAACGCCGTGGCCAGCACGAGGGTGCCGAGGAGCAGTCCGATGCTGCGCGGCGCCCAGTCGCGAGCTGTGCCGTGCGATTCTTCGTCCACGTTCGTAGCCTATGGTCCGCTTTGTGGACCGAAGGGCGGAACGAGGTGGCCGGGCGGGCGACGGATCGTCACGGAGACGGGCCCCGCCGCTGGTCAGGTGCCCGGCGGTCTCCCAGAACCCCGGCTCGTCCATCGTCTTTGTCGACGGCGGCGGCCCGCCGGGGCGACGCGTGTCGCAGCAGTCGCGGGTGGCGTCAGGGGTTGACGACGGCGAAGGCGCGAACCGGGAAGGTGCCCATGCCGGCCACCATCGGCGGCGCCGCGGTGAACCGGAACCCGGTCGGCGGCAACGCGGCCAGACCGGTCAGGTGCTCCACGATCGGGATGCCGGCGGCGAGCAACGTGCTGTGCGCGGGGCGTACACCGGCGGCCGCCGGGCTCATGTCGTCGATGTTGATCGAGTCGATGCCGACCAGGGCCGCCCCCGCGTCGGCAAGCGCCTGGGCGGCGTCCCCGGTCAGGTACGGCGCCTCCGCCGCGCCGTACCGCTCGGTGCCGAAGTGCGCGTCCCACCCGGTTTGCAGCAACACCGCCCGCCCGGCCACCTCGTACGCGGCCAGCATCAGCCGGTCCACCGCGCGGGTGCCGGCCGGCACCCGGACCACCACCCCCGGTAGGTCGGCGAGACGGTCCAGCGACACCCCGGTCAGGTCGTCCCGGCCGGCCCAGCGGTGGGCAGGCGTGTCCAGGTACGTACCGGTGTTGGCGATCATGTCGATTCGGGCCACGTGGAACTCGGTGCCCGGGGCGTACCGCTCGCGGGACGCCGCGAAGGTCAGCCAGTCGGTGATCCGGGGCCCCGGCCAACCCGGCAGGGTGGTCATCCCGTCGTTGATCACGTGGCTCAGCTCGACCAGCCGACGATCGGCGCCGGAGCCTTCGACGGCGACACCCCGGCCGCCCTTGTGCGGCTCCTGGACGATCGTCCTGGCGCTGATTCGCACGTCGGCGACCATCAGTAGCCCGAGGTGGCGGACGAACAACGCCGCCAGGTCGCCGTCGGTGATCTCCCGACCCGGAATGTCCAGCCGGAACCCCTCGGTACGCAGCCCGCCGCCGTTGGCGAAGCTCACCTCCGCGTCGAACTGTGCCCGCCACTGCTCACCCATACCGAAACCCGACCATGCCCCGCCCGCGACGGTCAAGATCCCCTGCGCGGCCGGCTGGGCGGCCGTGCTCGGCCCAAGATCGCGCAACATCCAGGAAGTAGTGGCATCGGTGCGTCGACGAGACCACTACATCCTGGATCGAGCACGATCTTCCCGCGCGGGCGCGCGTCGGCGCGTCGCGGCAGTGACGCGCCGGCCCGGCGCGGACCTGGGCGGAAGGGGGTGGCTGTCGGTCGGCGGGGCTAGGCTTGTGGTCGTGCACCCCCCGTCCGGCTGGACGAGGGGCCGCCGTCGTGTGCGTCGACTCCCCGGAAGGATTCCCTTGCTCACCGGTCTGTTCACCGCCGCCCTGGCCGACCCCGGGCTGGCTCGGGCGCGTGACCTGGCGCGCTCCGGTGCCGCCCAGGTCGACGGCCTCGACATCACCGCCCCGGCGGCGCTGCGCCCGTTCGCGGTCGCGGCGGTCGCCGCGGACAACGACGGGGCCGGGCGACCGGTGCTGGCGGTGACCGCCACCACCCGGGAGGCCGACGACCTGGCCGCCGCGCTGGGTGGGTTGCTGCCGGCCGAGCAGGTCGTGGTCTTCCCCTCCTGGGAGACGCTGCCGCACGAGCGGCTGTCCCCACGCTCGGACACGGTCGGCCGGCGACTGGCCGTGCTGCGCCGGCTGGCGCACCCGGAGGCGACCGACGCGCACGGCGGCACCGGGCCACTGCGAGTGGTTGTGGCCCCGGTCCGTTCGCTGCTCCAGCCGCAGCTCAAGGGGCTCGGTGATCTGGAGCCGGTGCAGCTCGCCGCCGGCGAGGAGGCGGACCTGGAGGAGGTCGCCCGCCGGCTGATCGACATGGCGTACGCCCGGGTCGACCTGGTCACCAAGCGCGGCGAGTTCGCGGTGCGCGGCGGCATCCTGGACGTCTTCCCGCCCACCGACGAGCACCCGTCCCGGGTCGAGTTCTGGGGCGACGAGGTGGAGGAGATCCGCACCTTCGCCGTCGCCGACCAGCGGACCATCGAGCAGGTTCCGCTGCTCTGGGCACCGCCCTGTCGGGAGCTGCTGCTCACCCCGGCGGTCCGCGACCGGGCCGCCGCGCTCGCCGAGCAGCACCCCGAGCTGGCCGAGATCCTCGACAAGCTGGCCGAGGGCATCCCGGTGGAGGGGATGGAGTCGCTGGCCCCGGTGCTGGTCGGCCCCGACTCGCTGGAGTTGCTGCTGGACGCCATGCCGGCCGGCACCCACGTACTGCTCTGCGACCCGGAGCGGATCCGCACGCGGGCGCACGACCTGGTGCGTACCTCTGAGGAGTTCCTGCAGGCCAGCTGGGCCGCCGCCGCGGTCGGCGGCCAGGCCCCGGTGGACGTCGGCGCCGCCGCCTTCCGCACCCTCGGCGAGGTACGCGCCACCGCGGGCACGCTCGGCCAGCCCTGGTGGACGCTGTCCCCGTTCGGTCTGGTGGAGGGGGAGACCGCCGAGGCGCGGCAGCCCTGGGAGGACGCGCCCGAGCAGGCCGCCGTCACGCCGGACGACGCCATCGCGGTGACCCTGTCCGCCCAGCCGGCGCCGCTTTATCACGGCGAGACCTCGCGGCTCGTGGAGGACCTCAAGCGCTGGGCCGGCGAGGGCTGGTCGATCGCGCTGGTCTTCGAGGGGCACGGCCCCGCCCAGCGGGCGGTGGAGGTGCTGCGCGACGCCGGCCTGGGCGCCCGGTTGACCGAGGAGGTGCCGACCGCGCCCGTCCCCGGCGAGCTGGTGGTCACCTGTGGCGCGCTGAGCAGTGGCTTCGTCGACGAGGCGTCCCGCTTCGTGCTGCTCACCGGCAACGACGTGACAGGTGGTCGGGGCACCTCGACACGGGACATGCGCAAGATGCCGAGCCGGCGGCGCAACACCATCGACCCGCTGGAGTTGAAGGCCGGCGACCACGTGGTGCACGAGCAGCACGGCATCGGCCGCTACGTCGAGCTGGTGCAGCGCACCGTCAACGGCGCCAGCCGGGAATACCTGGTCATCGAGTACGCGGCCAGCAAGCGGGGCCAGCCGGGCGACCGGTTGTTCGTCCCGACCGACCAACTCGACCAGCTCTCCCGCTACGTGGGCGGCGAGCAGCCGACCCTGCACAAGATGGGCGGCTCGGACTGGCAGAAGTCCAAGGCCCGGGCCCGCAAGGCGGTCCGGGAGATCGCCGCGCAGCTCATCCAGCTCTACGCCGCCCGCAAGGCGTCCAAGGGGCACTCGTTCGGCCCGGACACCCCGTGGCAGCGCGAGCTGGAGGACGCCTTCCCCTGGCAGGAGACACCGGACCAGCTCGCCGCGATCGACGAGGTCAAGCGGGACATGGAGCAGACCGTCCCGATGGACCGGCTGATCTGCGGTGACGTCGGCTACGGCAAGACCGAGATCGCGGTCCGGGCGGCGTTCAAGGCCGTACAGGACGGTAAGCAGGTGGCGGTGCTGGTGCCGACCACCCTGCTGGTGCAGCAGCACTACAACACGTTCGCCGAGCGGATGAGCCAGTTCCCGGTGCAGATCCGGCAGCTGTCCCGGTTCCAGACGCCGAAGGAGACCGAACGGACGCTGGAGATGGTCGCCGACGGCACCGTCGACATCGTCATCGGTACGCACCGGCTGTTGCAGACGGCTACCCGCTTCAAGCAGCTGGGTCTGGTGATCGTCGACGAGGAGCAGCGCTTCGGTGTCGAGCACAAGGAGCACCTGAAGACGCTGCGCGCGTCGGTCGACGTGCTCAGCATGTCGGCCACCCCGATCCCGCGCACCCTGGAGATGGCGATCACCGGCATCCGGGAGATGTCCACCATCGCCACCCCGCCGGAGGAGCGGCACCCGGTGCTCACCTTCGTCGGCGCGCAGGACGACCGGCAGGTGGCCGCGTCCATCCACCGTGAGCTGCTCCGCGACGGGCAGGTCTTCTACCTGCACAACCGGGTCGAGTCGATCGACCGGGCGGCGCGGCGACTGCGGGAGCTGGTGCCCGAGGCGCGGGTCGCGGTGGCGCACGGCCAGATGGGCGAGGACGCCCTGGAGAAGGTCATGGTCGGCTTCTGGGAGAAGGAGTTCGACGTCCTGGTCTGCACCACGATCGTCGAGTCGGGCATCGACATCCCGAACGCCAACACGCTGATCGTGGAGCGGGCCGACCTGCTCGGCCTGGCCCAGCTGCACCAGATCCGGGGCCGGGTCGGCCGGGGTCGGGAGCGGGCGTACGCCTACTTCCTCTACCCGCCGGAGAAGCCGCTCACCGAGCACGCCCACGAGCGGTTGGCGACCATCGCCCAGCACACCGAGTTGGGCGCCGGCATGTACGTGGCGATGAAGGACCTGGAGATCCGGGGCGCCGGCAACCTGCTCGGCGGCGAGCAGTCCGGGCACATCGAGGGCGTCGGCTTCGACCTGTACGTGCGGATGGTCGGCGAGGCGGTCTCCGCGTTCAAGGGTGAGCGGCCGGAGGAGGAGACCGACGTCAAGATCGACCTGCCGGTCGACGCGCACCTGCCCCACGACTACGTGAGCGTGGAGCGGCTGCGCCTGGAGATGTACCGCAAGCTCGCCGAGGCGCGTGACGAGGAGCGGCTGGGCGAGGTGATCGCCGAGATGACCGACCGGTACGGCGAGCCACCGGCCCCGGTGCAGAACCTGGTGGAGGTGGCCCGGTTCCGACTGCTGGCCCGCCGCTACGGCCTGACCGACGTGTCCATGCAGGGCAAGCACGTACGGTTCGGTCCGCTGCCCCTACCGGACTCGAAGCAGATGCGGCTCAAGCGCTACCACCCGGATGCCGTCTACAAGCAGGCCACCGACCAGGTCAGCGTGCCCCGACCGGCGACCCGTCGGATCGGTGGCGAGCCGCTGCGTGACCAGGCGTTGCTCCAGTGGTGCGCGCAACTGCTCTCCGATGTGCTCGGTGCCCCCGCCCCACTCGCCGTCGCCGCGAGCGCCTGAGCCGGCGGTGTGCTCTCGACCAGGGGCGGTCGCGCGTCTACGCCGTCCCTGGTCGGGGGGATGGGCGAAGGTGGGGGGCGTCACAACCTCGGGTGACGGCGTGAGAGAGTGACGGCTATGCGTGCTCGCCGTCTTGCCGCCGTCGCCACTGTGGCGCTCGGCCTCGTCGCCCTCTCCGGTTGCCGTGCTGAGCCTGGTATCGCCGCTTACATCGGTGACCAGCGCATCACCGACCTTCAGGTCAGCGCCGCGATGAAGGACCTGCGGACGAAGAACCCGGCCCCGGAGCCCTCCGCCAGCGGGCAGCCCGCGGCGCCGCAACCGACCCTGCCCGAGGTGGCCGACGTGGTCCGGGCGATGGTGCTGACCAGGGTGTGCGAGAAGCTCTCCGCCGAGAAGAACTACCAGCCGCGCGGCCAGGTGGCGGTCGACCAGGCCGCCCAGCAGCTCGGCCTCGACCCGGAGACCGGGCACGTGCGGGAGGTGGCGAAGCTCTTCACCTGCATGTCCGGGTTGCCGGCCGAGCCGGTCGAGCCGTCCAAGGAGGAGATCGCCGACGTGATCGCCGCCGGGCGTGCGGCCGGCAAGATCCCGGCCGAGGTGACCGATGAGGCTGCCGCCCAGCAGCTCGACGGCGAGCAGCTGCGCGGCGCGCTGGCGACCAAGCGGATCCTGGCCGAGGCGGTCGGTCGTTACGACGTCACCGTCAGCCCGCGGTACCGCCCGCTTGAGTTCCCGCTGCTCAGCTTCGCCGACGATGCCCCCGCGGTGAGCGTGCCGCTGGGTGAGCCGGCCTCCGACGCGGTCACGGACATCTCCACCCCGGAGGGGCCGACCGCGACGCCGGAGGCCGAGGGCACGGCCAGCTGAGCATGACCGCACGGATCGTCCTCCTGGTCACCTCACCCCGGTTGCCCGCCGGCCTGTTGACCTCCGCGGCCTGGGACGTCGTACGCCAGCACCCGGTGCTGACCGGCGCGGACGGTGAGTTGGTCACGGCGGTGCGCCAGGCGGGCGCCGAGGTCACGGTGGTCGACGGCCCGGCGACGCAGCCGTTGCTGGACGCGGTGGCGACGCATGGCACGGTGGTGTGGCTGGCCGGCCCGGCGGGTGACGAGGCGCTGGCCCGGGAGTTGGGTCTGCGGCTGGCCCGGCAGCCGGGGTTGGCCGAGATGGAGTTGATGTACGGCTCGTGGGACCCGCCGGGTGCCCGGCTGCTCGACGCGGTGGCCGTGCTGGATCGACTGGCCTCTCCGGGCGGCGACCCGTGGAAGCGGGCGCAGACGCACCGCAGCCTCGCCGGTTACCTGCTGGAGGAGAGCTACGAGGCGTACGACGCGATCAGCGCCGACGACACCGACGCGCTGCGCGAGGAGTTGGGCGACGTGTTGTTGCAGGTGGTGCTGCACGCGCGGCTCGCCGAGGAGTTGCCCGAGGACGAGCGGTGGACCATCGACGACGTGGCCGGTGGCCTGGTCGACAAGATGATCCGGCGTAATCCGCACGTGTTCGCCGGTGCCGAGGCGGGCACCCTGGAGGAGATCACCGAAAACTGGGAGCGGATCAAGCGCGCGGAGAAGGCGCGGCACTCGGTGCTGGACGGCGTGGCCCTGAGCCAACCCGCGCTGGCCCTTGCCGCGCAGATCCTCGGCCGCGCCGCCCGCAGGGGCATCGAGGTTCCGCCTCCGTTGGCGGACACTCAGGTGGACGCCGAAGCGCGACTGGGCGCCAGCCTGCTGGCAACGGTCGCCGCGGCCCGCGAGGCGGGCATCGACCCCGAAGCAGCCCTCCGCCGCGCCACCCTGGCCTACGCCGAAGCCATCCGCCAAACCGAACCCGACCCCCCACCCTTACCCCCACCCCCACCCGCCAGCCTGGGTTGATCATGAAGTTGTTGCCCCGACACGCCGAGGTGGATGGCAACAACTTCATGATCGACGGGGTGGGCCGAACCGGCGGCGCAGCGCGCGGCGGTCGGTAGGGTGGGCGGGTGGAAGCGTTTGGGGTGCTGGCTGAGCGGGTTGTCGAGGCTTTACTGGAGTCGCGGCCGGGGGTTGCCACCGCCGCCGGGGATCACCGCTTCGACGACCGGCTGCCCGACCTGTCCGCCGACGGGTTGAGCGCCGATCGGGCGATGCTCTCCGACGCCGCCAACGCACTGTCCGAACTGGACCCGGACTCCCTCGACGTCGACGAGCAGGTCGACCACGCGCTGCTCGCCTCATTCGTGGACCGGGAGCTGTTCGAGCTGACCGAGATCCGGTCGCACGAGTGGGATCCGCTGCGGCACAACCCGGGCCCGCTGCTGCACCCGCTGCTGGCCCGCCCGTACGCCCCCGCGGAGGTGCGGCTGACCCAACTGGCCGGTCGGCTCGCCGCCGTACCGGACGCCCTCGCCACCGCCCGCGCGACGCTGCGGGACATGCCGCGGATCCACGCGGAGACGGCGGTCGGGCAGTTCACCGGCACGGCCGCCCTGATCCGCGACGAGCTGCCGGCGCTGCTCGCCCAGGCGCCGAGCCACCTCGACCGGGTCGAGCCGGCGGCCACCGCCGCGATCGCTGCGCTGGACGAGTTCGTCGCCTGGCTGCGCATTGGCCTGGCCGCCGATGCCGGCCCCGGCCGCGACCCGCGACTGGGCCGGCGCCGCTGGGAGGCCCGGCTCTGGCACACCCTCGACACCGAGCTGGGCGCCGCCGAGATCCAGCGTCGCGCGTGGGCCAACCTGGACCGGGTCACCGCGGAGATCCGCGAGGCGGCTGTCGAGCTGGTCGGCGGCCCGGCCGACGACGCGTCCGTACGCCGGGCGTTGGATCTGCTCGCCGACGAGCACCCGAACGACGCGACGATCGTCGAGCTGGCCGGGGTGACCCTGGACGAGGCGACCGACTTCGTCCGCGCGCACGACCTGGTCACTCTGGTCGACGACCGGTGCGTGATCCAGGAGATGCCGGAGTTCGCCCGCGGGGTGGCGGTGGCGTACTGCGACGCGCCCGGCCCGCTGGAGACCGCCGTCGTGCCGACCTTCTACTGCATCGCGCCCACCCCGTCGGAATGGCCGGCGCAGCGGGTCGAGTCGTTCTACCGCGAGTACAACGACCACATGATCCGCAATCTGACGGTGCACGAGGCGATGCCGGGGCACTTTCTCCAGCTCGCCCACGCCCGCCGCTACGTCGGTGGCACGCGGGTCCGCGCGCTGGCCGAGTCCGGCCCGTTCATCGAGGGCTGGGCGGTCTACGCGGAGGAGGTGATGACGGGGCTCGGCTTCGGCGGTCTGCCGGTGCGGTTGCAGCAGCTCAAGATGCAACTACGGATGACCATCAACGCGCTGCTCGACCAGTTGGTGCACGCCGAGGACCTGCCCGAGGCCGAGGCGATGGCGTTGATGACCGGGCGCGGCTTCCAGGAGGAGGGCGAGGCGGCCGGCAAGTGGCGGCGCGCGCAACTCACCTCCACCCAGCTCTCCACCTACTTCGTCGGGTACAGCGAGGTGGCCGAGATCGCCGCCGCCCGCCCGGACGGGGTGTCGGTCCGCGACTGGCACGACGCGATGCTCGCCCACGACTGCCCGCCGCCGCGCCACCTGCGCACCCTGCTCGGTCTCTGAGGCGAAACGCCGGGCCGCGCGGGTTCAGCGCCGGGCGGCGTGACAGACGTGGGCTTGGCCTACGGGTCGGTCACGAGCCGCCGGGGCGGCGGTCGACGACGCCGGCGCCGGCGGGCGGGTCGAACGCGCGCTCGTCGACCGTCGCGGAGTAGTCGCTCAGGGCCAACTCCATCGGCTTGCCGTCGACCGGACCGGTGAAGCTGCCGAGCACGCCCTCGGTGGTCACGCAGGCGGTGAAGTCGCCGGACGAGCTCTCCACCGCAACACAGGCCGCGTGGTGCCCGGCGACGGTGGTGTCGCTCTGCCTGATGACCGCCTGCGGGTCGAGCGCGGCGGCGGTGAGCAGCCCGACCACCACCGGCGGCGTGACGAGGCCCTGCCGGTTTGCCTCGCCGAACAGCGTCACGGTGGGCTTGCTGCCCGGGGTGGGCGGGGCGATCAGCGTGCACTCCGGGCGGGCGCCGGTCGTCGTGCACCGGGTGATGGCCTCCGGGGTGACGGTGAGTTGACCGCCCGGGTAGGTGTAGGTGGATCGCGCCGGGTCCTGTGCCTGCACGATGGCGGCGCGCTGGCCGCCGGGCAGCTGGTAGTCGGCCGAGTAGGTCAACTCCAGTGCCCGATCGAGCCGGGCGGCGAGGTCGTTGACGAGTTCCGAGCGGCCCATGGCGACTCCGGCGTCCTCGAATGTCTGACAGCCGGTGACCGTGAGCGACGCGATGACCGACACGGCGAGCATGCGGAGGGTGGTCGAGGCGGCGGGCATGGCGACCAGCCTGGTGGATCTGGTCCGCGCAGCGCAAACCCGTTGCCGGTTGACGCCCGGAAATCCGGGAATGTCCGTCAGTGCGGGGCGACCCGGGTGCGCGGGCGACGCCGTGCCCGTTCGCGCCGCCCGATACGCTGCGTTCAACACCTGCCTCAGCCGCACCGTCGCGGCCCACCCACGGACCGGATCACAACAACGAGGAGCGACTTAGTGGCAACCATCGAGGGAATCGTCGCCCGGGAGATTCTCGACTCGCGGGGCAACCCGACGGTCGAGGTCGAAGTCGGTCTGGACGACGGCACGGTCGCCCGCGCCGCCGTACCTTCCGGCGCCTCCACCGGCGCCTTCGAGGCGATCGAGCTGCGCGACGGTGACGACGACCGTTACCAGGGCAAGGGCGTGGAGAAGGCGGTCTCCAACGTCGAAGACAAGATCGTCGACCAGATCATCGGGTACGAGGCCAGCGAGCAGCGGCTCATCGACCAGAAGATGCTCGACATCGACGGCACGGACAGCAAGTCGGAGCTGGGCGCGAACGCCATCCTCGGGGTCTCCCTGGCGGTGGCGAAGGCCGCTGCCGGCAGCGCCGAGTTGAGCCTCTTCCGCTACCTGGGCGGCCCGAACGCGCACCTCCTGCCCGTGCCGATGATGAACATCCTCAACGGTGGCGCGCACGCCGACTCGAACGTCGACATCCAGGAGTTCATGGTCGCGCCGATCGGCGCGCCCACCTTCCGTGAGGCGCTGCGCTCGGGCGCCGAGGTCTACCACGCGCTGAAGTCGGTGCTGAAGAAGAAGGGCCTCTCCACCGGGCTCGGCGACGAGGGTGGCTTCGCGCCGAACCTGCCGACCAACGCGGCGGCCCTGGACCTGATCGCCGAGGCGGTCGAGAAGGCCGGTTACCGGCTCGGCACCGACATCGTGTTCGCGCTCGACGTGGCGGCCACGGAGTTCTTCGACAACGGCACCTACACGTTCGAGGGCGCCGCGAAGTCCGCCGAGGAGATGAGCACCTACTACACGAAGCTGGCCGACGAGTACCCGATCGTGTCGATCGAGGACCCGCTGGCGGAGGACGACTGGAGCGGCTGGCAGACGCTGACCGCCTCGATCGGCGACCGGGTGCAGATCGTCGGTGACGACCTGTTCGTGACCAACCCGCAGCGCATCGCCCGCGGCATCGCGGAGAAGGCGGCGAACGCGGTTCTCGTCAAGGTCAACCAGATCGGCTCGCTGACCGAGACGCTGGACGCGGTGGACCTGGCCCACCGGGCCGGCTTCAAGTGCATGATGAGCCACCGCTCCGGCGAGACCGAGGACACCACCATCG
>NZ_JAKKFF010000425.1 GCF_022229015.1 Micromonospora foliorum
CCGACCCGACCCAGCCCAACCCGACCCGGCCCCGCCCACGGCCCGACCGACCCGACCCAGCCCAACCCGACCCGGCCCCGCCCACGGCCCGACCGACCCGACCCGACCCGGCCCCGACCCGGCCCAACCCGGACGCAAGGGCCGAAACGACACCTGGCCAGGCCGTTCACCCATCCAAGATCGTGCTCGATCCAGGAAACAGGGCCCTCCACGGGCCTTGAGGCCACTACAACCAGGATCGAGCACGATCATGCGTGGCGCGACCGACCATCACCGGGCGAGCGTGGGCAGCCAGCGTGAGCTGATTAGCCGCCTCCAGTCGGGCGGGGCGAGGACAGGCCTCAGGTGGCGGGCTTCGCCTCTGCGCCATCGCCGGCCTTCGTGTCCTTGTCGAGGGCGGCCAGGATCGCCTCTGCGGTACGCCGACCCACCCCCGGCACCTCGGTGATCTCGTCGACCGTCGCGGCCGAGAGTCGCTTGAGTGAGCCGAAGTGCCGCAGCAACGCCTTGCGACGCACCTCGCCCAGGCCGGGCACGTGGTCCAGTGCCGACTCGGTCATCCGCTTGGAGCGGCGCTGCCGGTGGAAGGTGATGGCGAACCGGTGGGCCTCGTCACGCACCCGTTGCAGCAGGTAGAGACCCTCAGACGTGCGCGGGAGGATGACCGGGAACTCGTCGTCCGGGAGCCACACCTCTTCCAGCCGCTTGGCCAGCCCGCACAGGGCCACGTCGTCGATGCCCAGGTCGGCGAGTGCCTGCGCGGCGGCGGCCACCTGTGGGGCGCCGCCGTCGACGACCACCAACTGTGGGGGGTACGCGAATTTTCGGGGCCGGCCGGTGGTCGGATCGATCAGGACGCCGACCTGCGGCTCGACCGCGTCCTGCGGGGCGGCCGAGTCGTCGGCCGACTCCACGCCCACCTCGCCCGTCTCGGCCCGGGCGTCCAGATAGCGGGCGAAGCGACGCCGAAGCACCTCGGACATCGCGGAGAGGTCGTCGGTGGCGCCCCGGACGATGAACCGCCGGTACTCGCTCTTGCGGGGCAACCCGTCCTCGAAGACCACCATGCTGGCCACCACGTCGGTGCCCTGGATCTGGGAGATGTCGAAACACTCGATGCGCAGCGGCGAGGTGCTCATGCCCAGCGCCTCGCTGATCTCGTCCAGTGCCTTGCCCCGGGTGGTCAGGTCACCGGAGCGCTTGAGCTTGTGCCGGGCCAGCGCGTCCTTGGCGTTGCGTTCCACCGTCTCCATCAGTGAGCGCTTGTCGCCCCGCTGCGGCACCCGCAGCGACACCCGACTGCCCCGGTGGTTGGAGAGCCATTCGGCAAGCGCGTCGGCGTCCGCGGGCAGTTCGGGGACCAGCAGTTCGCGGGGGACGTCGGCTTCGCCGTGCTCGCCGCCGTACACCTGGGTGCAGAAGTGGTGCACCAGGTCGCCGGTGGTCAGATCCTCGGTCTTCTCCACCACCCAGCCGCGTTGGCCGCGGACCCGCCCGTCGCGGACGTGGAAGACCTGCACGGCCGCCTCGAGCGGGTCGTCGGCGAAGGCGACGACGTCCGCGTCGGTGCCGTCGCCGAGCACCACGGTCTGCTTCTCCATGGCCCGGCGCAACGCGGCCACGTCGTCGCGCAGCCGGGCGGCCCGCTCGAACTCCAGTTGCTCGCTCGCCTCGGTCATCTCGCGTTCGATCTTGCGGACCATGGTGTCGGTGCGCCCGGCCATGAAGTCGCAGAACCCGTCGACGATGGCCCGGTGTTCGTCGGCGGAGACGGTGCCGACGCACGGCGCCGAGCACTTGCCGATGTAGCCCAGCAGGCAGGGGCGACCGACCTGGCCGGCCCGCTTGAACACCCCGGCCGAGCACGTGCGCGCGGGGAACACCCGCAGCAGCAGGTCGAGAGTCTCCCGGATGGCCCAGGCGTGCGAGTAGGGACCGAAGTAGCGCACACCCTTGCGCTTGGCGCCGCGCATCACCTGCAGCCGTGGGTACTCCTCGTCGAGGGTCACGGCGAGATAGGGGTACGACTTGTCGTCGCGGTAGCGGACGTTGAACCGCGGGTCGTACTGCTTGATCCAGGTGAACTCCTGCTGGAGCGCCTCGACCTCGGTGCCGACGGTGATCCAGTCCACCGACTCGGCGGTGGTGACCATCTGCCGGGTGCGCTCGTGCAGGTTCCAGACGTCGCCGAAGTAGGAGTTGAGCCGGCTGCGCAGGTTTCGCGCCTTGCCGACGTAGATCACCCGGCCGGTGCCGTCGCGAAAGCGGTAGACCCCCGGTAGCTCCGGGATGGTGCCGGGTGCGGGGCGGTAGGTCGAGGGGTCAGCCACGCCAACAAGCCTAGTCCGCGGCACCGACAGCCCACCGCAGGCGCGTGATCCACTCGGCGTCCCGGAAGTCGGGGTGTCGGCACTCCCCGGACACCCCGACCTCCCGAGACGCGAGTCGATCCTGCGACGCCGGGCCGACCGGCCGGTCCGCGTGCGGCGGCCGGGTCAACCCGTCGGGTCAGGCCAGCGAGATCTGGTCGCCGGTGACCTTGATGTTCTTGGGTGGCAGCGGCTTGGTGGCCGGGCCGGCCTTCACCGAGCCGTCCTCGATCGAGAACTTGCTGCCGTGGCAGGTGCAGTTGATGGTGCCGCCGTCGACGTTCGTCACCGGGCAGTTCTGGTGCGTACAGATCGGGCTGAAGCCCTTGAACTGGCCCGCCGAGGGCTGGGTGATGACCACGCCCTCGGCGGCGAGGACCTTGCCGCCGCCGACCGGGATGTCGGCCGTGGTGGCCAGCGACTGGGCATTCTGCCGGTCGCCGCCGCCGGCGTCACCGGTGCTGGGTACGGCGGGACCACCACTGGTGGGTGCGTCACTGCCGCTGCCGCCGTCGTCACTGCCGCAGGCAGCCAGGACGACGGCCGCGCCGACCGCCCCGACGCCGGTGAGCAGGGTACGACGTGTCTGCGTACCCGGACCGGTCAGCGCCTGATCGTCACTCATGCCTCGCCTCTCTCTAGCCCGCTGCGCCGGTCGATAGCCGGCCACACTTCTCCACACGGGCAACTGTGCCGGATGGTTCATCGGGGCACTCGTCCGACCCGGCAAATGGGGCGGGGCGGGGCGTCAACCGCCCCGCCCCGCCCCGCCCCGCGAACACACACCGAGAGGTCAGCGCGCGCCGGCCGGCACCTTGCGGCTGGCCCGCGCCTTGGTCACGCCGTTGGCCTTGGCGGCCCGCGTGGTGGCGGCAGCCGCACCCTTGGCCTTGCCGTCGAGCTTGAGCACCTGGCGCAGGAACTCACCGGTGTGGCTCTCGGCCACCTCGGCGACCTCCTCGGGGGTGCCGGTGGCGAGCACGGTGCCGCCGCGGTGACCACCCTCGGGGCCCATGTCGATCAGCCAGTCCGCGGTCTTGATCACGTCGAGGTTGTGCTCGATGGTGATCACCGTGTTGCCCTTGTCGACAAGCCCTTCCAGCACCATCAGCAGCTTGCGGATGTCCTCGAAGTGCAGACCGGTGGTCGGCTCGTCGAGCACGTAGACCGTCCGCCCGGTGGAGCGCTTCTGCAGCTCGGAGGCGAGCTTGACCCGCTGCGCCTCACCGCCGGAGAGGGTCGGCGCGGGCTGGCCGAGGCGGACGTAGCCGAGGCCGACGTCGACGAGCGTCTTGAGGTGCCGGTGGATGGCCGGGATGGCGGAGAAGAACTCGGCGGCCTCCTCGATCGGCATCTCCAGCACGTCCGAGACGGTCTTGCCCTTGTAGTGCACCTCCAGGGTCTCCCGGTTGTACCGAGCGCCCTTGCAGACCTCGCAGGGGACGTACACGTCGGGGAGGAAGTTCATCTCGATCTTGATGGTGCCGTCACCCGAGCACGCCTCGCAGCGCCCGCCCTTGACGTTGAAGGAGAACCGTCCCGGGCCGTAGCCGCGTACCTTCGCCTCGGTCGTCTCGGCGAACAGCTTGCGGACGTGGTCCCAGACCCCGGTGTAGGTGGCCGGGTTGGAGCGCGGCGTCCGGCCGATCGGCGACTGGTCCACGCCGACGACCTTGTCCACGTGCTCCAGACCGGAGACCCGGGTATGCCGGCCGGGCACCAGCCGGGCGCCGTTGATCTGGTTGGCCAGCACCGCGTACAGGATGTCGTTGACAAGCGTCGACTTGCCCGAGCCGCTGACCCCGGTGACCGCGATGAGCTGGCCCAGCGGGAACGAGACGGTCAGGTTGCGCAGGTTGTGCTCCCGCGCGCCGTGCACCACCAGCTCCCGGGCCGGATCCTGCGGGCGGCGGCCCGTCGGCGTCGGGATCGACCGCCGGCCGGACAGGTACGCCCCGGTGATCGACTCCTTGTTCTTCAGCAGCGCCGGCACCGAGCCGCTGTGCACGATCTTGCCGCCGTGCTCGCCCGCGCCGGGCCCGATGTCGACGATCCAGTCGGCGGTGCGGATGGTGTCCTCGTCGTGCTCCACCACGATCAGCGTGTTGCCCAGCCCACGCAGCCGGATCAGGGTCTCGATCAACCGGTGGTTGTCGCGCTGGTGCAGCCCGATCGACGGCTCGTCGAGCACGTAGAGCACGCCCACCAGGCCGGAGCCGATCTGGGTGGCCAGCCGGATGCGCTGCGCCTCACCACCGGAGAGCGTGCCGGCCGGGCGGTCCAGGGAGAGGTAGTCCAGGCCGACGTCGAGCAGGAACCGCAGCCGGGCGTTGATCTCCTTGAGGACCCGCTCGGCGATCATCTTCTGCCGGTCGGTCAGCTCGATGCCGGCGAGCAGGTCGGCGCACTCCCCCACGGACAGGTTGCAGACCTCGGCGATGCTCTTGCCGGCCAACGTGACCGCGAGCACCTCGGGCTTGAGCCGGGCACCGCCGCAGGCCGCGCACGGCACGTCGCGCATGTAGCCCTCGTACTTGTCGCGGGACCACTCGGACTCGGTGTCGGAGTGCCGGCGTTCGATCCACTGCACCACGCCCTCGAAGCCGGTGTAGTAGGAGCGCTCACGGCCGTACTTGTTGCGGTAGCGCACGTGCACCTGGTCGTCGGAGCCGTGCAGGATCGTCTTCTGCGCCCGCGCCGGCAACGCCCGCCACGGGGTGTCGATGTCGAAGTGCTGGGCCTCGCCGAGCGCCTCCAGCAGGCGCAGGAAGTATTCCAGGTTGTGCCCGGTGGACCAGGGCTGGATGGCACCCTCGCGCAGGCTGCGCTCCGGGTCGGGGACCAGCAGCTCCGGGTCGACCTCCTTCTTGGTGCCCAGGCCGGTGCACTCCGGGCAGGCGCCGTATGGCGCGTTGAAGGAGAAGACCCGGGGCTCGAGATCCTCGATGGCGAGCGGGTGGTCGTTGGGGCAGGCCAGGTGCTCGGAGTAGCGGCGCTCGCGGTCCGGGTCGTCCTCGGGAAGGTCGACGAAGTCGAGCAGGACCAGGCCGCTGGAGAGGCCCAGGGCGGCCTCGACCGAGTCGGTGAGCCGCTGCTTGGCGCTCGGCTTGACGGTGAGCCGGTCGATCACCACCTCGATGGTGTGCTTCTCCTGCTTCTTGAGCTTCGGCGGCTCGGTCAGCGGGTGCACCACGCCGTCGACCCGGGCCCGGGCGTAGCCCTTGGCCTGCAGCTCGGCGAAGAGGTCGACGTATTCGCCCTTGCGCCCACGGATCACCGGGGCGAGGACCATGAACTTGGTGCCCTCGGCCATGGCGAGGACCCGGTCGACGATCTGCTGCGGGCTCTGCCGGGAGATGCGCTCGCCACAGACCGGGCAGTGCGGCTCACCGATGCGGGCGTAGAGCAGGCGCAGGTAGTCGTAGACCTCGGTGATGGTGCCGACGGTCGAACGCGGGTTACGCGAGGTGGATTTCTGGTCGATCGAGACGGCCGGGCTCAGGCCCTCGATGAAGTCGACGTCCGGCTTGTCCATCTGACCGAGGAACTGCCGGGCGTACGACGAGAGCGACTCGACGTAGCGGCGCTGCCCCTCGGCGAAGATCGTGTCGAAGGCCAGGCTCGACTTGCCCGACCCGGACAGCCCGGTGAACACGATGAGTGCGTCCCGGGGCAGGTCGAGACTGACGTCACGCAGGTTGTGCTCGCGCGCGCCACGGATGATCAGTCGGTCGGCCACGGTACGTGTACTCCCGGGAGAAGATGAAGCAAAGGATTAGTCCCGCTCTGGGTGCTTTTGAGCGGTCGTGCGGGCGCGGAAAACACGCCTCGGCAACTCTAGCCCCGAGGTGTGACAGTTTTCCCCGCCCGCACATTCCCCCAGCTCAGCCCGGTCGGCCGCACCACCGAAAGCCCGGGCGCCCGCGCGTCGGCGGGCGCCCGGTCAGTAGCCGCCGGGCGTCGGCGGGCGCGCGGCCCG
>NZ_JAKKFF010000426.1 GCF_022229015.1 Micromonospora foliorum
GAGGTGGTCGGCGAGGCTGCCGACGGCGACGCCGCGGTGCGCCTGTGCCGGGAGCTGCGCCCCGACGTGGCGGTGCTGGATGTGCGGATGCCGCACCGGGACGGGATCTCCGCGACCCGGGCGATCGTCACCGACGGGCTCGCCGACGTGCTGGTGCTCACCACCTTCGACCTGGACGAGTACGTCTTCGGGGCGTTGCGGGCCGGCGCGGCCGGGTTCCTGCTCAAGGACACCGACGCCGACGGCCTGGTCAGCGCGGTGCGGGCGGTGGCGCGGGGCGACGGGTTCATCGCCCCCGCGGTGACCCGCCGGCTGATCACCGCGTTCGCGGCCACCGCGCCGGGCGCGTCGGCGGACACCAGGGCCGCGCTGGGCACCCTCACCCCACGCGAGCGCGACGTGCTGGCCTGCCTCGGGTTGGGCCTGTCCAACCAGCAGATCGCCGACCGGCTGGTGCTGGCGGAGAGCACCACCAAGACCCATGTGAGCCGGATCCTCGCGAAGCTGGGCCTGCGCAGCCGCGTGCAGGCCGCGATCCTGGCCCAGGAGTTGGGCCTGCTCCCTCCCCCGCACCAGTGAGACGGGCTCCGATGGTGGCCGGCGGACCGGTGCCGACGTGGTTGGCCTGCTCACGACGTGTCAGGCTAGGGCGGTGAGCACGCCGGGCGGTGGGGAGCTGTCGGCCACGCTGCGCCGGATCGAACGATCGGCGGGGGCGTTGGCCACCTCCAGTGTGGCCCGGATGGACGAGACGCTGCCCTGGTTCCGGGCGCTGCCGGCCGATCAGCGCTCCTGGGTGATGCTTGTCGCCCAGGCGGGCGCGAGGTCGCTGGTGCAGTGGCTGCGCGATGGCGGCGGCACGGCGGACAGCACCCAGGAGGTCTCGGACGAGGTCTTCGCCGCCGCCCCGCAGGCGCTGGCCCGGTCGATCACCCTTCAGCAGACCGTGGCGTTGATCAAGGTGACGATCGACGTGGTCGAGGAGCAGGTGTCGCACCTGGCCGCCGAGGGCGAGGAGCAGCAACTACGCGAGGCGGTGCTGCGCTTCTCCCGGGAGATCGCGTTCTCCGCCGCCCGGGTGTACGCGCGGGCCGCCGAGTCGCGCGGCGCCTGGGACGCCCGGTTGCAGGCGCTGCTCGTCGACGCGCTGTTGCGCGGTGACTCGCCGGACGTCCTGGCCAGTCGGGCCGCCGCGCTCGGCTGGGCGGACGCCCCGCCGGTGGCGGTGGCGGTCGGTCGGTCGCCCGGTGGCGAGGTCTCCGCGGTGCTGCACGTGGTCTACCGACAGGCCCGCCGGATCGGCGTGGAGGTGATCGGCGGCGTCCACGGCGACCGGCTGGTGATCGTGCTGGGCGGGGCACCGGACCCGCTGACCGCCACGGCGAAGCTGCTGAGCGCGTTCGGGGACGGCCCGGTCGTGGTCGGTCCCGCCGTACCGAGCCTGGACGAGGCGACCGAGTCGGCGCGGGCCGCGCTCTCCGGCTTTCGGGCCGCACCGGCCTGGCCCGG
>NZ_JAKKFF010000427.1 GCF_022229015.1 Micromonospora foliorum
CCCGCTAACCCCGCCCACCCCCACTCCCACCCCGCCCCACCCGCCGCGCCCTACCCCAACCCCGCCGCGCCCCGCCCCGCCCCACCCCGCCTCGTCGATCTTGCACTTGTGGCGGGGGGCAAACAGCGTGAACCACCACCGGCCGGGCACCATAACTGCAAGATCGACGCGGGGGACGCGGGGCGCGAGGACGCGAGGAGGCGAGGAGGCGAGGACGTGGGACAGCGCGGGACAGGTTGATGACTCGCAGGCATCCTGATGCCTGTGAGTCATCACGCTGGTCGGGGCGTCCGCCCCACGACGACGACCGTGCGGGTTGGTGCGGCCAGCTGCCGTCGGTGGCTGTCGGATCAGTACGGCCGCCGGATCCCTCGCTCCGAAAGCGTCGCTTCGTAGAAGCTGAGCAGGCCCTCCACCTCTCGGACGCCCGGGCACCGACAGACGTCGGCACCCGGGCGTACGTACCTGAGGTCAGGCGACCGGCTCGCGGGCCGAGTCGGCGTCGCGGTCGGCGCCCGGGGTGACCCGGGGGTCGCCCTCGTCGGCGAAGTAGTCGTCCGGCTCGGTGCCGTCGACTCCCTCCTCGACCTTGGCGGCCCGCAGCGCGAGCGTCACCAACGCCGCCACGGCCAGGTTGACCGCCACCGCCACGATGCCGACGTAGATCGTCCGGGTGGTGTCGAACCCGAACTCCGACAGCGGGAACGCCGAACCGCCGAAGTGCTTCCGGGTCGGACTGGCCACCTGGTAGAGCATCCACATGCCCAACCCCATGCCGACCGCCCAGCCGGCGATCAGGCCGGTGCGGTGGAACCAGCGGGTGTAGAGGCCCAGCGCCACCGCCGGCAGCGTCTGCAGGATGATCACGCCACCGATCAGTTGGAGGTCGATGGAGAACTGCGGGTCGAGGAAGACGATGCAGGCCACCGCGCCGACCTTCACCACCAGCGAGGTGATCTTCGAGACGTTCGCCTCCTGGGCCGGGGAGGCGTCCCGCTTCAGGTACTCCTTGTAGATGTTGCGGGTGAACAGGTTCGCCGCCGCGATCGACATGATCGCCGCGGGCACCAGCGCGCCGATGCCGATCGCCGCGTACGCAACACCGGCGAACCAGTCCGGGAACTGCTGGTCGAAGAGCAGCGGGACGATGGTGTTGTTGTCCACCGAGCCGGCCGAGTTGCCGGGCAGCGGCTTCACGCCGGCCGCGATGGCCATGTAGCCGAGCAGCGCGATCAACCCGAGCAGCAGGCTGTACGCGGGCAGCGCCGACATGTTCCGCTTGATCACGTCGCGGTTCCTGCTGGCCAGCACACCTGTGATGCTGTGCGGGTAGAGGAAGAGCGCCAACGCCGAGCCGAGCGCCAGCGTCACGTACTGAAGCTGGTTGTTGCCGTTGAGCAGGATGCCGTCGTTCGGGTTGGGCGAGGCGTCGAACTTCGCGTCCGCGGCGGCGAAGATGTCCCCCCAGCCGCCCAGCTTGTACGGCAGGTAGACGATCGCCACCAGGATCACGATGTAGATCAGGCTGTCCTTGACGAACGCGATCAGCGCGGGCGCGCGCAACCCCGACTGGTAGGTGTAGGCGGCCAGGATGGCGAACGCGATGATGATCGGCAGGTGCCGGGCCAGCGCGTTGTCGCCGGTGACGCCCATCGTCTTGAGCACCGCCTCGATGCCGACCAGCTGCAACGCGATGTACGGCATGGTGGCGACGATGCCGGTGATCGCGATCAGCAGCGCCAGCACCGGCGAGTCGAACCGGTTGCGGACGAAGTCGGCCGGCGTGACGAACCCGTGCCGGTGCGACACCGACCAGAGCCGCACCAGCACCAGGAAGACCAGCGGGTAGATGACGATGGTGTACGGCACGGCGAAGAACCCGGCCGCGCCGGCACCGAACATCAACGCCGGCACCGCCACGAAGGTGTACGCGGTGTAGAGGTCACCGCCGACCAGGAACCAGGTGATCCAGCCGCCGAAGCTACGGCCGCCCAGCCCCCACTCGTCCAGGTGCGCCATGTCCTTCGGTGCCCGCCACCGGGCGGCCACGAAGCCCATCACGCTGACCAGCAGGAACAGCACTGAGAACACGATGATCTCGGTGAGATGGTCACGCCACATCAGCGGCCTCCCCGCTTCTTCGTCATCTGGTAGACCAACGTGGTGGTGCCGACGCCGAGCAGGATGAAGGCCAGTTGCAGCCAGTAGAAGCGCGGGAAGCCGAAGACCCGGGGCGAGTCGCCATTGAAGAACGCCGGGATCAGCGGCACCACGATGGGGATGAAGAGCAACCAGTTCCAGGGGCTGTGGTCCTTCGCCCTGGTTGGCGCCGTGGTCGGCGCCTCCGGTTCGGGTGCAGCCATCTGACACACCTCCGGGGAGTCGTGGCTTCCGATGTAACGGCCGGAGGCTACGACTCTGTGATGGCGGTCACCTTGCCCGTCCGGAGGGTGCTGCGCCGAACGGCCGGCCGCCTGCGCCGAACGGCGCGCCCGGATCGCCTGCCGGATGAGCAGGTGCGGCTGGCCCTCGACGGCGTGAGGCCCGGGTGCGGTTCGCACCCGGGCCCCACGTCGGCTTGGTCGCTGGCTCACCCAGCCGGGGTCAGCGCTGCGCCGCCCAGAGCAGGGCCCGCCCGAGCTGCGGCTGAAGGCCCTTCGGGTGCAGGCGGAACGTCGGGTCGGTGCCGAACAGCACCACACCGTTGCCGGCGGCGGAGACGCTCCGCACGATGCTGGCCTGGTTGGCCGCCGCGGCCTGCCCGTTGGCGCCGTCGGCGACCCACCAGCCGGCGAGCAGCGGGTCGGCGGCGTACGACTGCTCGACCTCGACGCCCGCGCCCAGGCCGGTGAACCAGACGGGCTGGCTGATGAACGCGTGCGGGATGGCGGAGGTGGTGACCGGTCCCCCGTTGTTGACGATGTTGGCCACCCCGCTGGCCAGGCTCGGCGCGGCAGTGGCGGTCACCGTCAGCAGCGTCGTGGCGTTGCTGAAGGACGCCCCGGCGGTGCCCAGGCCGACCACACCGCCGCCTCGGGCGAGGAAGCGGTCCAGCGCCGCCCGGTTCTCGGCGGTCAGGTTCGCCAGGTTGACGTTGTCGGCGACCAGCAGGACGTCCACGTCCTCGGTCAGCGTGCCGGTCAGCGTCGCGGCGGTCAGCGCCCGCGCCTCGAAGCCGAGGTCGGCGAGGGTGTCGCGCTCCTCGACCGAACCGAGATAGCCGACCACGACCCGGTCCAGCCGGGTGCCCCGCCAACCGGCCGGCGCGCGCTCGAAGCTGACCGCGTGGGCTCGGACCTCGGCACCGGCCAGCTTGCGGTTGGCCGGGGTGCCGGGGACGACCACCGACCCGTCCGCGAGCCGGTGGACCTCGACGCCCTTGGCGAGCAGCGAGTTCACCGCGAGCAGGTCGGCGGCGTCACGCAGATCCAACCGCAGGTCGGACCGACCGGCGGGCAGCACGCCCTCGGCCCGACCGTCGTAGGTCCGCTCCAGGCGCACCCGGGGCAGGGCGTCCCACACGGTGTCCACCGTCGCGCCCCAGGTGAGCCCCTGGCTCCAGGCGGCTGGGCCGGCGTAGAGGTCGTTCACCCGGTCGGTGATGTCCGCGCCCGGTTCGAGCAGCGAGTTGACCAGCCCGCGCTTGGGTTGGTGCAGGTCGACGACGTACGAGCCGGCCTGGTAGCGGTTTCCGCCGGCGGTGAACGCCTGCTTCGCCCGCCACACCCGGCCACCGCTGCTGATCAGCAGATCGACCAGGCGGGCCGCGGCCGGCTCGGAGCGCTGCCCGGCGCCGCTCGGGATGACGTACGCCCGGGGGAAGGTGGTGTGGTAGTTGTCCTCCTGCCCCCAGCCCGGCACGTAGCCGTCGGGGATGTCGCGCAACGGCTCACCGGCCAGGCCCCGGCGGTAGACCTCGGCTTGGTCGTGCAGCACCTCGGCGCGGTGCTCCTGGATGTAGCGCAGCGAGGTGCGTATCGCCACCTCGTGCACGTCGGTGTTGATACCGGAGCGGCGTACCCGCTCGGCCGGGGTGAGCGTGCTGCCGCGCGGGTTGAGCGGCGCCTCGATGGTGTACGGGATGCTGCTCTGCAACATGGCGAACGACGGCACGTAGATCGGCGGGAAGTCGTCCCACACGCCCGGTTCGTCGTCGCGGAACGGGATCCTGGCCCGCTGGGTCTCGGGGTACCCGAGGCCGCGCAGGTCCTCCTCGATCGCCAACGCGTTGGGCAGGCCGTGCTTGATGTACAGGTCGTACTCGTTGTTGACGTTGTGCGGCGGGGTGCTGGGGTGCAGCAGGGTCGGGTTGACGTACCCGTGCAGGTCCAACGTGATGATCGGCTTGGCGTCGATGATCAGTTCACGGATGAGGTTGGTCTCGGGCTGCGCGACGATGGTCAGGTCGCGGTTGAGGTCGTAGCCGGCCGCGTTGGCCCGGGTGCCGGCGACTCGACCGTCCGGGTTCGAGGTGATGTTGAAGACCAGCCGGTTGCGTCGCAGCAGTTCGGCGACCTCCGGGCTGCGGTCGGTGGCGAACTCCTCGATGACCCGCAGCGCCGCGTCGGTGCCCTCCCACTCGTTGCCGTGGATGTTGGCGTTGACGAACAGCGGGGTCTTGTAGCCGGCGAGCAACCTGCGGTCCCGCTGCGCCTGGGCGGGCTCGTCCTCGATGCGCCGTTTCCAGATCTCCTGCTGAAGCGCCTCGGCGCGACTCTCCGGCGCGGTCACGGTGACGGCGTACAGGTCGTAGCCGCCGGCTGACTTCCCGGCGACCCGGGCGGAGACCCGGTCGCTCGCCCGCTGGAGCGCGTTCAGCTTCGGCGCGATCTCGTCGTACGGGGTCACCCCGATCGGGATGGACGCGTCGGCCGGGTTGTCCGGCCAGACCGGGAGGGTGCTCTGCCGGGGGTAGCCCCGCACGTCGGAGAGGTCGACGGGGGTCGGCGGCACCGTGGGCAGCGAGGTGGCGGACGCCGGTCCGGTCAGGACCACGGTCCCGAGCAGGACGCTGCTCACCGCGGTCGCGGTGAGCCGGCGTAAACGTCGTGCGGACAGCATGAACGGATCTCCTGTCGGAGGGGTACGCGCAGGCGGACGCGCCGCGGGGCCGGAGACCAGCGGGGATGGGAAACGCCTACAGCGTGCGAGAGGGAGGGAGGAACCCGGCGTCAGATGGAGCGTCGACAGGCGGCGCTGGCGACGCGCAGGAGGTCGATGTGACCCCGCTTCGTCAGGTGAACGCTTCGCACGAACCGATCTTGAAGCGGGGTCCGTCCACTGTCAACAGGTTCCCCACAGGTTCGGGCCCACGAGCCAAAACCCTCCCGACAGATGGGAATTAGTCGATCTTGAAGAGGTGGGCGGTGTCGTTGACCGTACGCACGGCCACGCCGCCGTCGGGCCACATGTCGAGCACCGAGATGCCGGCCGCGTCCAGGAAGAGCCGGTGCAGGAAACCGTCGCCGGCCGCGAGCGCGTCGCGCAACACCAGCTTGATCGGCGAGACGTGCGAGACGACCACCACGGTCTCACCGGGGTACGCGGTGAGCAGCCCGCTGATGACACGGTGCGCGCGTTCGGCGACGTGGGTGAACGACTCCCCGCCCGGCGGCGCGATCCGGGGTGAGGCGAGCCAGGCGTCCATCTCCCCCGGCCACTGCTGGCGCACCTCGGCGAAGGTGCGCCCCTCCCACTGGCCGAAGTCGCACTCGATCAGGTCGTCGTCGGTGCGGACCGGCACGTCGCCGAGCGCCCCGGCGATCGACGCCGCGGTGGCCGTACACCGGGACAGCGGTGAGCTGAGCACGGCCGCGACGGACGGGGCCAGCTCGGCCACCCGGGCGCCGGTGGCGCGGGCCTGGGCCCGGCCACGCTCGGAGAGCGGCACGTCGCCGCGCCCGGAGTAGCGCCGCTGCTCGGTGTACGGGGTCTCGCCGTGCCGGACCAGGATCAGCCGGGTGGCGGTGAAGCTCGGCCGTGGCTCCCAGGACGCCGGCGCGGTCGCCGGGTCGCTGCCGACGATCGGGGCGGCCGGCGTCGTCGGGGGCTGGCCGGCGGCCGCAGTCGTCGCAGGACCACTGGGGGC
>NZ_JAKKFF010000428.1 GCF_022229015.1 Micromonospora foliorum
CGGCACCGGCCAGCGCGGCGGCGTCCTGGTCGACCGGCTCGTCGGTCACGTCGGCCTCGGCTGCCGGGCTCGCGGCAGCACCCCGCCCGGTGACCTCGCCGCGGGCGACCCCGCCCCGCCGGGTCAGGACGCGCTTGTTGTGCGCCTGGATCCGCGGGTCGTAGTTCTTGAGCAGCGCCAGCAGCGGGGTGGCCACCAGGATGGAGGTCAGGAACGCCACCGCCATACCGACGAACAGCACCAGACCGAGGTCCTTCAGCGTGCCGGCGCCGAGCAGGCCGGCACCGATGAAGAGCAGGCCGCCGACCGGCAGCAGGGCGACCACGGAGGTGTTCAACGACCGCATCAGGCTCTGGTTGACGGCCAGGTTGGCCGCCTCGCCGTACGTCTGGTTGTTGTTGGCGGTGATGCCCCGGGTGTTCTCCTGGACCTTGTCGAAGACCACCACCACGTCGTAGAGCGCGAAGCCCAGGATGGTGAGGAAGCCGATGATCGTCGACGGGGTGACCTCGAAGCCGACAAGCGAGTAGATCCCGGCGGTGAGGATCAGGTTCGTGATCAGCGAGGCGACCGCAGCGACGGCCATCCGCCACTCGAAGCGCAGGATCAGGTAGACCATCACCAGCGCGAGGAAGATGACCAGACCGAGCACGGCCCGTTCGGTCACCTGGCTGCCCCAGGCCTCACTGACCTGGTTGCTGCTGATCTGGTCGGCGTTGATGCCGAGGTCCTCGGCGATCTGTGCCTTGACCGCGGTGGCCTGGTCGGCGTCGAGCTGCGGCGTGCGCAGCTCGTAGGAGTCGCCGCCCGGGCCGCCGACCTTCTGCGTGGTGGCCACCTCGACGCCGGTGTTCTGGGATGCGAGGGCCGAGTTGACCTCCCGCTCGGCGTCGTCCAGGGTGCCGACGCTGGCCGGCACCTGGAACGAGTTGCCGCCGGCGAACTCGATGCCCAGGCTGAACCCACGGATCGAGAAGCTGAGGATCGCGATCAGGACCAGGACCCCGGCGACGCCGAACCAGAGCTTGCGCCGGCCGACGATGTTGAGACCGGCCTCGCCGTTGTAGAGGCGGCTCGCCAGACCGTTTTCAGCCATCTCAGGCCTCCTTGGCGCGCGGGTTGCGGGGCTGAGTCGGCTGGTTGCGGGCCGGAAGTGCCCGGCCCAGACCGCTGACCCGCGGGGACAGGAACGCCCGGGTCCGGGCGAACATCGTCATGATCGGGTGCCGGAAGAGGAAGACCACGACCAGGTCCAGGATGGTGGCCAGGCCGAGCGCGAACGCGAAGCCCTTGACCGTGCCGACCGAGACCACGTAGAGCACCACAGCGGAGAGCAGGGTGATCGCGTTGGCCGAGATGATCGTCCGACGGGCCCGGATCCAGGCACGGGGCACCGCACTACGCGGGCTGCGCCCCTCCCGGATCTCGTCTTTCAGTCGTTCGAAGTAGATGACGAACGAGTCCGCCGCCACACCGAGCGAGACGATCATGCCGGCGATGCCGGCGAGGGTGAGCGTGAACCCGATCTGCCGGCCGAGCACCACCAGCGCGCCGAAGACCAGCAGCGCGGAGAGGATCAGGCTCAGGAAGATCACCGAGCCGAGCAGCCGGTAGTAGAAGAACGCGTAGATGATGACCAGCAGCATGCCGATGCCGGCCGCCAGCAGACCGGCGCGCAGGTGGCTGGCACCCAGCGTGGCGGTGACGTTCTGCGCCTCCTGCTGCTTGAAGGTCACCGGCAGAGCGCCGTAGCGGAGCTGACCGGCGAGGGTGCTGGCGTCCTTCTGGGTGAAGGTGCCGGTGATCTGGGAGTTGCCGGTCAGCACGCCCTGGATCTCCGGGGAAGAGACGATCTTGTTGTCCAGCACGACGGCCACCCGGCACTTGCCGTCCTGGCCCAGCGCGGCCGCGTCGCAGGCCTGGCCCTCGTTGGTGAACGCCTCTCGGGTCAGCGAGGTCCACTTGCCCTGGCCGTCGCCGGTGAAGTCCAGGCTGACCACCCAGGCGTTCGTCTGGTCGAGCACCGCGTCGGCGTCGGACACGTCGGTGCCCTCGACCTTGGCCTGGTCGAGCAGGTACTTCGAAGCGCCGTCCTCGCAGGAGACCACCTGCTGCTTCGGGTCGGAGATCGACGCCGGGGGGCGCTGGTCGAGCTGCGTGCAGGTGATCGTCGGCACGTTGAACTGCATCTGCGCCGGCAGCACCGCGACCTCCTGCGGAGACAGCGTGCCGAACGGCTTGAGCTTCTCGGCCAGCGACGGGTCGGCGGTCAGGTCGGCCGGGGCCTGCAACCCGTTGGCGGCCTGCCACGCGGCGGCGCCGACCTTCTGCTCGACGACCTTGCGCTGCTCCTCGATGCTGGCCGGCACCGGCACCGCGCTGGCACTGGGCGCGGCGGCGCTCGGCGAGGCGGTGGCGGACGCGGAGGGCGTCGGCGTGGCGCCCGGCGACGCCGGGGCCATG
>NZ_JAKKFF010000429.1 GCF_022229015.1 Micromonospora foliorum
GCCGGAACGCTGGCCGTCGCTGAGGCGGGCGCCGCCCGAACGCTGGCCGTCGCTGGGGCGGGCGCCGGAACGCTGGCCGTCACGACGGCGGGCGACTGCGGTGGCAGGGGCTGGGTGGGCACCCGGATGGTCGCGGTCGGAGGCTCGGTCGGCAGCGAGTGGTCACGGAGCGCGGTGGCGACCTGCCGGGCGGTCGGCCGATCGGCCGGGTTCCGGGCGAGGCTGCGCAGGCAGATCTGGGCCACCGGCGGGGGCAGGTCCGGTAGGTCGGCCAGCGTCGGCGGCGGACCACTGGCCAGCGCGGCGCTGAGCTGCTCCCAGGTGTCCGCCGGGTACGGGACCCGGCCGGTGAGCGCCTCGTGCAGCAGCACGCCGAGCGAGTAGACGTCGGTGGACGGCTGGGCCGGCGCGCCGTCGAGGCGTTCCGGGGCGACGTACGCCGGGGTGCCGAAGGTCTCGCCGTCCTCGTCCTCGTCGGGCGCGCCGATCCGGGTGGCGATGCCGAAGTCGAGCACCTTGACGCCCGTCCCGGTCATCATCACGTTGGCCGGGGTGATGTCGCGGTGCACGATGCCGAGCCGGTGCGCGGCGGCCAGCGCGTCCGCGACCTGCGCGCCCACCTGGACCGCCTCGGTCCACGGCAACGGCCCCTCGGTGAGCCGTAGCTTCAACTCCTCCCCGCTGAGCAGCTCCATCACCACGAACGAGGTGATCGAGCCGTCCGGGTCGACCGTCTCGCCGTAGTCGTGCACGGAGGTCAGATGCGGGTGCACGAGTTGGGCGGCGGCGCGTGCCTCCTCGCGCACCATGCCCCGGAACCGCGCGTCGGCGGCGAGTGACGGGGCGAGCACCTTCAGGGCGACCACCCGGTCCAGTACCTCGTCCCGGGCACGCCAGATGACCGACATGCCACCGGCGCCGATCTGGTCCAGAAGTCGGTATCTGCGAGCCAGCAATCGGCCCGGATGCAGTGCTGCCTTCACGGATCGCACCTGCCTCAGGGGTGGGAGCCGTATCAGGTTGCGCGAATGTGTGCTGGCTGTCAACGCCGTCGCCACCCGCCGTCGACGGGCGGCGCCTGCCGTGCGCTGACCGTCGGTTGACGGCGGCCCACCGGTCGGCGGCGGGCCCGTGCCAGGATGGCAGACATGGCGGGGGGACCGGTGGCGTTCGTGCTCGGCGGCGGGGGAGTGCTCGGCGCGGTCGAGGTCGGCATGTTGCGCGCGCTGTTCCGCGCCGGCATCCAACCCGACATGGTGCTCGGCACCTCGATCGGCGCGGTGAACGGCGCGCTGGTCGCCGCCGACCCGTCCGAGGCGGTGACCGACCGGCTGGTCCGGCTCTGGGCCTCACCGGAGGCGAGCGAGGTGTACGGCGACTCGGTCGCCCGGCAGTTGCGCCGCTTCGCCGCCCGCACCCACCTGCACTCACCCCGGCCGCTGCGCCGCCTGCTGGAGACCGAGCTGGGGGTGGACACCACCTTCGCCGACCTGCGGGTGCCGTTCCGCTGCTGCGCCGCCCACATCGAGCGGGCCGCCGAGCACTGGTTCGACAGCGGTCCGGTGGTGCCGGCGGTGATGGCGTCGGCCTCGGTGCCGGGCCTGCTTCCGCCGATGCAGATCGACGGCGCGCACTACGTGGACGGCGGGATCGTCAACTCCATCCCGATCGGCGAGGCGGTGGCCGTCGGCGCCCGCCGGATCTACGTCCTGCAGGTGGGTCGGATCGAACGGGAGCTGACCCCGCCCCGCCGGCCGTGGGAGATCGCGCAGGTCGCGTTCGAGATCTCCCGCCGGCACCGCTTCTTCCGGGAGATGGCGGCGCTGCCCGAGGGGGTGGAGGTGCACGTCCTGCCGACCGGCGGGCTCAACCCACGCGACGACACGCCGTGGGCGTACCGGGACATGGCGGCGGTGGGACGGCGGATCAGCCGCGCGTACACCGCCTCCCGGCGCTACCTCGCCACCCACCTGGAGCGGTGATGCCGCTGCCTCCCCGGTGGCTGCGTCGACTGCTGCTCGCCCCCGCCGTCGTGCTGCTCGCCTTCCTCGTGGTCACCACGTTGCCGATCTGGGCGCTGCTCGCCGCGGCCGCGTCCCCGCTGGTCCCGGGCCGGTTGCGCCCGCTGCGACTGCTCTGGATCGGCTGCTTCTACCTGGTCTGGGACGCTGCCGCGCTGCTCTCGCTCTTCGTGCTCTGGGTCGTCTCCGGGTTCGGCTGGCGGACCCGGTCGCCGGCCTTCCAACGCGCGCACTACGTGCTGGCCGGCTGGTTCCTGCGGGTGCTGTTCTGGCAGGCACGTTGGACACTGCGGTTGCGCATCGACGTGGTGGGCACCGACCCGGACACCGCGTTGCCCGGCCGGCCCGAGCTGGTGCTCTGTCGGCACGCCGGGCCGGGCGACTCGTTCATCCTGATCCACGGGCTGGTCAACTGGTTCCACCGGGAGCCGCGGATCGTCCTGAAGGACAGCCTCCAGTGGGATCCGGCGATCGACGTGCTGCTCAATCGGTTGCCCAACCGGTTCATCGCGCCGACCCCGGAGCGCGGCGAGGAGACGGTACGCCAGGTCGGGCACCTGGCCACCGGCCTGGACGACAACGACGCGTTCGTGATCTTCCCCGAGGGCGGCAACTTCACCCCCAAACGACGGCTGCGCGCCATCGCCCGGCTGCGCTCCCTCGGCCTGGAACGGATGGCCCTGCGCGCCGAGCGGATGCGCCACGTGCTCGCCCCGCAGCCCGGTGGGATGCTCGCCGCGTTGGACGCCGCACCGGACGCCGGGGTCATCTTCGTCGCCCACACCGGGCTGGACCGGATGCTCACCGTCGCCGACGTGTGGCGGGAGCTGCCGATGGACAAACGGATCGTGATGCGGTTCTGGTCCGTGCCGCCGGAGGACGTACCGACCGGACGACAGCAACGCATCGACTGGCTCTTCGATTGGTGGGCGCAGATTGATGCCTGGATCGCCGCTAACCGGTGAGCGCGAGGAGTGCAGCGAAGCGGAGCCCCGCAGTCGCGAACGAAAGGCCGGACCGGTGAGCGCGAGGAGTGCAGCGAAGCGGAGCCCCGCAGTCGCGAACGAAAGGCCGGACCGGTGAGCGCGAGGAGTGCAGCGAAGCGGAGCCCGCAGTCGCGAACGAAAGGCGGGCTCCGCGGCGTCTGGCCGCGTAGGGTGCGGGCGTGGACGAGATCTGCGTGGTGACAACGGTGGTGGATGCGCGTTCGGTCGCCGACGTGTTGGCGGCTGCGGCCGTTGCCGGCAGGCTCGCCGCCTGCGCCCAGGTGGGTGGTCAGGTGGACAGCACCTACTGGTGGCGGTCCGGGATGGAGACGAGCACCGAGTGGTCGGTGCAGTTCAAGACCGCACCGGATCGGCTCACCGCGCTGCTGGACCAGATCCGGGTCAGCCACCCGTACGAGGTGCCGGAGATTTTGGTGTCCAGGGTGGAGAGCGGCAACCCCGACTACGCCACCTGGGTGTACGAGCACACGCGATCCTGAGTACGCGCACTCTGGGTCGCACCCCGGTCGGCTGTCGATGATGACCGGGTGGACGACACCCGTTACCCCTGCCCCGCCTGCGGTGCGCCGGCCGATTTGAGTGCTGGTTGCTCCGGTTGCCGGCGCGCGCCCGACCCGATCGCCGCCGAGGTGGTTCGGCTCAGCCGGGAGGCCGCCGAGCTTGAGCCGCAGGTGGAGAGGGCCCGGCGGGCGTACACCGAGTTGGCCGGACGTCTGTCGGCGGTGTCGCGACGGCGGGCCGAACTGGCGGCGGTCGTCCGTGCCGGGTTGGTTGCCCCGGTCGTGGCGCGCCCGGCGTCTCTCGTCGGGCCGGCGCCGTCCATCGGCCCGGGTCCCGGGGTCGCGGCGGATTCGCGGCCGGGTGTGGCGGAGACCTCGACCCGGACCGTCCAGGGGCTGCTCTTCGTCCTCGGTGGACTCCTGCTGGGCACCGCGGCGGTGGTGTTCACCGCGGTCGCCTGGGCGGCGGTCGGGGTCGGTGGTCGGGCGTTGATCCTGGCGGCGTTCACCGCGCTCGCGCTGGGCGTACCGCTGCTGGCGGTCCGCCGAGGGCTGCGCGGCACGGCGGAGACGTTCGCCGCGGTGGGGTTGCTGCTGGTGGTGCTGGACGGTTACGCGGCCTGGTCGGTGGACCTGGCCGGCGTGGCCGACTGGCCGGGCAGCGGGTACGCCGCGCTGGTCGGGGGGGCCAGCGCGGCGGTCGCCGTGGCGTACGGCCGCTGGAGCGGGTTGACGGGGCCCTGGTTCGCCGCCCTGGTGGCCGCCCAGCCGGTGTTGCCGCTGCTCGCCGCCGAGGCCGGGCCGGGTGCGGCCGGGTGGACGTTGGTGCTGCTCGGGGTGGCGTTGCTGAACCTGGCCGTGCTGACCGCGCTGCGTGGCCGCGAAGGGGTGGCGCAGCTCGTCGGCCGGGTGCTGGCCGGCACCGCTCATGTCGCCGCGCTGGTTGGCGCCTCGGCGTGCGCGGTGGTGCCGCTGGTCGGTGGGCGGGCGGGGGGCTCGCCACTGCTGGCCGGGGTGCCGCTGGTGCTGGTCGCG
>NZ_JAKKFF010000043.1 GCF_022229015.1 Micromonospora foliorum
GCGCTGACCCGGCACCGCGCTGACCCGGCACCGCGCTGACCCGGCACTGCGCTGCCTGGCCGACGCTCAGGAGAAACAGCGTTTGCCGGGGTGGCCCAGGCGGAGCGCGATCGGGCGGCGTGCCTCGATCTCGAAGCCGCACGCCAGCAACAGCTCCGTGCCGAACCCCTCGGCGACAGCGGCCGCGTCGTCGATGCCCGCCTCGCGCATCCCGGTCACCAGTGCGGTCACCAGCCGACGCCCGAGCCCCAACCGCCGGTACCGGGCATCGACAAGCACGCCGTCGAGCACCATCTCCCGCTCTGGCACGTCCGGATGCCACTCCCCGTACTCCAGGAACGGGCTCCGCTCGTGGGCCCGCAGTTCGCCCAGAAGCGTTCCGTCGGGAAGTTCGGCGACGTACCGCCAGGAGGTGGCCGGCAGGTCGCCGCTGACCACCCGGCGCACCTGCGCAGTCCGCCGGACCTCGGCCGCCCACCGCCGGTTGTCGCGATAGCGCCGATTCAGCTCGTACGCGGCCGGTGGCAGCGGAAGTGGATACCGGTGGGGCGGCAACCTGTACCACTCCGCCCACCAGGCGCCGGGCCAGTCCCGAGGCTCGTGGACCGGCCAGACGTCCAGGTGAGCCGGGTAACGGCGGCCCGCGTCGTCCCGCATGTCGTCGTGCGGGACCGGCGTGGGCTCGGTGACGCCGGAGATGGAGGGTGGGACGCCGACGGCCACCTTTCCGCCTGCGGCCCGGACGAGGCGTTCCACCGTCCGGAATCTTGGATCGACCGCCCGCCCCGACTCGATCCGGGCCAGCGTCGGCTGCGGCACCCCGGATTTCTCGGCCAACTGCCGCTGACTCAGATCGGCTCTGCGACGCAGAGCGCGCAGCGCCCGGCCGAGATCGGCTCCGCCGCCCTCGGTTTGGTCACTCGCGTCGTTCACAGTCCGATGTTCCCGGCTGGTCAGCGAGCTATCAACACCCTGTGTCGAGCTGTGGATAACCCTGTGGACAACCGCTCCGACCGGTGGATGACCTACTCCCGCAATCTCCCTTTGGAGCTGAATCGTTTGCGGCATCGCCCCGCGACCGATCACCGCCCGAGCCTGCACGCCCCAATCCACCTCCGGATTCCCGGCCCCGCGTTCGTGGTCGCTAACTTTCCGCGCTGGGCGACTCGTTTACGACATCAGCTCGAAAGGGAGACTGGGGTGGGTGCTCGACCTGGCTGGCCCGGTCGTTTCCGGGCGTTGCTTCCACCCGGCGGGCGTCCGCCGCAGTTCGCGCCGCCGCCACGCTCCGACCCGGATCACAGTCGCGGGGTGGGCACGGGCCCGTGGCGGAGGGCGGGGCTACGGTGAGGGTGTGGCGCTCTCCCTGGCGATCTCGCCCTGCCCCAACGACACGTTCGTCTTCCACGCGCTGGTGCACGGGCGGGTGCCCGGCGCGCCGCCGGTCGAGGTGACGTACGCCGACGTGGACGTCACCAACACGGCGGCCGAGCGGGGCGCGTTCGACCTGGTGAAGGTGAGCTTCGCGGCGCTGCCCTGGCTGCTCGACGACTACCACCTGCTGCCCTGCGGCGGCGCGCTCGGTCGCGGTTGCGGCCCGCTGGTGCTCACCCGGGGCGACCGTGACGGCGGGCCGGACCGCACCGACCTGACCGGTGCCACGGTGGCGGTGCCGGGCGACCGGACCACCGCGTACCTGCTGTTCCGGCTCTGGTCGGCCGGGCGACCGCCGGCCCGGATCGAGGTGGTCCCGTTCCACGAGATCATGCCCGGCGTGGCGGCTGGGCGCTACGACGCCGGGCTGGTCATCCACGAGGCCCGGTTCACCTACCACCGGCACGGCCTAGGCGCCCTGGTCGACCTCGGCGAGTGGTGGGAGGCCGACACCGGCCTGCCCATCCCCCTCGGCGCGATCCTGGCCCGTCGTGGGGCGGTCGACCCGGAGGCCGCGGCCGGCTGGGTCCGCGAGTCGGTCCGGCAGGCCTGGGCGGACCCGGCGGCCAGCCGGGAGTACGTGTTGGCGTACGCCCAGGAGATGGAACTCGACGTGGTGGACCGGCACATCGGCCTCTACGTCAACGAGTTCACCGCGGACCTGGGCGAGGCCGGCTTCGCCGCGGTGGCGGCACTGCTCGACCGGGCCGCCACCGCCGGCCTGGTGCCTCAGACCTCCAGCTCGCGTGCCACCGCGTGGACCAGCTGAGCGATCTTCTGCGCGGCCTTCCTGTCCGGGTACCGACCCCGGCGCAGGTCCGGCTGGACCTTCGCCTCCAGCACCTTGATCATGTCTTCGACCAGGCCGTGCAGCTCCTCGGCCGGCCGACGGCGCAGCTCCGCCATCGACGGCGGCGCGTCCAGCAGCTTGACTCCCATGGCCTGCGCGCCCCGGCGGCTGTCCACCACGCTGAAGTCGACCCGCTGGCCACCCTTGAGGTCGGTGACACCCGCCGGCAGCGCCCCCTTGGGCAGGAACACGTCGCCGCCCTCGTCACTCGTGACGAAGCCGTATCCCTTGGCCGTGTCGTACCACTTCACTCGACCCGTAGGCACCTGAAAACCCCTGCTTCACTTGAGCCGCTACTGCTCCAAGGCTAGCTGGATCATCCCGTCGAGCGCCGCTGGGAATTCGACGAGCCCGTCCAGCACCACTTCCGCCCCGGCCGCGCGCAGCTCGTCGGAGGAACACGGGCCGGTCGCGACACCGATGCCGGGCACCCCGGCCGCAGCCGCCGCCACCATGTCCGCGACGTGGTCACCGACGTAGTGGGTCGCGCCGTGCTCCCGCAGAGCTGTCGCCTTCTGCTCGGCGAACAGGTCGCCGGCCAACTCGTCGACCGCGAGACCGAGGTGGTCCAGGTGCATCCGGGCCAGCCTGCCGATCTTGGAGGTGACGACGAGCACCCGCCCGCCCCGCGCACGGATCGCGTCGATGGCCTCCCGCGCGCCGGGCAGCAGAAGCGTCGGGGTGATCGCGTACGCCGGGTACAGCTCGCGATACACCCGCACGGCCGACTCGACCTGCTCCGGCGGAAACCAGTGCGCGATCTCGGTACGCAGCGGCGGGCCGAGCCGGGACACCGCCAGCTCGGCGTCGACCGGCACACCGGTCCTCGCGGTCAGCGCCCGGTAGGCCGCGGCGATGCCGGGGCGGGAATCCACCAGGGTCATGTCGAGGTCGAATCCGACGGTCAGTGCGGGCATGTCGAGAAACGTACCGGCTACTCCCAGTCGGCCGGACGTCCGAGGGGCGCGGAAGCCCGGTGCCGGGCTAGCGTGGAAAGACGATGACCACCTCACTCGCCGACCACCTGCGGTCGCTGCCCGACGAGTCACTGGCCGCGCTCCTCCAGCTGCGGCCGGACCTCGTCGTGCCCGTGCCGGCCGACGTCTCCGCCCTGGCCATCCGGGCCCAGTCCCGGGTCTCCGTGGCCCGCGCACTGGACGGTCTGGACCATTTCACCCTCCAGATCCTGGACGCCGCCCGCCTCACCCGGAATCCGGACGACGCCACCACGACCACCGAAACCGTGCTCGTGATGGCGACCTCCGGGCCGCAACCGCCGGCTCCGACGGCAGTCCGGGCCGCCGTGGGCCGACTGCGTGCGCTCTTCCTGCTGTACGGCCCGGAGCACGCGCTCCAGGTGGTGCCCGCCGTCGACGAAGTCGCCCCGTACCCCGCTGGGCTCGGCCGGCCGGCCGCGGAGCTGGACCCGCGCACGGCCGCGCTCTGCGCGGACCCGGCGAAGCTCCGACGGACGGTGCTCGCCGCCCCGCCCTCGGCCCGGGCGATCCTCGACCGGTTGGCGGCCGGCCCG
>NZ_JAKKFF010000430.1 GCF_022229015.1 Micromonospora foliorum
CGCCGCTGGCGCTGCTCGCGCCCGACGGCGGCGGCGCGGACGCCGGGGCGCTGCCGGCCACCGCGCAGGTCTGCTCCTGCAACGCGGTGACCCGGGGCGACGTGGACGCCGCGATCGCCTACGGTTGCGCGGACGTGCCGGCGTTGAAGGCGTGCACCCGGGCCGGCACCAGTTGTGGTTCCTGCGTACCGATGCTGAAGCAGCTCCTGGACGCGGCCGGGGTGGCGCAGTCCAGCGCGCTCTGCGAGCACTTCGACGTCAGCCGGCGGGAGCTGTTCGAGATCGTTCGGGTCCGCGGCATCCGCACCTTCTCCCGACTGGTCGCTGAGCACGGTCGGGGCCGTGGCTGCGACATCTGCAAGCCGGTGGTGGCGTCGATCCTCGCCTCGCTGGGCAGCGGGCACGTGCTCGACGGCGAGCAGGCGTCGTTGCAGGACACCAACGACCACTTCCTGGCCAACCTGCAACGCGACGGCAGCTACTCGGTGGTGCCCCGGATCCCGGGCGGCGAGATCACCCCGGAGAAGCTGATCGTGATCGGCGAGGTCGCCCGGGACTTCCAGCTCTACACGAAGATCACCGGGGGGCAGCGGATCGACCTGTTCGGGGCGCGGGTGGAGCAGCTGCCGCAGATCTGGCGGCGGCTGGTGGACGCCGGCTTCGAGTCCGGGCACGCGTACGGCAAGGCGCTGCGCACGGTGAAGTCGTGCGTGGGCGAGACCTGGTGCCGGTACGGGGTGCAGGACTCGGTGGGGCTGGCCGTGGCGCTGGAGCTGCGCTATCGCGGGCTGCGTGCGCCACACAAGCTGAAGTCGGCGGTCTCCGGTTGCGCCCGGGAGTGCGCGGAGGCGCGCAGCAAGGACTTCGGCATCATCGCCACCGAGACCGGCTGGAACCTCTACGTCGGCGGCAACGGCGGCTTCCGGCCCCGGCACGCCGACCTGTTCGCCACTGATTTGTCGACAGAAGCGCTGATCAGGCTGATCGACAGATTCCTGATCTACTACATCCGCACCGCCGACCGGCTGCAACGCACCGCCGGCTGGATCGAGGCGATGGACGGCGGCCTGGACCACCTGCGCTCGGTGATCGTGGACGACTCGCTCGGGCTCTGCGAGGACCTCGACGCGGCGATGGCCCGGCACGTGTCGTCGTACTCCGACGAGTGGCGCGACGTCCTGGACGACCCGGAGCGGCTGCGCCGCTACACCTCCTTCGTCAACGCCCCCGACGTGCCCGACCCGTCGATCACCTTCACCCGGGAACGCGGCCAGCCGGTCCCCGTACGTGACCAGTCCCCGACCGGATCCGAGCCGACCAACGGTCACCGTCGGCAACCGGTCACCCTCGGCCTACCGGAGGTACGGCGATGACCCAGACCCTCACCCTGACCTGGACCACCGTCTGCCTTCTCGACCGGTTGGAACCGGACCGGGGCGTCGCCGCCCTGGTCGACGGGGTGCAGATCGCCCTCTTCCGAACCGCCGACGGGCTGTTCGCGATCGACAACCGCGATCCGGTCTCCGGGGCGTACGTGCTGTCCCGGGGCATCGTCGGCAGCCGTGGCGGAGTGCCGACGGTCGCCTCACCGCTGCACAAGCAGGTGTACGACCTGCGCAGCGGGCACTGCCTCGACCTGCCCGGGGTGGCCGTGGCCCGACACGACGCGCGTTGCCGCAACGGGCTGGTCGAGGTGCGGCTGCGACAGGAGGCTTGATGCGGGAAGAACTGGCGGGCTTCACCATCGGGGTGACCGCCGACCGGCGGCGCGACGAGTTGGCCGCGCTGCTCGAACGCCGGGGCGCCCGGGTGGTGCTCGCCCCGGCGCTGCGGATCGTGCCGCTGTCCGACGACACCGAGCTGCGCGAGGCGACCCGCGCCTGCCTCGACCAGCCGCCGGACATCCTGATGGCCAACACCGGCATCGGCATGCGCGGCTGGCTGGAAGCGGCCGAGGGGTGGGGGCTGGCCGAGCCGCTGCGCTCGGTGCTGGCCAGCTCGTACGTGGTGGCGCGCGGCCCGAAGGCACGTGGCGCGATCCGGGCGGCCGGGCTGCACGACCAGTGGTCGCCCGCCTCGGAGAGCTGCGACGAGGTGGTCGACCACCTGCGCCGGCGCGGCGTGGCCGGGCAGGTGATCGCCATGCAGCTGCACGGCGAGCGGCAGCCCGAGTGCACGCTCGCGCTGGAGGCGGCCGGCGCCACGGTCATCGAGGTGCCGGTCTACCGCTGGGCGCCGCCGACCGACCCGGCGCCGCTGCACCGG
>NZ_JAKKFF010000431.1 GCF_022229015.1 Micromonospora foliorum
CGTCCAGGCCAGGTCGCGGCCGCGCAGGTCGTCCTCGGCGGCGCGTTTGGCGCGCAGGTACGCCGCCCACACGTCGTCGCTGCCGGGGGCGGGTGGTGCGTCCACGCCCATGGAGGAGACGAGCAGGTATCGGTGCACGCCGGCGCGGGTGGCGGCGTCGGCGAGCAGCGCGGCGGCGGCCCGGTCGACGGTGTCCTTGCGGGCGGCGCCGCTGCCGGGGCCGGCACCCGCGGCGAAGACCACCGCGTCGGCGCCGTGGAGGTGCTCGGCCAGCTGCGCGACCTCGGTGTGTTCCAGGTCGCAGACGACGGGGGTGGCGCCGGTGGCGCGCAGCGTCGCGGTCTGCTCGGGGTTGCGGATGAGGCCGACGGCGGTGTCGCCGCGCCCGGTGAGGTGGCGTTGCAGCAGTAGGGCGATTTTGCCGTGGCCTCCGGCGATGACGACGCGCATGCGCCCAACCTACCGGCGGTGGCGGCTTGACCTTGACCTTCGGGTAACCCTGAGCCTGGTGGGCGCCGGTCGCCGTGACCGGCACGAGGAGGATGTCGACGTGGGGCTGATGACCATCGGGGCGTTCGCCCGGGCGGCCCGGCTGACGCCGAAGGCGTTGCGCCTGTACGACCAGGGTGGGTTGCTGGTGCCGGCGGCTGTCGATCCGGAGTCCGGTTACCGGCTGTACGACCCGGCTCAGGTGCCGGTGGCCCGGCTGGTCGCCCAGTTGCGTCGGATCGGTATGCCGCTGGCCACGATCCGGGTGGTGTGTGGCCTGGAGCCCGCTGCGGCGGCTGAGGCGATCACCGCGTACTGGCGGCAGGTCAGCGCCGACACCGCGGCCCGCGCCCGGCTCGCCACCCTCCTCGTGGATCACCTGTCTGAAGGGGGCGCCACCATGTCTGACCCGAATCCCAGCGTTGCCGTGCGCTGCGCCGCCGGCTGTGACACCGGGTTGGTGCGCGACAGCAACGAGGACGCCGCGTACGCCAGCGAGCGGTTGCTGGCCGTGGCCGACGGTATGCGGGGGCCCGGCGGCGCGGCCGCCAGCGCCGCCGCCGTCGGCGCCCTGAAGCCGTTGGCGCTCACCGACGTGCCGGCCGCCGACCTGCTGACGCTGCTGGCCGGTGCGGTGAGCGACGCCGACCGTGCCGTACGCGGGTTGGCCACCGACACCGACCAGCCGGTCACGACGCTGACCGCGCTGCTGCTCAGCGGTTCCCGGCTGGCGCTGGTGCACGTCGGTGACACCCGGGTCTACCTGCTGCGCGACGACGAGTTGTCGCTGCTCACGCAGGATCACACCTGGGTGCAGACCCAGGTCGACCAGGGCAGGCTGGACCGGGACCAGGCCGCGACGCACCCGCAGCGGGCGGTGCTGGTGCGCGCCCTCGGTGGCGGTCGGCAGGTCGAGGCGGACCTGGCGTTGCGCACCGCGCAGCCCGGTGACCGGTACCTGCTGTGCTCCGACGGGTTGTCCGCGGTCGTCGACCGGGCCGACCTGCGCTCGGCGCTGGCCGCGGCCGCCGATCCTGAGGACACGGTGCGGGAGCTGATCGGTCTGGCGCGGGCCGAGGGGGCGCCGGACAACATCGCCTGCGTCGTCGCCGACGTCGTCGCGGCGTAGCCGCCGCCCCGCGTCGGGTGGGTCCGCCCACCCGGGGCGGGGCTCGGCGTCAGCGGACGGGTTGAGGCAGCATGGAGAGGTGATGGAGAACCTCGACGCGTTGACCTCGCTGGTGGCCGGTGGTGGGGTGGTGGTGCTCAGCGGCGCCGGCCTGTCCACCGAGTCGGGGATTCCGGACTACCGGGGGCCCAGCGGGGTGGCGCGGCGGCACACGCCGATGACCTTCCAGGCGTTCACCCGGGATCCCCTGGCCCGGCGGCGCTACTGGGCGCGCAGCCACCTGGGGTGGCGGTTGATCGCGGGCGCGGCGCCCAACGCCGGGCACCGGGCGGTGGCCGGGCTGCAACACGCCGGTCTGGTCGACACGGTGATCACCCAGAACGTCGACGGGCTGCACGGTGCGGCCGGCAGCACCTCGGTGATCGAGTTGCACGGTCGCCTCGACGAGGTGACCTGCCTGGACTGCGGCAACCTGACCTCCCGGGAGGAGCTTCACCGGCGGCTGCGCGAGGCCAACCCGGACTTCGTGGCCCGCGTCGCCGGGGTCAACCCGGACGGTGATGTTGATCTCCCCGACGAGCAGGTGGCGGCATTCCGGCCGGTGGACTGCGGGATCTGCGGCACCGGGATGCTGAAACCGGACGTGGTGTTCTTCGGTGAGACGGTGCCGCCGCAGCGGGTGGCGCGGTGTTTCGCGGCGGTGGAGCAGGCCCGGTCGTTGCTGGTGCTCGGGTCGTCGTTGACGGTGATGTCGGGGCGCCGGTTCGTGATCCGGGCCGCGAAACGGGGCATCCCGGTCGCGATCGTCAACCAGGGGCCGACGCGTGGTGACGGCCACGCCACCGTGTGCGTCGACGCCCCGTTGGGCGTGGTGTTGCCGCAGCTGGCCGCGCGCGTCGGCGCCGGGGCACCGGCCGGGGTGTGACGGCGCGGGCCCAACGGGTCAGGTGCCCGGCCCGGGGACAGGACGGCCCGGGTGGGGGTGCCCGGCCCCCCGGGGGTAGGACATCCGCTGGAAACACCAACGCTGGTAGCGTTGAGCACGCCGGTAACACCCACGTGGGAGAGACCGCCCGACAGCACGCGGGGCGGCGCCGAAGGGGCAAATCCTCCCCGGAACCTCTCAGGCAAAAGGACCTCGTGGGCAGGCACTGTGGAGTGCCCCTGTGGGTGCGACAGAGGGGGAGGCCGACACGTCGACCTCGCCCCGGGAGTGCCCCTATGACCGTAGAGCAGTTCGCCACCCGTCACATCGGTCCCGGCCCCGACGATGAGCGTCGGATGCTGGAGGTCGTCGGGCACGACTCGATCGACGAGCTGATGGACGCCGCGATCCCCGAGGTGATCCGCTGGCACGGCACCCTCGACCTGCCCGACCCGGCCACCGAGGCCGAGACGATCGCCGAGCTGCGGGCCCTCGCGGCGCGCAACACCGTCGCCGTCTCCATGATCGGGTTGGGGTACCACGGCACGCACACCCCGGCGGTGATCCGCCGCAACGTGCTGGAGGACCCGGCCTGGTACACGGCGTACACCCCGTACCAGCCGGAGATCAGCCAGGGCCGGCTGGAGGCGCTGCTGAACTTCCAGACCATGGTCACCGACCTGACCGGCCTGGCCACCGCGAACGCCTCCATGCTCGACGAGGGCACCGCAGCGGCCGAGGCGATGACCCTGGCGCGGCGGGCCTCCAAGAGCAAGAGCGGCGTGTACGTCGTCGACGCCGACGCGTTGCCGCAGACCATCGCGGTGATCACCAGCCGGGCCGAGCCGCTCGGCATCGACGTGCGGGTCCTCGACGTGCAGCGCGACGAGTTGCCGGCGGAGTTCTTCGGCCTGCACCTGCAGTACCCAGGGGCGTCCGGGGCGGTCCGTGACCACGCGCGTCTCGTCGAGGCGGCGCACGCCGTCGGCGCCCTCGTGACCGTCGCGGCGGACCTGCTGGCGTTGACGCTGCTGCGCGCACCGGGGGAGATCGGCGCGGACATCGCCGCCGGCACCACCCAGCGTTTCGGCGTACCCATGGGCTTCGGCGGGCCGCACGCCGGTTACCTGGCGGTGCGCGCGGGCCTGGAGCGGATGCTGCCCGGGCGTCTGGTCGGGGTGTCCCGCGACGCGGACGGCAACCCGGCCTACCGGTTGGCGTTGCAGACCCGTGAGCAGCACATCCGGCGGGAGAAGGCCACCAGCAACATCTGCACCGCGCAGGTGCTGCTCGCCGTGATGGCCGGCATGTACGCCGTCTACCACGGCCCCGACGGGCTGCGCGACATCGCGACGCGTACCCATCGGATGGCGGCGCGGCTCGCGGCCGGGTTGCGCGCCGGTGGCGTGGACGTCGCGGACGTCGCGTTCTTCGACACCGTCACCGCGACCGTGCCCGGCGCGGCGGCGCAGGTCGTCGCGGCCGCCGCGCAGCGGGGGGTGAACCTGCGGCTGGTCGACGCCGACCGGGTGGGGGTGTCCTGCGACGAGACCACGACCGACGCGCACCTGCGGCAGGTGTGGGCGGCGTTCGGGGTGCCCGCGTTCGACGGCGACGTGGACGCGGCCCTGCCGGCCGACCTGGCCCGGACGACCGACTTCCTCACCCACCCGGTGTTCCGCAGCCACCACTCGGAGACGGCGATGCTGCGCTACCTGCGGCGGCTGTCGGACTTCGACTACGCCCTGGACCGGGGCATGATCCCGCTCGGGTCGTGCACGATGAAGCTGAACGCGACCACCGAGATGGAGCCGGTCAGCTGGGCGGAGTTCGCGAACATCCACCCGTTCGCACCAGACACGCAGACCGCCGGGTACCGGGAGCTGATCGGGCAGCTGGAGTCGTGGCTGGCCGAGGTGACCGGCTACGACGCGGTGAGCGTGCAACCCAACGCCGGCTCGCAGGGTGAGCTGGCCGGGTTGCTGGCGATCCGCTCGTACCACGCGTCGCGCGGTGAGACGCACCGCGACGTGTGCCTGATCCCGTCGTCGGCGCACGGCACGAACGCGGCGTCGGCGGTGATGGCCGGCATGCGGGTCGTGGTGGTGGCCTGCGACGACGACGGCAACGTCGACCTCGTCGACCTGGACGCGAAGATCGACAAGCACCGCGACGGGCTCGCCGCGATCATGGTGACGTACCCGTCGACGCACGGCGTGTACGAGACGGGCATCGCGTCGCTGTGCGCGAAGGTCCACGACGCCGGTGGGCAGGTGTACGTCGACGGGGCGAACCTCAACGCCCTGGTCGGGTTCGCCAAGCCCGGCAAGTTCGGCGCGGACGTGTCGCACCTGAACCTGCACAAGACGTTCTGCATCCCACACGGCGGCGGTGGCCCCGGAGTGGGCCCGGTGGCGGTGCGCGCGCACCTGGCGCCGTTCCTGCCCGGTGACCCGCTGGGCGCGCACGCCGACGCCACGCCGGCGATCTCGGCGGCGAAGTACGGGTCGGCGGGCATCCTGCCGATCCCGTGGGCGTACCTGCGGATGATGGGCGCCGAGGGCCTGACCCGGGCCACCGGTGTGGCGGTCCTCGCCGCGAACTACGTGGCGGCGCGGCTGCGGGGGCACTTCCCGGTGCTGTACGCCGGCAACAAGGGCCTGGTGGCGCACGAGTGCATCCTCGACCTGCGGCCGTTGACGAAGGCGACCGGGGTGAGCGTCGACGACGTGGCGAAGCGGCTGATCGACTACGGCTTCCACGCGCCGACGATGTCGTTCCCGGTGGCGGGGACGCTGATGGTGGAGCCGACCGAGAGCGAGGACCTGGCCGAGCTGGACCGGTTCTGCGACGCGATGATCGCGATCCGCGCGGAGATCGAGCAGGTGGGTTCCGGGGCGTGGCCGGCGGGGGACAACCCCCTGGCCAACGCGCCGCACACCGCGGCGATGGTCAGCGGTGACGAGTGGTCGCACGCGTACCCGCGGTCGGTGGGCGCGTACCCCGCCGGGGTGGACCGGGCCGGGAAGTACTGGCCGCCGGTGCGGCGCATCGACGGCGCGTACGGCGACCGGAACCTGGTCTGCTCGTGCCCGTCGCCGGAGGCGTTCGAGGACTGACGACGGCACGCCGGGGCGGGCGGTACGGCCTGCCCCGGCAGCCGCTGCGACCTGGGCGGGGACGTCCCTTACCGGGGGACTAGCCTGGGTCGACGGCGGCTAAACGGTAACGCTGAGTGGTCGGTCAGGCCACGAGAGCGTGGCGGGCGGGGCCGCGGTGCGGTGCGATGCTGCTGCCGTCGGGAAGCAGCTCGCCGGTGTCCTCGAAGACGATGACACCGTTGCAGAGCAGGCTCCAGCCCTGCTCACGGAAGCAGGCGAGGACCCGCGCGGCTTCCCGGTCGGTGGCTTCAGCGGAGGGGCAGGTCGGTTGGTGCTGGCACATCGGGTTCTCCGGACTGTGGGGGCACTGTGTCATGGTTCACATGACCAGTGACGCACAGTACCAAGCGAAAGTGTCCAACATCGAGCAGGTGCCCGCCTGGTGCCCGGGAAATCCACTGAACGGATGAGGAAGGTTGGACCGTACGGCGTGGAAACGCTCCCACAGGTATGCCCCGCGGACAGCGACCCAGTTGCTCTGGCAGCGGGCAGCGGCTCGGCCGCTCCGGTCGGTGTACCCGCCGCGCCGGCCGCGTGCCGGGGCGCGCTCACCGAACGCGCCCGCCTGCACTGGTCTCGCGGCGACGGCGGCGACCCCGCCGCCCTCG
>NZ_JAKKFF010000432.1 GCF_022229015.1 Micromonospora foliorum
CGGCGGCTTTGATCTCGGCGCGGACCCGGGTGGCCGGTCGGGTGAGGGTGCGGGGAGCGGTCAGCAGCATCCCCTCGGCGACCGCGCTGTGCGGGCTGCGGGCGCCACGCCCGGGGGGCCGGACCTCGCGCAGGCGTAGGCCGGCGGCGGTGCGCCGCACGTTGACATCGTCGCGGTCGACGATGGTCAGGTCGGCGCTCCACCGTTCGTCGCCGGGTGCGGCGGCGACGAGGGCGATCGGGGCACCGCTGGATGCGGCCGGGGCAGTGCCGGGAGTGGGCAGGAGCGCTGCGGCGAGCAGGAGGGAGAGGGTGGCGATGAGGGCGACGGATGGGATACGACAACGCGGTCGCGTCATGGGCATTCTCCTCAGAACCCCCTGACCTTCGCATGTCAGGAGATCATGAGGAACCTGTGTACAAATAGCGACACATGCGAATCTTGCTCGAAAGAGGGAGGATGGCAGGGTGCCCGAAGGCGACACCGTCTGGAACACCGCGCGCGTGCTGCACCGCGCGCTGGCCGGCGCGCGGATCTCCGGCAGTGACTTCCGGGTGCCGCAGCTGGCGACCACGGACCTCACCGGCTGGACGGTCCGCGAGTCAGCCAGCCGGGGCAAACACCTGCTGCTGCGGCTCGGCGCCCCGACCGGAGAGCACTGGACCCTGCACTCCCACCTGCGGATGGACGGCGCCTGGCGGGCGTACGCCCCGGGGGAACGCTGGAGCGGCCGACCCGCGCACCTGATCCGGGTGGTGCTGCGCAGCCTCGGCGCTGTGGCGGTCGGCTACCACCTGCACGACCTGGCCCTGGCGCCGACCGCCGAGGAGGACCAACTGGTCGGCCACCTCGGCCCCGACCTGCTCGGCGCGGACTGGGACCCGGCCGAGGCGGTCCGTCGACTCGCCGACCACCCGGAGCAGACCATCGGCGAGGCGCTGCTCGACCAGCGCAACCTGGCCGGCGTGGGCAACCTCTACAAGTGCGAGGTGCTGTTCCTGCGCGGCGTGTCGCCGTGGACCCCGGTCGGCGGGGTGCCCGACCTGCCGGGCCTGGTGGCCCTCGCCCAGCGGCTGCTCGCCGCCAACCGGGGTCGGTGGACGCAGAGCAGCACCGGCTCGCTGCACCGGGGGCAGACCAGCTACGTGTACGGCCGCCGCGCCCAGCCCTGCCGTCGCTGCGGCACCGCCATCCGCAAGGAGGAGCTGGGCGAGCGGGTCACCTACTGGTGCCCGGTCTGCCAGCCCGAGCGCCCCGGCCCGCCGTCATCGGGCTGACCAGGGTCTCGCCAAGCGAGACCCATCGCAGAAACGGACGATTGGGTAATTCCTAACCGGCCGCCGGAGTCGCATGCTGCGGTTGAGCGCTCACCGACCGTCAGCAGAGTGCCGAGGTTCCCACGCCGGGGTGGCGGACCTCGCGCCCCGAACTGGGGAGAGTCATGGCGATGTTCCGCAGACTCCGCTCCACCTTCTTCGAGCGGACCACCCGCCACACCGACGCCAGCGCCAACGGCCGGGCGGTGTCCGTGCCGGCCGCGCGTACCGCCGAGGATGCTGTTGTCACGCCGAGCCTGGATCCGGCCGTCGTGCCCCGCTACTTCGGCCCGGTGCCGAACTTCGCCCACAGCCCTCGCCCGACGCGGGACCCCGACGGGCAGCTGGCAGCCGGGACCGGGCTGCGCAAGTTCGTCGACCCGCTGCCCCTCCCCGGCCAACCGGGTCGCGGCGACCTCGGCAGCCAGCTGCCGGTGGCAGCTCCGGACACGATCAGCTACCCGGGCTGCGACTACTACGAGATCGGCCTCCAGGAGTACGCCCAGCGGCTGCACCGGGACCTGCCGGCCACCCGGCTGCGCGGCTACCGGCAGCTCAACCTGGGCACCGACCCGGCCGGACACAACACGGTGGTGCCTCCGGAGCGCCCCTGGCACCTCGGGCCGATGATCCGCGCCCGTCGGGGTCGACCGGTCCGGGTGAAGTTCATCAACCAGCTCCCCACCGGTCGGGCCGGCGAACTGTTTTTGCCGGTCGACGACACCGTCGAGGGGGCCGGCCTGGGCCCACTGGACGGGCCGGCGCCGTACCCGCAGAACCGGGCCGTACTGCACCTGGCCGGGGCGCAGACCGGCTGGACCAGCGCGGGCAACCCGGGGCAGTGGGTCACCCCGGCCGGGGAAATCACCCCGTACCCGACCGGGCCCGGCCTGGCCCACGTGCCGGACATGCCGGCACCCGGCGCCGGGGCCACCACCCTCTACTTCCCGAACGAGCAGAGCGGCCGGCTGCTGTGGTTCCACGACAACACCCTCGGCCTGGCCCGGCTCACCGTCTACGGCGGACAGCTCGGGCTCTACCTGCTCACCGACCCGGCCGAGGACCAGCTCGTCGCCGACGCGGTGCTGCCGGCCGACCAGGTGCCCCTGGTGATCGAGGACAAGACGTTCGTCCCGGACGACACCCAACTCGCCGCCGAGGACCCGACCTGGGACCGGGAACGCTGGGGCGCCCGGGGAAGCCTCTGGCACCCGCACGTCTACCAACCCCGGCAGAACCCGTACCGGTCCGGCGGACGCAACCCGACCGGCCGATGGGACTACGGCCCCTGGTCCCGCAGCTCCGCCCCGGACGACGCCCGCCCCGACGGCTGGGTGCCGAACCCGTACCACGACCCCGTCGGCGCGCCGGACGAGCCGCCGGCGAACCCCGGCGTACCGCACCCGTCAGCCGTCCCCGAGGCGTACGGCGACACCCCGCTCGTCAACGGCGTCGCCTACCCGTACCTGGAGGTGCGACCACGCGCGTACCGGTTCCGGATCCTCAACGCCTGCCTGGACCGCAGCCTCAACCTCCAGCTCTACCGCGCCTGCTCCGACGCGGCGATGTGGACGGCCGACGGGGCGCTCACCGACCCCGACGCCGGTGAGGTGCCGATGGTGCCCGCCGCGCGCGCGGCGGACCGTCCGGCGGGGTGGCCGACCGACGGACGCGACGGCGGTGTGCCGGACCCGCGCGCCGCCGGCCCGGAGTTCATCCAGATCGGCAACGAGGCCGGCCTCCTGCCCGCGCCGGTGGTGCTGCCGAACCGACCGATCGGCTACCGCTACGACCGGCTCGACCCGACCGTGCTGAACGTCGACGGGCACACCCTGCTGCTCGCCCCGGGCGAGCGGGCCGATGTGCTCGTCGACTTCTCCGCCGTACCGCCGGGCAGCACGCTGATCCTGTACAACGACGCCCCGGCCCCACTGCCCGGCTTCGACCCCCGCTACGACCAGCACACCGACGCCCCGGACCGCAGCACCGAGGGTGGCCCGCCCCGGACCGAACCGGGGTACGGCCCGAACACCCGCACCCTGCTCCAGCTCCGGGTCACCGGAACGCCCGCGCCGCCGTACGACCTGAGCCGGCTGCGGGAACGGCTACCCCGGGCGTACGCGGCCAGCCAGCGCCCGCCGATCGTCCCGCAGCCGGCGTACGACCCGGCGTTCGGCACCCGGACCCCGGCGCAGACGACGGTGCCGGTGCACGCCACCACTGTGACGTTCACGCCGACGGCCGGCACCGGCCCGGTGACCCTGCCGATCACGGTCAAGGCCGCACAGCAGATCTTCGAGCCGGACCACGGCCGGCTGGCGGGCCGCCTCGGCGTCGGGCACCCGCACGCCGGGCCGCTCAACCCGACGACGTTGCCGCTCGGTGCGACCGACCCGGCCACCGAGGTGCTCTTCACCACCGACCCCGCCGTGCCGGTGGGCGCCCCCACCGACGGCACGCAGCTCTGGCGGATCAGCGGCAACGTCCGGCAGACCGAGCCGTTGCACGTCGGCGGCTGCGACGTGCAGGTGATCAACCGGGTTGGCTGGGACGGCACGCTGCGACTCCCACACGGCACGGAGCTGGGCTGGAAGGGAATCATCCGGGTCAACCCCCGGGAGGACGTGGTGGTGGCGCTGCGCCCGGTCGCGCCGGTGCTGCCGTTCAAGCTGGGTGACAGCGTCCGGCTGCTCGACCCGGGTCGCCCGGCCGGGGCGCGGACCGGGTCGACGCCGGTCAGCCCGGCCGACGGGAGACCCGCCACGGTGGTCAACCACCTCGTCAACCTGGGCTGGGAGTACCGCTGGCACAGCCAGCTCGCCGGCCACCGCGACGGCGGGATGTCCCGACCGCTGGTGCTGCGGGTGGCGCCGAAGGCGCCGACCGGACTGACCGCCACACCGGTGCCCGGCTCGGCCACCGCGCTGCCCGCGATCACGCTGGCCTGGACCAGCAACGGCGGGCGACCACCCGCCACCAGCCACCTGCTGCAACGGGCCACCGACGCGACCTTCGGCGGCGAGGTCACCACGATCACCGTCGCGGCCGCCGCCACCCGCTACACCGACGCGACCGTCACCCCCGGGGTGACCTACCACTACCGGATCCGGGCGGAGAACGCGGTCAGCTACTCGTCCTGGTCGAACGGGGTGCCCGCAGCGGTGCACCTGGCCGCGCCGAGCGGTCTGGTCGCGACGCTTCCGCCAGCCGCCCCGCTGCGCGTGGCGCTGCGCTGGACGAACCGGTCGTTCGCCACCGGCATCGACGTGCAGCGGGCCACCAACCCGACGTTCACCAGTGGCCCGGGCACCACGGCGATCGGGGTCGGCGACAACCACCTGGACACGACGGTCGCACCGGACACCACGTACTACTACCGGGTGCGGACCACCTACCTGGGCGCCGCCTCGGCGTGGTCGACGGTCGCCACGGTGACCTCACCACCCGCGCCGGGCACCCCGAGCGGGGTGAGCGCCACCGCCAGCGCACCGGGGCCGGACACCGCCACGGTGATCCTGGCCTGGGCGGCGAGCACACCCGGTGGCCCGGGGGCCGGGTTCACCGTGCAGCGGGCGCTCGACCCGGCCTTCGAGCAGGAGGTGGCCACCTTCACGGTGACCGGCCGCGGCTTCACCAACACGGGGCTGGCCCGGGGCGTGACGTACCACTACCGGATCCGGTCGTTCAACGTCGTGGGCACCTCGCCGTACACCGGGCCGGTCCTGGTGACGACACCGCCGTGACCGGCCGGTCGCGGCGCGGTCTCGGCGGGCGCGCTGTCCGCGCGTCGGCGGTTTCGCGGTCAGCGCGTCGGCGGGTGCGCGGTCG
>NZ_JAKKFF010000433.1 GCF_022229015.1 Micromonospora foliorum
CGGGGGGGGGGGGGGCGGTGGGGGGGGGGGGGGGGGGGGGGGGAACAACGCGGGGGGCGGGCTGGTTGTGGACAGTGTCGGTGTGACTCAGTGTCCCCGGGCCTCACCTAATATTGCCTTCGCGGAATACCGTTCGGCTGGAGCCGTGTCGTGCCACTCGCCGAGAGGCGACCTGCACACCGACACCAGCGCCGCCCCCGGCCCACCGGCCGGGGGCGGCGCTGTCTGTGCTCATCGGTAGGTGAAACAGCGGCACAATGTGCGGGTGACTGACGCACAGCCGTGGTCCGAGCAGTCGGGCGTACTCGTACTCCCCAGTGGGGCGAGGGTGCGCGGGCGCCGCGTCGCTGCCGTGACGTCGCCCGCCGACTTCGCCGTGCTGCTGGCCCCTGGTCCAGAGCCGGCCTGGGCGCACCGGCGGATCCGGTGGCCCGATTTCTGGGTGCCGCTCGACCGCGCCGAAGCCCTCGACGCCCTGCGGGAGGCGCTGCGGCGCGCGCACGACGGTGAACGCGTCGAGGTGGCCTGTCGGGGCGGGGTGGGTCGCACCGGAACGGCCCTGGCAGCGCTGGCGATCCTCGATGGCCTGCCGGTCGAGCGGGCGGTGCCGTGGGTTCGCGCCGGCTACCACCCGAAGGCGGTGGAAACCCCCTGGCAGCGGCGCTGGCTCCGCCGCGTCACCTGACCACCGCGGAACCACCGCCGAACCACCGCCTGACAACCGCCGAACCACCGCGGAACCACCGCCTGACCGCCACAGGACCGCCGAACCACCGCCTGACCACCGCCATCCGTGCCGGCCCACCTGTGCCGGCCCACCTCTGCCGGCCCACCTCTGCCAGCCCACCTGTGCCGGCCCACCTGTGCCGGCCACTCGTGGCGTCGCGCGCCTTCCGGCCGGCTTGGGCAGCGGTGTGTCAGCTCTGGCCGACCACCGCCGGGTCGCCGACGTACTCGCGGAGGTGCTTGGCGGTGAGGGTGTCGCCGGTGGCGACCAGTTTGGCCGGTGTGCCGGTGAAGACGATGTGGCCGCCGTCGTGGCCGGCGCCGGGGCCGAGGTCGATGAGCCAGTCGGCGTGTGCCATGACCGCCTGGTGGTGCTCGATGACGATCACCGTGTTTCCGGCGTCGACCATTCGGTCGAGCAGGGCCAGCAGTTGGTCCACGTCGGCCAGGTGCAGGCCTGTGGTCGGCTCGTCGAGGACGTACGTGGTGGTCTTCTCGGCCAGGTGGATGGCGAGCTTGAGTCGTTGCCGCTCCCCGCCGGACAGGGTGGTCAGTGGCTGGCCGAGGCTGAGGTAGCCCAGCCCGACGTCGACCAGCCGATTGAGGATGGGGTGCGGGAAGAACGCGTACGCCTCGGTGACGGACATGGCCAGCACCTCGTGGATGTTCTTGCCGCGCAGCGTGTACGTGAGCACCTCGTCGGTGAAGCGTCGCCCCTCGCAGCGTTCGCAGACGCTCGCGACGCCGGCCATCATCGCGAGGTCGGTGTAGATGAGCCCGATCCCCTTGCAGGCGGGGCAGGCGCCCTCGGAGTTGGCGCTGAACAGCGCGGCCTTGACCCCGTTGGCCTTGGCGAAGGCGGTGCGGATCGGGTCGAGCAGCCCGCTGTAGGTGGCCGGGTTGCTGCGTCGTGAGCCACGGATCGGGGACTGGTCGACGATGACGACCCCGGACCGGCCGCGCAGCGATCCGTGGATCAGTGAGCTCTTGCCGGAGCCGGCCACGCCGGTGACCACGGTGAGGACCCCGAGCGGGATGTCCACGTCCACGTCGCGCAGGTTGTGCAGGTCGGCCTGGCGGATGGCGAGCTGCCCGGTGGGTCGGCGTACCGCGTCGCGCAGGGTCACCCGGTGGTCCAGGTGTCGCCCGGTGAGCGTGTCGGAGCGGCGCAGGCCGGGGATGTCACCGGTGAAGCAGATCCGGCCGCCGTCGGTGCCGGCGCCCGGCCCGAGGTCGACGACGTGGTCGGCGATGGCGATGGTCTCCGGTTTGTGTTCCACCACCAGCACGGTGTTGCCCTTGTCGCGCAGCCGCAGCAGCAGGTCGTTCATCCGGGCGATGTCGTGCGGGTGCAGGCCGACGGTGGGTTCGTCGAAGACGTACGTGACGTCGGAGAGGCTGGAGCCGAGGTGCCGCACCATCTTCACCCGTTGCGCCTCACCGCCGGAGAGGGTGGCCGACTCGCGGTCCAGGCTGAGGTAGCCCAGACCGATCTCGACCAGGGAGTCCAGCAGGTCGCGAAGGTTGGCGACGAGTGGCGCGGCCCCCGGGTCGTCGACGGTGCGGACGAACGCGGCCAGGTCGCTGATCTGCATGGCCGAGCAGTCGGCGATGGTGTGCCCGGCGATCCGCGAGGACAGGGCCGCCGTGTTGAGTCGGGTGCCACCGCAGTCGCCGCAACTGGTGAAGGTGACCGCCCGGTCGACGAAGGCGCGGATGTGCGGTTGCATCGACTCGCGGTCCTTGGCCAGCAAGAGACGCTTGACCTTGACCGCCAGTCCCTCGTACGTCCAGTTGTTGCTGCCGACCTTGATCTTCGTGGGCGGTTTGTGCAGGAAGTCCTCCCACTGTTGGGGGGTGAAGTCCTGGAGTTTGACGTCCGGGTCGAACAGGCCGGAGCCGACGATGGTCTGCCAGTACCAGGAGCCGACCGCGAAGTTGGGCACGGTGATCGCGCCGTCGTTGAGGGAGCGCTCGACGTCCACCAACTCGTTGACGTCGAGGTCGGAGACCCGGCCCAGCCCCTCGCAGGTGGGGCACATGCCCTCGGGCAGGTTGAAGCTGAACGCCCCGGCGCCGCCGATGGACGGCTGGCCGAGCCGGCTGAAGAGGATCCGCAGCATGGCGTACGCGTCGGTGGCGGTGCCGACGGTGGAGCGGGAGTTGACCCCCATCCGTTCCTGGTCGACGACGATGGCCGCGCTGAGGTTGCGCAGCGAGTCGACGTCCGGCCGGTTGAGGTTCGGCATGAACGACTGGAGGAACGCGCTGTAGGTCTCGTTGATCATGCGCTGGGACTCGGCGGCGATGGTGCCGAAGACCAGCGACGACTTGCCCGATCCGGAGACACCGGTGAAGACGGTCAACCGGCGCTTGGGGATGTCGACCGAGACGTCGGCGAGGTTGTTCTCCCGCGCTCCGCGTACCTCGATCATGTCGTGGCTGTCGGCGGCGGACCATGCTGGCTGCGACATGCGAACCCTTCACGGAATCGTGGCGGGACTTTGCCCCGCCGAGCACTGGCGGGTTCCATTGTCTCATTCATCCTCACGTAGAGACTTTCGCCGAGTTTCAAGCGTTGGTTTCAGCAGCAGGTCCGGGAAAGTCTCAAATCACGTGGTAAGCGGTACGGTGACTCGCGTGGACGTCGCCTCGAAGGATCGGCTGCGCGCCGTGGACCTGGCGGCCACCGTCGGGATCTCGGTGCAGCAGGTGCGCAACTACGTCGAGTTGGGGGTGCTGCCGCCGGTGCGCCGCACCCCGAGCGGCTACCGGATCTTCACCGCCGAGCACGCCCGGGCGCTGGTCGTGGCGCGGCGGTTGGCCGAGGGGCACGGCTGGAGCCGTACCCGGGAGATCATGGCGGCGGTGCACCGGGGAGACGTGCCGGCGGCCCTGGCGGCGCTCGACGGCGGCCACGCCGAGCTGGACCGGGAACGCGCCGAGATCCGCCGGGTGCTCGGCGCCTTCGAGACGGTGCTGGCCAGCCCACCGACGGCCCGGCCCGCGCCACGCCACGGCGCCCGCATCGGCGAGGTCGCAGCCCTGGTCGGGGTCCGGACCTCGCAGCTGCGGCTGTGGGAGGAGCGCGAGCTGCTGCGGCCGGGCCGCACCCCGGGCACCAACTACCGGGTGTACGACGAGGCGGAGCTACGCGCGGCGCAGGTGATCGCGTTGCTGCGCCGGGGCGCGTACCCGTTCGAGATCATCGCCGCGGTGCTGGGCGAGCTGCGGACCACGGGCAGCGCTCAGCGGGTTCGCGCCGAGCTGGGCCGCCGCGAGCAGGAGCTGCACACCCGCAGCCTGCGACGGCTGCGGGGCAGCGCCGCCCTGCACGACTACCTGCTCGGTCGCGGCGACGCCAGTTGACCAGCATCCCGTCCCGCCGGGCGATCGTCGTGACTAGGGTCGGGCACATGAGAGGTGCGCTGCTGGCGGCCACGACGTCCGCCGTCCTGCTCGCTCCCGTGCCGGTCGGCGCGACGGGAGCGTCCGCCGCGCCGACGGTGCGCTGCCCACGGGTCCCGGCGGCGGC
>NZ_JAKKFF010000434.1 GCF_022229015.1 Micromonospora foliorum
TCTTGCACTTTCTGCCCCGACGAATCCGACCAAGCACCCAAACCGACGACCGAAACCGCAAGATCGCCGGGGGAGAGGGCCGGGGAGAGGGCCGGGGAGAGGGCTCGGGCCTTCTGGCCTGAGGGTGAGGACGTCGGGGGCACGGTGGCGGGAGTGCCGGGGTTTGTGCACTCGGACTTCGCGCCGGTGGTGGTGGCCGTTGCCGAGCGGTGTCTGCGGCGGGGGTACGGGTCGGCGGGAGTCCCCGCCGGGGTGCGGACGGGAATCGTGCTGGTCAGCGCCAGCGGCGATCTCGCCAGCGCCCAGCACGTACGGGAGACCGTCGCGGCCGGCGGGCGGGTCGGCCCGCTGTTCTTCTTCCAGTCAGTGCCCAACAGCGTCGCCGGGCACCTCGCGGCCCGCTGGGGCCTGCGCGGCCCGGTGGTCTGTCTCAGCCCGACCGGCGACCCGTACACCGACGGCGTCGCCGAGGCCGAACTGCTACGCGACGACGGTGACGCCGACGAGGTGTTGCTGATCCTGATCGAACAGGCACCCGACAAGCCGACCGAGGCGGTCGCGGTGCTGCTGGGGGGAGGAGCACGACCATGAGGACACGGGGACTGCGCGGCGCACTGGCCGCCGACACCGAGTTGGGTGCGGGCAACGTCCTGGCCCGGGTACTGGCGCACGGCGCCGACCCGGACGGGCCCGGCCTGACCTTCGACACCGCCGTCGACGGGCACCCCGCCGAGACGCCACTGACGCTGGGGCGGCTCGACGAGCGGGTCGCCGCCCGCGCCGCCTGGCTGCACGAGCAGGGGGTACGCCCCCGCGACCCGGTCGCCGTCTGGGCCACCGCCGCCGCCGACATGGTGCTCAGCTTCCTGGCGCTGGCCCGGCTCGGGGCGATCCCGGCGCTGATGAACGGCAAACTCCGCCCGGAGATCGCCGCCGAGTACATCCGCCGGCTGCGGGGCGTCGGTGTGCTGGCCGACGGCGCGCACACCGCGCTGCTGGCCGGGCACGACCTGGGCGTACGGCTGCTCGGCACCCCCGCGCAGGCCGGTACGGGCGACCCGACCACGGCGCCGGCGCACTACCGGCACCACCCGGACGACCCGATCGTGATCACCCACACCTCCGGGACGACCGGGGTGCCCAAGGCGGTGCTGCACTCGCACGCCAGCCTCTTCGCGGCCACCCGGCACCTTCTCACCATGCCGCAGGCGCAGGGCACCACCCGGATCCTTAACGCGCTGCCCGCGCCGCACACCGCCACGGTGCTGATGGTCAACCAGGCGCTGGGCAACCGCGCGCAGATGTTCCTGCTCTCCGAGCAGGGCGGCGAGCGGGTGCTGGACGCGATCCAACGCTGGCGCCCTGACGGGGTGTTCGGTTTCTCGGTCACCTGGGCGGAGCTGGCCCGCTTCGACCTGTCCGGGTACGACCTGGACTCGGTGCGGTTGTGGTTCAACACCGGCGACGCCTCGCACGAGCCGCACATCCGTCGCCTCGTCGCGGTCGGTTGGCACGACACCGTCACCCGCGACGGGGTGGCGAAGGTGCCCGGGTCGGTCTTCATCGACGGGCTGGGCTCCAGCGAGATGGGGCACTCGATGTTCCACATCACCCATCGCGCCGACACCGACCGGTACGGCCGTTGCATCGGCCGCCCGTACCGGTTCGCCAAGGTCGCGGTGCTCGACGCCGACGGCGAGCCGGTGCCGGTCGGCGAGGTGGGTTTCCTGGGCATCGACTCGCCGTCGCTGTTCCGGGGCTACTGGAACGACTCGGTCACCACCTACCGCTTCCGTCAGCGTGGCTGGTACCTCACCGGTGACCTGGTCCGCGCCGACGCCGAGGGCCGCTACTACCACCTGGACCGGGCGGTGGACTCGGTCGACGCCGGTGGCGGGCGGCGCTTCTACACGGCGCTGTCCGAGGAGCGCATCCTCGCCGCCTGCACGGACGTCACCGACTGCACTGTGGTGATCGTCGCCGAGGCCGGGGCGGTCGTCACCGACGTGCTGCTGGAGTTGGCCGCCGGCGCCGACGAGGCCGAGGACCGCACCGAGCGGGTCCGTGCCGCCCTCGGCCCGGACGTCGGCGCCACGCTGCGTCGGGTCGTGCCGGTGCGCTCCGCCGACATCCCGGTCACCGTGACCGGCAAGGTCCGCAAGGTGGTCCTGCGGGAGCGCTACCTCACCGAGGCACATTCATGACCGCCCTGATCACCGGGATGGGTCTGTTCACCCCGGTCGGGCGGGGCGTCGAGGAGACCTTCGACGCGCTGACCACCGGCCGGTCCGGGCTGACCCGCCCGCCGCTGGGGCACCCGGCGCGGGAGTCGCTGGACGTGGCCGGCCTGCTGCCCGACATCGACCCGCGGACCGTCGCGTCCGGGCCGGAGACCCGGGTGCTGGACCGGATCGTCGTTCTCGCCCTGCTCGCCGCCGCCGACGCCCTCGCCGACGCCGGCATCGAGGTGGGCCGCGACGTCGACGCCGACCGGATCGGTGTGATCGTCGGTGGGGTCGGCGGGATGGCCACCCTGGAGTCGCAGGTGCTGGCGCGGGCGGCCCGGGGTCGGGCGGCGGTCAGCCCGTACCTGCTCACCGGGATCCTGCCGAACATGCCGGCGGCGCGGATCGCCATCGCGCACGGCATCCGGGGCTACAGCTCGTCGGTCGGCACCGCCTGCGCCTCCGGTGCCCAGGCGGTCGCCGACGGGGTCCGGCTCATCGCGACCGGAGAGGCCGACGTGGTGCTCTGCGGGGCCAGCGAGGCACCGCTCTTCCCGACCTTCGCCGACACCTTCGGCAACGCGCGGGCGTTGGCGCGCGCCGGCACCGACCCGGGCCGGGCGAGCCGGCCGTTCGACACCTCCCGCAGCGGGTTCGTCCTGTCCGAGGGGGCCGCGCTGCTGGTGCTCGAACGCGCCGAGCACGCCGCGGCGCGCGGCGTCGCCGGGTACGCCGAGGTGGCC
>NZ_JAKKFF010000435.1 GCF_022229015.1 Micromonospora foliorum
GGTCGAGCAGGGCAGCCAGCACGGCTGACTCCAGTGCGGCCGAGGAGGAGAGCCGGCCCGCCTCGCGCAGCGCCCAGCCCACCGCCAGCGCCATCTGGGTATCGTCGGTGACCAGCGCCGGCTCGCCGGACAGCTCACGCGGACCGGTTGGGCCGTACCGGCGCTCGATCTCGGCGACGGTCAGGAACTCGGTCGGCTTGCCCAGCGCGTCACCATAGGCGAGGCCGAAGAGCGAACCGGAGGCGCGCAACGCAGCAGTGTGGATCACGGCGGCCATGATGCCCGACCGCCGCAACCCACAGCGCGGTCAGTCCCAGCAGAGGCAGAACGGGTGGCCGGCCGGATCGGCGTAGACCCGGAAGCCCTCGCCCTCACCCGGCAGCCGCCGAGCCCCGAGCGCGAGAGCCGCCTTCTCGGCGGCCTCGATGTCGTCCACCGTCACGTCGAGGTGGAACTGCTGGGGGCGCTCAGGATCCGGCCAGGCCGGTGGGCGCAGGTTGAGCGCCTGTTGGAAGGCGAGACGCGGCTGGTGACCGGGTGGGCCGCCCAGCACCACCCAGTCGTCGTCGGAGTCGCCCTCGACGAGCGGCACGCCGAGCAGTTCGGCGTAGAACGCCGCCAACGCCCGCGGATCCGGGCAGTCGATCACCACTGAACGCAGCTGTCCAATCATGACCGTCATCCTGCCCAGCGGGTACGACAGGAAACTTCAGTCCTCGGCGAAGCGCCGGCCGGCGTCCCGGCACGCGGCGAGCACCGCCCGCGCGTACTCCGGGGTGGCGCCGGCGAGGCCGCAGGCCGGGGTGACCACCACCTGCTGGGCGAGTTGCCGACGGGGAAAGCCGAGGCGGTCCCAGATCTGGCGTACCCGATCGGCGATCTGTGCGGAGGTCGGCGCGCCACCGGCCGACGGTGGCCGGGTCGGTGCGGCCCCGGCCAGCAACCCGAGGCCGGCGTCGATCGCCTCGCCCAGGGGGTCGAGCTTGGTGACCAGGTCCAGGTCGAGGGCGACCGCGACGGCGCCGGTGGAGCGGATCAGCTCCAGTGGCACGTCCGGGGCGCAGCAGTGCACAAGCGTCGGCACGCCGACCGCGTCGACGACCGTGCGCAGCAGGGCGGCGGCGTCCGCCGACTCGACCGCCCGGTACGCGCCCAGCCCGCTCTCGGTCGGCACCCGCCCGGCCAGCACTGTCGGCAGTGACGGTTCGTCCAGTTGCAGCAGCACCGATGCCCCGGGCAGCCGGCGGGCGACCGCCGCGACGTGCGCGCGCAGCCCCTCGGCGAGCGAGCCGGTGAGGTCGCGGACCGCGCCGGGATCGCGCAGCATTCGGCCACCGATCGGCAGCTCCAGGGAGGCAGCCAGCGTGAGCGGGCCGGCGGCCTGCACCTTGATCGGCCCGGTGTACCCCTCGGCCTGCTCGGCGAGCTGGTCCAGGTCGCGTTCCATCAGGTCCCGGGCCCGGCGCAGGTCGCGGCCCGGGCGTGGGGCGACGCGCCACCGCCCCGCGTACACCTCGACGGGCAGCTCGACGAGCAGCCCGGCGGACCGGCCGATCATGTCCGCTCCGGGGCCACGGGCCGGCAGCTCGGGCAGGTGGGGCAGCTCGGGAAGCTCACCGAGAACCACCCGCTGAGCCTCGCCGATGTCGGTGCCGGGCAGCGAACCAATTCCGGTTGCCGCGCCGGCCGGCCAGGGCCACGCCTGATCTGTCACGGGCGAAGGCTATCCCGCGAACATCCGGCCCGTGCGGTCAGCCGGTGATGGTCGCGGAGCCGAGGACCACGTCGCCGGCCGGGTCCGGCCGGTACACCACCACGGCCTGACCGGCGGCGACGCCGCGCACCGGTCGGCGCAGCTCGGCGTGCAGCCGGTCACCGTCGAGGGCGACGGTCGCCGGCACCACGTCGCCGTGCGCGCGCAACTGCACCTCACACTCGACCGGCGCGTCCGGACGGGCGCCGCCGGTCCAGACCGGACGAAGGGCGTGCACGTCGGAGACCTCCAGTGCCTCGGCCGGGCCGACCGTCACCGTGTTGGTCTTCGGGGTGATGGAGAGCACGTAGCGTGGCCGCCCGTCCGCGGCCGGCCGGTCCAGGTGCAGCCCGCGACGCTGCCCCACCGTGTACGCGTACGCGCCGCTGTGACTGCCGACGACCGCACCGGTGGAGGCGTCCACCACGTCGCCGGGCGCCTCACCGAGCCGGCCGGCCAGGAAGCCGCGGGTGTCCCCGTCGGCGATGAAGCAGATGTCGTGCGAGTCCGGCTTGTCGGCCACCGCCAGGCCACGGTCGGCGGCCTCCGCGCGGACCTGCGCCTTGGTCGAGTCACCGAGCGGGAAGATCGACCGGTCGAGCTGCTCGCGGGTGAGCACGGCCAGCACGTACGACTGGTCCTTGGCCAGGTCGACGCTGCGCCGCAGCAGCCCGTCCGCGCCGAGGCGGGCGTGGTGCCCAGTCACCACCGCGTCGAAGCCCAGGGCCACCGCCCGGTCCAGCACCGCCGCGAACTTGATCTTCTCGTTGCAGCGGAGGCAGGGGTTCGGCGTACGGCCGGCGGCGTACTCGGCGACGAAGTCGTCGACCACGTCCTCGTGGAAGCGGTCGGCCATGTCCCACACGTAGAACGGGATGCCGATCACGTCGGCCGCCCGCCGGGCGTCCCGGGAATCCTCCAGGGTGCAGCAGCCGCGCGCCCCGGTCCGATAGGTCTGTGGGTTGCGGGCCAGCGCCAGGTGCACGCCGGTCACGTCGTGCCCGGCCGCCACCGCCCGCGCCGCCGCCACGGCCGAGTCAACCCCGCCCGACATCGCCGCCAGAACCCTCACCAGCGAACTCCCTTCCCCAGCGCCAGCCTACCCACCCACCCCGCACCCGCTGCGCCGGCGGCAACGTGACCTCGTCCACCAACCGCCATCGATCATGGACTTGTGCTGGGCGACGAAAGTCAGCATTCGCCATCTTTCCGGCACCACCACTCCATGATCGGCCGCAGAAGGGAGAGGGGGAGGGGCGGGGTCAGCGGGGGGTGCGGAGGGCGGCGGCTCGGCGGGCTCGGTCGACTGCTGCCGGAAGGGCCGCGATCAGGGCGTCGATGTCGGCCTGGGTGCTGGTGTGGCCCAGGGTGAAGCGCAGCGAGGAGCGGGCGCGGTCGTCGTCGGCGCCCATCGCGAGCAGCACGTGCGAGGGCTGGGCCACGCCGGCCGAGCAGGCGGAGCCGGTCGAGCAGGCGATCCCCTGCGCGTCGAGCAGGAGCAGCAGCGCGTCGCCCTCGCAGCCGGGGAAGGAGAAGTGCGCGTTGCCGGGCAGCCGGTCGGTCGGATCACCGTTGTAGATCACCTCGGGCACCGCCTGACGAACCCGCTCGATCAGGTCGTCGCGGAGCGCGGCCACCCGGGCCGCGTACTCCTGCTGGCCCTTCACGGCCGCCTCCACGGCAACCGCGAAGGCGACGATGCCGGCGGTGTCCAGGGTGCCGGAGCGGACGTCGCGTTCCTGGCCGCCGCCGTGCAGCAGCGGCGTGGCCGGCACGTCCCGGGCGAGCAGCAGCGCGCCCACCCCGGTCGGGCCGCCCAACTTGTGCCCGGTGACGGTCAGCGCGGCGACCCCGCTGGCGGCGAAGTCGACGGGCACCTGACCGACCGCCTGGATGGCGTCGGTGTGGAAGGGCACCCCGTGTTCGGCCGCGACGGCGGCCAGCTCGACCACCGGCTGGACGGTGCCCACCTCGTTGTTCGCCCACATGGCGGTGACCACGGCCACCTGGTCGGCGTGCGCGGCCAACTCGGCGCGCAGAGCCTGCGGGTCGAGCCGACCGGAGGCGTCCACCGGCAGCCAGCCGACCTCGGCGCCCTCATGCTGGGCCAGCCAGTCGACCGCGTCCAGCACGGCGTGGTGCTCGACGGCGCTGGAGACCACCCGGCGGCGGTCGGGCTTGGCCGCCCGGCGGGCCCAGAAGATGCCCTTGACGGCGAGGTTGTCGCTCTCCGTGCCACCACCCGTGAAGATCACCTCAGAGGGCCGGGCGCCCAGCACCGCGGCCACCTGCTCGCGTGACTCTTCGACCCGGCGGCGGGCACGGCGGCCCGCCGCGTGCAGGGAGGACGCGTTGCCGACCTCGCGGGCGGTAGCGACGTACGCCTCCAGTGCCTCGTCGAGCATGGGAGTCGTCGCCGCGTGATCCAGGTAAGCCATCACCGTTCAGCGTACGGCCGACACCTTGGGGACCGGATGCCGGAGGGGACCGGCACGCAACGGCCGGGGTGGAACTCCACCCCGCCGGATGCGCACGGGCCGGTCAGGCGGGCACCGCGGTGACGACGACGTTGTCGCGGTACTTGCGCGCCTTGGCGTCGAACGGCCCACCACAGGTGATCAGGGTCAACCGCGGCCTGCCGTCGCGGGCGAAGTACCGGTCCAGCGGAATCCTGGTCTTGGCGTACTCCTCCCGGGCGACGACCCGGTAGCGGCGCGCCTCGCCGTCGCTGCCGGTCGCGGTCAACGTGTCACCCTGCTCCAGCTCACGCAGCCGGAAGAACGCCCCCTTGCCCTGTTTGGCGCTGTCCACGTGGCCGGCGATGACCACCGAGCCGGCGGCCGCCTCCAGGCCGGGGCCGTAGCGGTACCAGCCGATCTGGTCGACGCTCGGCGGCACCTCGAACTCGTTGGTCCGCTCGTTGATGCCGACCGCGTTGACCGTGGCGGTGACGTCGATCTCCGGGATCAGCAGCCGTACCGGTGGGATGGTCTTCGGGCCGGCGGGCAGCTCACCGGCGGTCACCGGCACCGACGGGGCGCCGGCGGCGGTCGGTGCGGCGCTGGCCAGCGTGCTGGCCTCCTCGGCGCCCACCGTCCCGGCCGGCTGGGCGGC
>NZ_JAKKFF010000436.1 GCF_022229015.1 Micromonospora foliorum
GGCGGCAGGCCCCAACCGCGGGCCGAGGACCAGGACCGAGGGCCGGGGACCAGGACCGAGGGCCGGGGACCAGGACCGAGGGCCGGGGACCAGGACCGAGGGCCGGGGACCAGGACCGAGGGCCGGGGGCCCGGGGGCCCCGCGCGCCAGAGGATCACCTGCACCCGGCGTGGCGCGGGCGGGCTCGGCGTGACGCCGAGCCCGCCCGTTCCGGACCGGTCGAGCGTGATCAAACCGGGCGCTGCAGGGTCAGCAGACCCGGCCGGTACGGCAGCAGCCCGTAGTCGCCGCCGGATTGCGGGGAACGACCCTGGTAGAGCAGTTGCAGGTTGCAGGCGTTGACGGTCATCGTCTGGTCGGCGCTGGTCCGCAGCAGCTCGCCGTGGCTGATGTCGTTGGTCCAGGTGGCGCCGCTGTTGGCCTTACCGGCGAACGGGTTGCTCTCGCTGGCGGCCTGCGGTGTCCACGAACCACCCAGGCTGGTGGCCGTGAACGAGCGGAAGTAGCGGCCCTGCGAACCGATTGCCTCGACGATCATCAGGTAGCGGCTCTGGCCCTGGAGCTTGTAGACCTGAACGGCCTCGAACAGGTTGTTCGTGGTGTCGCTCATGATGGTCGTGTAGTTGGAGCCGAAGCTGCCCGGGAAGTTCCCGATCGGCATGCTCGCCCGGTAGATCTTGCCGTTGTCTCCGGCGAAGAACAGGTACATGTTCTGGTCGTCACCGATGACCGCCTGGTCGATCGGGCCGGTGCCCGAACCGGTGATGCTTCCGCTGAACAGCGTCTGTGCCGCCGACCAGCCGTTCGGGTTCGTCGGGTCGGTCGAGGTCCGGTAGGAGAACGCGGGCCCACCCCACTGGTAGGCGAGCACCCAGATGTTCTTCGGCGCGAAGTAGAACAGCGACGGTGCGACGGTCGCGTTGTTCATCGCGTTCTGGCTGGCCGAGGCCATCTGCGAGTAGTTCGTGAAGAGGCCGAAGTTCATCGAGCCCCACCTGGTGCCGTTGTCGTGGGTGGTGGCGTAGACAAGTTGCTGGCCGTTGTAGGGGGCGACGGTGAAGTCCTTGAGTGACACCCAACCCGACCTCGGGGTCGCCAACACCCCGGTGGAGGACCACCGGTACGTCGAGGGAAGGTTGCACGTCGGCGGCGGATCGGTCGGCGGCGGGGTGGTCGGCGGTGGGGTGGTCGGCGGCGGGTCGGTCGGCGGCGGGGTCGTCGGCGGAGTCGTCGTGCCACCGGTGCAGGTGACGCCGTTCAGCGCGAAGCTCGTCGGGTCGGGGTTGCTGCCCGTCCAGGACCCGTTGAACCCGAACGAGACCGTGCCGTTGGTCGGGACCGAGCCGTTGTAGCTCACGTTTTTCGCCGTCACCGCCGACCCGCTCTGCGTCAGCGACGTGTTCCAGGCCTGCGTCACCGTCTGCCCGGCGCCGTACGACCAGGTCAACGTCCAACTGCTCAACGGATCACCCAGGTTCGTGATCGCCACGTTGGCGCCGAAGCCGCCCTGCCACTGCGACGACACGGCGTAGTTCACCGAACAGCCCTCGGCCGCGGCGCCCGCCGGCAGTGCCGCGACAACTGTCGACGACACCAGTAAGCCGACGCCGGCCGCCACCAGACCGACATTGGTGGCTCTGGATCTGGTCATATAGCACCCTCCTCGCGGGACGGCGGCCCAGACGTTGGTGGTGGCCGCTGCGCGGCGACTGGATGTGAGCGTTAACAGGCCGCGTCAGGTATGCTACGGGAGCGCTCCCATACCATCAACCGGCATCTATCTCCGGTTTCCGCCCACGCTCGGCTATCCCGGTGTGGCCGCCCCGGAGAACGGACCACACCGGACCTGAGCAGCCGTGCTCAGCGACGATCAGTCTCCGCCACGGCGATCGCCACGGGAGTGCCGAGCTCGACCGTTCGGGAGACGGTGCACAACCGATCGTGCGACTGCTGCAGCGACCGGGGCAGCGCCGCACGGGCCGCGTCGCCCTCCGCGCCCTCCGGGAACGTCACGGTGAACTCGACCCGCAGGTTCCGCATCCGGTTTCCGCCGGCCTCGTCCCGGATCTTGTCGCCGGTGACGGCGACGGCGAACTCGGTCGGCTCGGCACGACGGCTGGTGATGTGGTCCACGTCCACCGCCGTGCAGCCGCCGATGGCAGCCAGCAGCAACTCCACCGGCGTGAAGCTGCCGTCCTCGCCCGTGCCCAACGACACCGACCCGCCACGGGTGTTCCGCACGACGTAGTTGCCCAGGCTGGTGCGCTCGATCTCCACGGAGCGGAAGGTGTCCTCAGTCATGACAGAAAACTACCGGCATCCGCGATCAGGAGTACATGAGATGCAGCGTCATCCCGGCATCGGCGTGCGCCAGGTTGTGGCAGTGGTTGGCCCACATCCCCGGGTTGTCGGCCCGGAACGCCACCTCCCACACCTCGCCCGGGCGCACGTCGAACGAGTCCAGCCACAGCGGGCTTCCGGCCGCCGGCTCTCCATCGCTGGCCAGCACCAGGACGTGGTGGCCGTGCAGGTGCCACGGGTGCACGACCTGCGACCGGTTGACGATGGTGAACCGCACGACGTCGCCCAGGCGTACGACCTGCGGTGGGATGTCCGGGTCGGCCGCGCCGTTGACGGTGTGGGCGTACCGCGGCAGCAGTCCGCGCAGGTCGAGGCCGCGATCGAGGACGAGGGTGAACGTCTTGTCGAACCGGGGCCAGGGCACCGGAGCGGTCGCGCCGTAGCCGAGCGGATCGAGCACCGGCCAGGCGCCGGTCACCGTCGACACCGGGCCGGTCGAGTAGACCGCCCGTCCGTCGACGAACAGCGCCACCGGGGTCGCCGGCGCGTCGAAGACCAGGTCGTAGCGGCCCCCGGCCGGGATCAGCACGGCGGTGTCCACCAGCGGTGTCGGGCCCCGCAGGTCGACGCCGTCGATCGCGGCCACCCGGAACGCGGTCCCGGCCAGGGCGTACCGGTGCGTCGTGCTGTCGGTGTTGATCAGCCGCAATCGCACCGGCACGCCGGCCTCGACCTGCTCCACTCTCGGCGCGGGCAACGGACGGCCCGCCAGGGTGTGCACCGGCACGGTGACGTCGAGGCCGGTCACCGGCCCCGGCCGCACCACCAGCGCACCGTAGAGACCCATCCGCACGCCGACATCGGAGGCCGAGTGCGTGTGGTACCAGTACGTCCCGGCCTGGTCGGCGCGGAACCGGTAGACGAACTCCTGCCCGGGCCGCACCGCCGCCTGCGTCACCCCGGGCACCCCGTCCTGGTCGTTCGGCACGTCGTACCCGTGCCAGTGCAGCGTGACACCGCGCCCGATGTCCCGGTTGCGCAGCGTCACCTCCACGACGTCGCCGACGGTGGCGGTCAACTCCGGTCCGGGTACCTGAGCGTTGAACGCCCACGCCGCGACGTTCCGGCCGCCCGCGTCCACCGTGGCGGTCCCGGCCGTCAGGGTGAACCGCCGGGTCGGTTCGTCGGAGATCCGAGCCGCCGGATGACCGTGATCATGCGGTACGGCGGGCGCGGCGTCCGGGGCGACGGTCAGCCCGGTTCCGGTCAGCAACGCCGCGCCCGCCACCACGAGGGCCACCCGGGACACCGTCCGGGACGGGCGCGCGCCGAGCGCACGCCCCGAGATCACCGTCGCCGCCACGACCCCGGCGACCGCGAGCAGCCCCGCCCCCGCCGACGCCGGATAGCCGTGCAGGATCGTCACGAGCAGGGCGCTGCTCGTGGCGTACCCGGCGAACAGCAGCGGGACCGCGACGGCCCGGATGTCGCCCGGGGCCCGGAGCAACCGCGGACCGGCGACGCCCACCGCCGCGAGCTCCAGTGGGCCCGCGATCAAGACCTTCTCCGCGGCGAACCACCAGCCGGCGCGGGCGAGGGCGGTGACCGTGATCGCGCGGGCGAGCGTGGCGAGCAGCGCCACGGCCGCCAGGCCCAGTGCGAGCGGGCGGCGCCGGGCGGCGGCCGCGGCGCCACCACCCAACCAGG
>NZ_JAKKFF010000437.1 GCF_022229015.1 Micromonospora foliorum
GCGGAGGGCAGGTCCCAGCCGCCGGTGTCCACGCCGGCCCACGGGTCGACCGGCGTCTGGTGCTCCGGCGGCACGACGGAGACCGGCTGGGAAGGGGTCGGCTCGGCCGACTCGCCCCAGGCGGACCGGCGGGGCAGCGGCGGCGGCACCGGGGCCGAACCGCTCCACCTGGGCGCCGGGACCTCCGCGGTCGCGGCAGGTTCCGGCTGGTCCGGCTGGTCCGGGGGTACGGGTGGGGAGGTCGGCTCGTCGGCGACCGCCGGGTCCCGCTCCGGCTTCGCGCCCGGGGTGCTCCCGTCGGCCGGCCGTGCTCCCGGCTGGGGCTCCGGCATCGCGGCAATCTCCTCTCGCGCCGATCCGAGGTTAGTACCGCGCCGCCACCACCGCCGATCGGGCGTGCGCGCGATCGCCGCCGGACGAACGCGTACCCTTGGGCATCATGAGTGCCCCGTCCACGACGCCGCGCGCGGCCGCGACCAACTCCGTGTGGTCCCAGCTCGAGCCGCTGCTACCCCAGGTCTCCAAGCCCATCCAGTACGTCGGGGGCGAGTTGGGTGCGGTCACGAAGGACTGGGACTCGGCCACCGTGCGCTGGGCGCTGATGTATCCCGACGCCTACGAGGTGGGGCTGCCCAACCAGGGCGTGCAGATCCTCTACGAGGTGCTCAACGAGCTGCCCGACACGCTCGCCGAGCGGACGTACGCGGTCTGGCCGGACCTGGAGACGCTGATGCGCACGCACGGCGTGCCGCAGTTCACCGTCGACGCGCACCGGGCGGTGCGCGGGTTCGACCTGTTCGGCATCTCCTTCTCCACCGAGCTGGGTTACACCAACATGCTCACCGCGATCGACCTGGCCGGCATCCCGATGCTGGCCGCCGACCGCACCGACGCCGACCCGGTGATCGTGGCCGGCGGGCACGCCGCGTTCAACCCGGAGCCGATCGCCGACTTCATCGACGCCGCGGTGCTCGGCGACGGCGAGGAGGCGGTCCTGGAGATCACCGCGATCGTCCGGGAGTGGAAGGCCGAGGGCTCGCCGGGAGGCCGCGACGAGCTGCTGCTGCGGCTGGCCCGCACCGAGAGCGTCTACGTGCCGCGCTTCTACGACGTCGACTATCTGCCGGACGGCCGGATCCAGCGGGTCGTGCCGAACCGGGCGGACGTGCCGTTCCGGGTGCACAAGCGCACGACGATGGACCTGGACGCCTGGCCGTACCCGAAGAAGCCCCTCGTTCCGTTGGCCGAGACGGTGCACGAGCGGTACGCGGTGGAGATCTTCCGGGGCTGCACCCGCGGTTGCCGGTTCTGCCAGGCCGGGATGATCACCCGACCGGTGCGGGAGCGGTCCATCACCACGGTCGCGCAGATGGTCCGCGAGGGCCTGGAGTTCTCCGGCTTCTCCGAGGTCGGCCTGCTGTCGCTCTCCTCGGCGGACCACTCCGAGATCGGCGACATGTGCTCGGGCCTCGCCCAGCAGTACGAGGGCACGAACGTCTCGCTGTCGCTGCCGTCGACCCGGGTGGACGCCTTCAACATCGACCTCGCGCAGGAGCTGTCCCGCAACGGGCGGCGTACCGGTCTGACCTTCGCCCCGGAGGGCGGGTCGGAGCGGATCCGCAAGGTCATCAACAAGATGGTGTCGAAGGAAGACCTGATCCGTACGGTCGTCACCGCGTACACCAACGGCTGGCGGCAGGTGAAGCTCTACTTCATGTGCGGCCTGCCCACCGAGACCGACGAGGACGTCCTCGAGATCGCCGAGATGGCCCACGAGGTGATCCGGGCCGGCCGGGCCGCGACCGGCTCCAAGGACATCCGCTGCACGGTCTCCATCGGCGGGTTCGTGCCGAAGCCGCACACCCCGTTCCAGTGGGCCGCGATGGACCGTCCCGAGGTCATCGACCACCGGCTCAAGATCCTCAAGCAGGCCATCAACGCGGACCGCTCACTGGGCCGGGCCATCGGCTACCGCTACCACGACGGCGAGCCGTCGCTCATCGAAGGGCTGCTCTCCCGGGGTGACCGCCGGGTCGGCTCGGTGATCCGCAAGGTCTGGGAGAACGGCGGCCGGTTCGACGGGTGGAGCGAGCACTTCTCGTACCAGCGCTGGGTGGACGCGGCGGCCGAGACGCTGCCCGCGTTCGGGGTGGACCTCGACTGGTACACCACCCGTCAGCGTGACGAGCTGGAGGTCCTGCCCTGGGACCACCTCGACTCGGGCCTCGACAAGGACTGGCTCTGGCAGGACTGGCAGGACTCGTTCAGCGAGTTCGAGCAGGACGACTGCCGGTGGACCCCCTGCTTCGACTGCGGCGTCTGCCCATCGATGGATACCGAGATCCAGATCGGCCCCACCGGCAAGAAGCTGCTCCCGCTCACCCCGCTGGGCGGCAACGGCATGAAGGTCCCGTCGGGCGGCCACTCGCACCCCTGACCGGGCTGCCTGCGGGCACCGCCGGCCGGCGGTGACCCACCACCCTCCACATCCGACATGTCACCCAACGGGTCCGCGTCTCGCGGGCCCGTTGGCGCTGTTCAGGCTTGGCCGTGCGGCGGGCCCGCACCGGACCTTCCCCGAGATCGGCCGCCATCTGTACCGGGCGGTGGTGGCTGGGGCTGCCCCGACTAGGTCAGACTCGATACGCTGCGTCTGACATGGACCGACCCGGCGGGTCGGGGACGGGGGAGGAATCGCATGGGGAGCATCCCGCCGCCGAGCATCGGCGATCTGCACGTCAGCGTCGAAGACCTGGACGCCGCCGCCACGTACGTCGAGCGGCTCAGGCAGTACATCGACGACACCCTCAAGTACGAGATGGAACGCATCAAGGAGCGGATGAAGGGCGACAGCAACAACGCCCAGACCGTTCCGAACGGCACCCCCTTCGGCGCGTACGAGGACGCCCGCATGCAGTGGCGGGCCCTGGAGACGTCAACGGTGAACATGGAAGCGCACCTCACGACGCTCTCCCAGAAGCTCACCGCGCTCAAGGAGGGCACCGAGGAGATCGCCAAGGCGTTCCGCGACACCGAGGCGCGTAACGGCGCCAACGGCAAGGAGATCGAGCGGCTGCTGGAGTCGGCGGCACCGCCGCCCACCGCCAGCGGCGCACCCACCTACCCGTACACGGCCTGAGGGGGACGTCATGGCTGGAGGAACCTGGGAGCGGTGCGTCCGTGAGGTGACGCTCTCCGCGGACCCGGAGACGGTCGGATCGGTCGGAGCGGGCTGGAGCAATCTCTCCAGCGGCCTGCAACAACTGCGGGACGCGCTCGTCGGTCGATCGTTCGTCGGCCCGATCGCGACCGGCCAGGAGCGCCCGCACGTCGGCGGTCTGCCGGGGATGCTCGCCGGTTGGAAGGGCAGCGGCGGCGACGCGTACCGCGAGCACCTCGGCAAGATCGGCAAGCAGATCGAGGATCTCATCACCGACGCGACGAACGTCAGTGGCGCGTTGACGCGGATCGAGGGCGACATCCGCAAGTCGGTCTCCACGATCCCGATCCCGCTGATGGACGACTTCGGCTTCAACGAGTGGAGCCTGCCCAACGGCACCGAGCTCGACGATGCCCGCGACGGCGAGAGCTCGTCGGGGTTCCTCGCCGCGCTGCGCAAGGACTACCAGAGCAACCCCGGCTCGTACGCCGACGGCGCGTTCCGTGACAAGGCCGACGACCTGGAAGCGACGATGAAGGTCGACGGCCAGGCCGGTGACCAGAAGCGGGGCGGCTGGTGGGACACCGGAGCCCACCTGGACAACTGGTACCGGGACAACCAGCAGGCCGCGAACACCGCGATGGCGCCGCTGCCCCAGGCGGTCTACACGGAGCGCCCCAAGCTCACCGTCAACAGCCCGGATAAAATGGACGGAGTGGACGATATCCGTCGCGACCCCCGGGTTCCGCCGTCGGGGCGGCCCGACATCGGTGGCGATTTCGGCGGGAAGCCCGACATCGGTGGCGGCCCCACGATCGGCAGCAGGCCGCCGGGCATCGGCGACACGGGCGGTCCGACGTCCACAGTCGACCCGTTCTCCCCGACCAAGCCCGGTGGGATCGGCGATGGCTCGCCCACCGGCGGCACCGGTCAGCTGACGGCCCCACCGACCGGTTCCGGATATCCGGGCTACGGCGACGATGACTACACGAGCGGTCTGGCTGGTGCCACTCCGGGCGGCGTCGGTGGCCTGGGCGGTGGCATCGGCGGTGGCGGGGTCGGCAGCGCCGGTCTCGGTGGCGCCGGCGGTGGTTTCGGAGGCGGTGCCGGCGTCGGCTCGGCCGGCGGAATCGGCGGCGGTGCCGGCGGTGGCCTGGGCGGTGGTGCCGGGATCGGCGTGG
>NZ_JAKKFF010000438.1 GCF_022229015.1 Micromonospora foliorum
GGCCGCCAGCGCGGGCGTGGAGACGGCCCAGAGCGGTTGGACGGCGGCCAGCCGGGACAGCAGCTCCGGGGCACCGAGCAGGTAGCCGATCCGCAGCCCGGCCAGGCCCCACGTCTTGGTGAGGCTGCGCACCACGAGCAGCCCGGGGAGGTCGCGGCGCTCGGCCAGCGACTCCGGTTCGCCGGGGTGCCCGGGGGCGATGGTGGTGTCGGCGAACGCCTCGTCGACCACCAGCACCCGGCCCGGGCGGGCGAGCGCGGCCACCGTCCGGGCGGGGTGCAGCACCGAGGTCGGGTTCGTCGGGTTGCCGATCATCACGAGGTCGGCGTCGGCGGGCACCCGGGAGGGGTCGAGCCGGAAGCTGTCGGCGGCGTCGAGCAGCACCCGCTCGACCGGGTGTCCGGCGGCCCGCAGCGCCGCCTCCGGCTCGGTGAACTGGGGGTGCACCACCACGGGGCGGCGAACGCCGCGCAGCGCCTGGGCGATCAGCACGAAGCCCTCGGCGGCCCCGGCGGTGAGCAGCACCTCGTTCGGGTGACGGCGGTGTCGGGCGGCGACCGCCGCCCGGGCCGGCGCCGGGTCCGGATAGCGGGCCAGGTCGGTCAGGGTCGCGGCGATCGGGTCGGCCAGCCAGGCGGGAGGCCGCGCTCGACGGACGTTGACGGCGAGGTCGATCAGGCCGGCGCTGGCCTCCGCGTCGCCGTGGTGCGCGAGGTCCGGCTCGACCCCGGTGGGTGGGTCGACCGCGCTCGGCTGATCAGACATGTCCGCGATCCTGCCGGGAAGGTGGCCGGTGGGACAGTCGATCCCGGCGTAAGCCACGTCACCACTCGCCGGTTTAAGAGTTCTTCTCATGTACGAATCGGAAATGTCATAACTTGGCCACGTGAGCAACCGACCCCTTGCTGCCGCTGGTCGACTCGTCCCTCTCCTACGCGCCGGACTGATCGCCGGAATCGTGATCGCCGCCGCCGCCTACCCACTGGTCGCCCTCACCGGGCTCGGCGCGAAGGCAACCGCGCACGCCGTGGACCAGAAGACCCGGTTGCTGAAGACCGCCCTGCCCGCCGAGACCTCGTACGTCTACGGCCCGGACGGCAAGACCGTGCTGACCATGTTCTACGAGGAGTACCGGCAGTACACGAAGCTGTCGGACATGTCGCCGAACATCCAGCAGGCGATCGTGGCCGCCGAGGACTCCCGCTTCTACCAGCACCACGGCGTCGACCCGAAGGGCGTGGCCCGGGCCTTCGTCTCCAACGCCCGCTCCGGCGGCTCCCAGGGCGCCTCGACGCTGACCATGCAGTACGTCCGGATGGCCCTGCGGGACAGCGCGACCACGCCCAAGGAGGTCCAGGAAGCCACCCAGCAGACCAGCCTGCGCAAGGTCAAGGAGATGCGGATGGCGCTGGACCTGGAGAAGGAGATCAGCAAGGAACAGATCATGGAGCGCTACCTGAACTCGGCGTACTTCGGGCACCGGGCGTACGGCATCTACGCCGCCAGCGAGATCTTCTTCTCCAAGACCCCGAAGGACCTCACCCCGGTCGAGGCCGCCACCCTCGCCGGACTGGTCAAGTCCCCCTCCGAGTACGACCCGGCCGACTCCGACCAGAAGGAGGCCACCGGGCGGCGCAACTACGTGCTGGACCGGATGAGCCAACTCGGCTACCTCTCCCCCGACTCGGCCGCCGCCGCCAAGTCCGAGCCGATCCGGCTCAAACTGACCACCCCACCGCACGACTGCGCCGCGGTGACGGAGAAGTACAACAGCTGGGGCTTCGCCTGCGACTACCTGAAGAACTGGTGGAGCGCGCAGCCCGCGTTCGGGGCGAACCGGCTGGATCGGATGGACAACCTGCGCCGGGGCGGCTATCGGATCGTGCTCAGCCTCGACCCGAAGATCCAGGAGGCGGCCGAGAAGAGCGTGGGCACCAAGGAAGCCACCGGCAGCCCGTTCGCCAACGGCATCGTGGTCTCCGAGCCGGGCACCGGGCGGGTGAAGGCCATGGCGGTGAACCGGACGTACTCGCTGGACCTGGCCGAGAACCCACAGAGCTCCAACCCCGAGGCCGGGCCGAAGGTGAAGGCCAACTACCCGAACACGGTGGCACCACTGCTCGGCGGCGGTGACCTGGCCGGCTACCAGGCCGGGTCGACGTTCAAGATGTTCCCGATGTTGGCCGCGCTGGACTCGGGGATGACCCTCTCCACCTCGTTCAACGCGCCCTACCGCTACCGGTCCGAGGTCTACGACGGCTGGTCGCCCTCCAACGCGAGCGGCGCCATGACCGGTCAACAGACCATGTGGTCCGGCTTCGGCAAATCGGTCAACACGTACTTCGTGTGGCTGGAGGAGAAGGTCGGCGCGGACCGGGCGGTCCGGTTGGCCGAACAACTCGGGCTGCGGTGGCGCACCGACGTCGACCGGGACCACGCGTCCCCGGACAAGGCGAAGAAGTGGGGTGCGTTCACCCTGGGCGTCTCCGACGCCACCCCGCTGGAGATGGCGAACGCGTACGCCGCCATCGCCGCCGACGGCCGCTACTGCGAGGCCATCCCGGTGCAAGCGATCATGAACCGGGACGGCACGCCCGCCACGTACGCCACCCCGGGCGGCCTGCACCGCGAAGTGGCCAAGCCACGCTGCCGGCAGGTGGTCAGCGCGGACGCCGCGCGGGCGGCCACGGACGCGGCCCGCTGCCCGACCGGAGACACCCCGGCGCGCGGCAGCTGCGGCGGCTGGTCCACCGCCGACAGCGTGCGGGGCACCGTCGGACGCCCGGTGGCCGGCAAGACCGGTACGACCGACAGCACCCGGTCCGCCTGGTTCGTGGGCTACACCCCGGAGTTGGCCGCGGCGAGCTTCATCTCCGACCCGGACAATCCGTTCAACGCCGTCGGCGACGGGCAGTCCCAGATCCCGATCAAGGCGGTTTCGGAGACCCTGCGCGACGGCCTGAAGGGCACACCGACCCGCCAGTTCACCCCACCATCGGACGCCATCGTCGGCTGACCGACGCGGGCCGGCGCGGCTCAGCGCAGGTCGGCGGCGACGAACGACCAGAGTTCCAGATCCACCCGGCCGCCGCTGACGAAGCCGGCGTTCCGCAGCAGACCCTCGTAGCTGAACCCGGCCTTCTCCGCGACCCGGCGCGAGGCCAGGTTGCCGGGTGCCACCCGCAGCTCGACCCGCTGGAAGCCGTGCTCCAGGATCAGCGCGATGGCCACCGCGTCGACCGCCTCGGCGGCGAAGCCGAAGCCCCGCGCGTGCGACCCCATCGCGTAGGAGATCTCGGTGAGGCGGGCGCCCCAGTCGGTGCGCCGGGTCCACAGCGACCCGACCACCTGGTCGTCCTCCCGCCGGAGCACCGCGTAGTGGTCACCCTCCCCGCTGTCGCGCCGCTGCCGGGCCAGGTCGGTGCACCAGGCCAGCCCGTCGATCGGGCCGGAGTCGTCGGGCAACGGCAGCCAGCGCCGGGTCAGCTTGTCGGCGAAGATCTCCCCGGCCGCCGCCGCGTCGGCCGCCGTGAGCTGACGCACCTCGGTACGCGGGGTGGAGACGGTCAACGCCGGGAATCGGCGCACCGCCACCTGACCGATCACACCGACACCTCGCCCGGCTGCGCGGGCACCACCTCGCTCGTCGGGTCGGCCGCCGCCGCGGCGACCAACCGGGCGGCCGTCGCCGGATGGCTGGCCCAGTGCAGGGTGAGCTGCGAGGCGTGCACGTTACGCCAGACGAAGCCCTCCGGCGCGCCGCCGTCCCAGCTCCAGGCCGGGCGCTGACCGGCGCGGGGGGTGAGCACCGCACGGTGCGCCTTGTGCCCGACCAGCACCGTGCCGGTGGCGGCGACCACGCTGTCGGTCTGGGCGGTCGCCTCCCGGTAGCCGGCCACCACCCCGTCGCGGCTGACGCCGACCGCGTCCAGGACACCGCACATCGGCAGCCCGTCCAGCTCCCGGGCCAGCCAGAGCAGCCCGGCTCCCTCGGCGATCACCGGACGGCCGGTCCGTGCCAACTCGGCCACCGCGATGCAAAGCCGCCGGTTGGCCGACAACTGCTCGGCGTACGCCTCGGGCAGCGCGCCGCCGACGACCAGCGCGCGGGTGCCGACCGGCAGCGCCTCGTCGCGCAGCGGGTCGACGACGACGACCTCGGCGCCGGCGGCCTGGAGCAGCTCGGTGGTCTCCGGGTGGCTGAAGCTGCCGCCCGGCCCACCGGCCACCGCCACCAACGGCCGGTTCGCCGGGGGCGTGAACGAGCCGAGGGCCTCCTCGGGAGACCAGGCCGGCGCCGGCAGCGGCGGGGCGGAGCGGGCCAGCCCGAGCAGCCGTTCCAGGTCGACCGTGGCGGCGACGGCCTCGCCCAGCCGGCGGACCGCGCGGACGGCGTCGGCCGAGTCGTCGACCACCGGCGCCACACCGTGCCGCCGCGACGGCAGCACCGCCGGCAGGTCCTGGCGACGCAGCGCGCCGTAGACCGGCACTCCCACGTCGTCCAACGCTTCGCGCAGCATCCCCTCGTGCCGCGACGACGCCACCCGGTTGAGGATCACCCCGCCGAGCCACAACTGCTCGTCGTACGAGCGGAAACCGTGCACCAGGGCCGCCACCGACTGACCCATCGCGGCCACGTCGACGACGAGCACCACCGGGCTGCGCAGCGCGGCGGCCGCGGCGGCCGTGGACTCCTGCTCGGGACGGCCACCGACCGAGTCGTACAGCCCCATGCTGCCCTGCACCACGGCGAGCCCGGCACCGGCGGCGCCGTGCGCCACCAGCGGGGCGAGTCGGTCGATGCCGACCAGCCGGGGGTCGATCACCCGACCCGGCCGACCGGAGGCGAGGCCGAGGTACGCGGCGTCGACGTGGTCCGGCCCGAGCTTGAACCCGGCGACGTCGACCCCTCGCTCGGCCAGGGCGGCGAGCAGCCCGATCGCCAGCGCGTTCTTACCGTGCCCGGAGGACGGCGCGCTGAGCACCAGGCGCGGCACGACGGTCATCATCGACTCCTCGCGAGCGGCGGCGGGTACGCGACGGGACGACCGAGGCCGATCCGTCGGCGTGACGATACCCGCCCGGCCGGAGGCGCGAGCACCGCCAACCGGGGTGGGCGGCCCGGCCCTGGCAGGGCCCCGGGCATCGGTCCCGGACCGGTCCGGCCCGGTCCAGCTCAGTGGCGCCGGTCATACGAGTAGCCTCGGTGCCGTGTACCGGTTCATGCTGAGCCCACGCTGGCTGGGCGCTCTCGCGCTGACCCTGGTCGCGGCCGCCGTCATGGTGTTCCTCGGCAACTGGCAGCTGGACCGCTACCGGGGTCGCACCGAGGTCAACGAGCGGATCGACGCCGGCCAGCGGATGGCGCCCGTGCCGCTCGCCGACGCGCTGCGCGCTCCCACCGGTGGCGCGGGGACGGCCGGTCCGGCCCCCGCCGAGGACAAGGTCTGGACCCGGGTCACCGTCACCGGCCGGTACGACCCCACCAACACCGTGCTGGTCCGTGGCCGGACGGTGGACAGCCGGGTCGGCTTCGAGGTGCTCACCCCGCTGGTGCTCACCGACGGCACGGCGCTGCTGGTGGACCGGGGCTGGATCCCGCCGGCACCCGGTGGGGCGACCGCCCTGCCGTCGGTGCCGGCCGCGCCGACCGGCGACGTGACGGTGGTCGGTCGGGTGCACGAGACCGAGAGCGGCGCCGGCGCGGTGGCCCGACGCGACGGGCTGCTGGAGATCCGGCGGATCGGGCTGTCGCGGCTGGCCGGCGAGCTTCCCTACCCGGTCTACGGCGCCTACCTGCTGCTCGACGAGCAAACCCCGGCGGCCGATCCGGTGTTCAAGGCGGTGCCGGTGGGGCACGCCAACAACTGGCAGAACTTCGGCTACGTCGTGCAGTGGTGGCTCTTCGCGGTGATGGCCCTCTTCGGCTACGGCTGGGTGGCCCGTCGAGAGGCCCGCCGGGCCGCCGGCATCGGCACCACCCCGGCTCCCCTGGACCGGGCCGCCGAACCGACACCTACCGCCTGACTCGGGCCGCCTCCGGCCGACAACTGCCCCGGGGCGTGCGGCTCGGCGCCTGACCCGGCCGGTCAGCCGGTAGGGCGGCCGGCGTGGATGGCGCGGACCGCGTCGATGGTGTCCGCCTCGGCGGCGGACTTGTCGTCGCGATAGCGCACCACCCGGGCGAACCGCAGCGCCATCCCACCGGGATAGCGCGAACTCGTCTGCACCCCGTCGAAGGCGATCTCCACCACCTGCTCGGGCCGGACCCGGACCACCCAGTCGCCGCGTTCGACGGCGAGGCCGAGGAACCGCTCGGTCTGCCACCGCAGCAGCTCGTCGGTGAGCCCCTTGAACGTCTTGCCGAGCATCACGAAGTCGCCGGTGCGCGCGTCACGGGCACCCAGATGCAGGTTGGACAGCCAGCCTTTGCGTCGGCCACTACCCCACTCGACGGCGAGCACCACCAGGTCGAGGGTGTGCCGCGGTTTCACCTTGACCCAGGCGGCGCCGCGCCGGCCGGCGTCGTAGGGCGCGTCCGGTGCCTTGACCACCACGCCCTCCTGCCCGGCGTCGAGCGCGACGGCGAACGCGGCGGCGGCCTGCTCCGGATCGTCGACCTCCATCCGCCCGACCAGCAGCGACGAATCCACCGCACCGGCGAGGGCGGCCCACCGCTCCCGGCCGGGAAGGTCGATCAGATCCTCGCCGTCGAGGTGCAGCAGGTCGAAGAAGTACGGGGTGAGCACCGTCGCGCCCGTGCTGGCGGCCGCCGCGAGCACCGCCGGAGCCACGGGTGTGCGCCCGGTGGTGCTGGGGGTGGTGCGTCGGGCCGCCCGGCTCGACGTCTGCTGGAACGGCAGTGGACGGCCGGTCTCGTCCAGGCCGATCGCCTCGCCGTCGAGGACCAACTCCCGGCCGGGCAGGGCACGGACCGCGGCGACCACCTCGGGCACCCGAGTGGTGATCTCGTCGAGGCTGCGGGTGAACACGGCGATGTCGGCGCCTGAGCGGTGCACCTGGATGCGGATGCCGTCGAGCTTGACGTCGACCACCGCCGGCGTGCCGGTCGCGGCGAGCGCCTCGTCGACCGAGGGTGCGCTCTGCGCGAGCATCGGTGCCAGCGGACGGCCGACCTGCAGACCGAACCCGGCCAACTCGGCGGCCCCTCCGCCCAGCGCGGCCACCGCCACCGCCCGGAGATCACCGGCGAGCAGCAGCGCCCGGCGGACCGCCGCCACCGGCACGTCGGCGGC
>NZ_JAKKFF010000439.1 GCF_022229015.1 Micromonospora foliorum
CCGGGCTCGGCCCGCAGGCCAAGGCGTACCTGGTCGACCGCTGCTCGGGCACTGTCACCTTCGCCCCGGCCCTCGACCTGCGGCCCCCCGCCGGGGCGACGCCGCAGGGTGGGGTCACCGCCGACGCGGCCGCACCGGCGAGCACCGTGCCGCCGGTGACCGTCGCGGCGGTGCCGCCGGCCGGGCGGCAGATCCGGCTCTGGTACCGCGCCGGTGGCGGGCCCACCGGCAACGTGGCGGCGGGCACCCTGACCAGCCTGCGTGACCCCCTACCCGGGGTACGCGTGGACAACCCCGCCCCGGCGGCCGGCGGCCGGGAGATGGAGGCGCTGGAGTCGGTGCTGCTGCGCGGCCCGTACGAGTTCTTCGCCCAGCAGCGGGCGGTCACCGCCCGCGACTTCGAGGTCCTGGCGACCAGCTCCGGCGCGGTGGCGCGGGCGCGGGCGTTCACCCGCGCGGCGGTGTACAGCTTCGCCCGGCCGGGCGAGGTCGAGGTGGTGCTGGTGCCGTACGTGCCGGAGGCGGCCCGTCCGGGTGGTCGGCTGCCGGTGGCGGTGCTGCGCGAGCACGAGGTGCCCGAGGCGCGCCACCGGGTCGAGGCGGACCTGGAGGAACGCCGGATGGTCGGCATTCGCTCCGGGGCCACCTGGGCGCGGTTCAAGGCGGTGTCCGTGCGGGCCCGGGTGGTGGTCCGCCGCGAGGAGGACGTGGACGCGGTCCGGCGCCGCATCCACGACCGGCTGCACCAGACGTTGAGCCCGCTGCCCACCGCGCTCAACCCGACCGGCTGGCCGTTCGGCGAGCCACTGCGGGCGTCCAACGTGTACCGGCTGCTGGAGCACGCCGAGCCGGGGGTGCGCTACGTCGAGTCGGTGCGGTTCGTGGTCGACGAGGCGCCCGACGCCGGCGTCCGCGCCCTCGCCGTGGACCAGTACCAGGCCCGCACCTGGTACGCCGGGCGCGGCCCGGTGCTGTTCCGCTCCAGCAACGGTGGCGCGGGTTGGGAACCGGCCGGTCGCTTCGACGACGAGACGGTGCTGCGGGTGGCGCCCGCGCCCGCGCCGGTACGGCCGGGCATCGTCGCGCGTCCCGGCTCGGTGGCCGTGGTGACGCTGCGCGCCTCGGGCGGCTCCCGAGTGCACCTGAGCACCGACCTGGGCGAGACGTGGTCGCTGCTCACCGACCTGGACTCGCGGATCTCCGACGTGGCCTGGCTGGACCGCGACGGCGCGGGCGCGCTGCTGGTGGCCACCGACACCGGCCTGTACGAGGTGTCGCTGCTGCCCGGGGCGGTGCCGTTGCAGATCCTGGTCGACCCGTCCGACGCCGACCGGGGCTTCTACGCGGTGCGCACGTTCGTCTCCGAACGGGGCGCGCCGGGGGTGGCGGTGGCCGCGCAGGCCAGCTTCGGGGTGTACCTGTCGACAAGCGGCGGCCGACCCGGCAGCTTCAGCCACGTCGGTCTGGCCAACGTGGACAACCGGGTCCTCGCCGTGCAGTACGACGGCCCGGCCACCCTGCTGTGGAGCGGCGCGGGCGAGCCGGATCCGAAGAGGCCCGGCCAGGGCTGTCATCGCACCCGGCTGTTCGAGTCCGACGTGAAGTGGCAGTCGATGCAGGCCGGGTGGAGCGGCGGTACCTGCCGGGACCTCGCGTTCGCCGGCCAGCAGGCGGTGGCGGCCACGCAGAGCGGCGGGGTGCTGCGGTTGGACACCCTGGCCGCCCAGCCGCAGTGGCAGGCGGTGTCGGTCAACTGCGGGTTGCCGTTGCGAGACCGGACCCGGTTCGTGCCGGTCGACGCCGTCGCGGTGAGCGGCCCGACGGCCGGCAGTGTGACGGCGGGGGGCGCGGCACCCGCCGGCATCGGCGCGGCGGAGCGGCTGATCCTGGCCAGCGGTGAACGCGGCGTGCACCGCAGCGCCGACGCCGTCACCTGGACGCCCAGCGCCAACCAGGCCACCGCCGACGTGGTGACCGTCCCGGATACCTGGCTGCTCTGCTCCGGCGAGCACGACATCGAGGTGGTGCGCCAGGATGCGACGCTCGGCGATTGAACGGCTGCTGCCCGCCGCCTACCAGCGGGCCTGCGTGCCGGGCAGCGTGCTCTGGGCGCTGCTGGATGTGATGGAGGGGCTGCACGCCCCGGACGAGGCGGTCCTCGCCGAGGTGGACGCGCTGTTCGACCCGTACCGGGCGCCGGACGGGCTGGTCGTGCGGTTGACCCGCTGGGTGGCGATGGACCACGTGGTGGCCTCTCCCCGGCCGGACGCCCCGCTGCCGCTGCCGGTGGGTCGGCTGCGCGACCTGGTGGCCAACGCCGCCCTGCTGGCCCGCTGGCGCGGCACCCCGTACGGGATGCGCCGGGCCCTGGAGTTGGCCACCGGCATGTCGGGCTTCGCCATCGACGAGCCGGCCGAGCGGGCCTTCCACGTCGTGGTGCGGGTACCGGCCGCCGCCGCCAATCAGCTCGCCCTGATCACCCGCATCGTCGAGGCGGAGAAACCCGCCTCGGCCACCGTCGAGATCGTCCTGGAAGAGGAGTCGTCATGACCACCGAGTGGGCGGTCGTCGCCGCCGCCGAGCAGTTCACCCTCGACCCGCGCAACAGCGGCGAGCTGACCTTCACCGTCTCCAACCCGGGCAACGCGCCGGACACTGTGGTGTTCGACGTGGCGCCCGGTGACGGCTCCCAGCGGGCGTGGTTCACCGTCGCCGAGCCCCAGCGAGTGGTACCCGGCCAGGGATCGGTGTCGTTCCTGGTCAAGCTCGCCGTGCCGGCCGGCACCCCGCCCCGGCGCTACGACATGACCGGGTTCGCGTACTCGGCCAACACCGCGCCGGAGGAGAGTTCCCGCTCCAGCGGCCGGGTCACGTACGAGGTGCGGGCGGTCGCGCCGCCACGGCGTACCCCGTGGTTGTGGATCGCCGCCGCGGCGGCGTTGGTGCTGGTGGTGGTCGCCGTGGGGGTGGTGTTGCTGACCCGCGACGGCGAGCCAGCCCCCGGCGAGCCGCGGGTGGTCACCGTCGAGGCGGAGAGCCTGGTGGAGGGCGCGGTGATCAAGTCGCCGCAGAACAGCAAGGCGGCCGTGGGCGCGCAGCCCAACTGTTGCGGGGTGACCTGGTCCGGGGACAAGCAACTCTTCTTCACGGGGCTGGCGATCGGCGATCAGGTCACCGTGACGGTGCAGATCCCGGCCGACGGCACCTGGCGTTTCGCCGCGGTACGCACCACCTCCTTCGACTACGCCAACACCGTCTTCGCCATCGACGGCAACCAGGTCGGCGGCACATTCCTCGGCTTCACGCCGACGGTGCGGAAGACGGAGTTCCTGGACGTCGGCACGGTCCAGCTCAGCAAGGGCCCACACCAGGTCACGCTGCTGGTGGTCGGCAAGACGCAGGGCACGAGCCGTTACTTCGCGGGCGTCGACGAGATCCGGTTCACCGAGATCGTGGCGCAGGCCGTGGCGCGATGAGTGGTCGGCAGAAGGCGCTGCTGGGCCTGTTCGCCGTCCTGCTGGTGGCGCTGTTCGTGGTCGCGGTCGGCGTGGGCCGCGACGACCAGGGTGATCCGGGGGCCCGGCACGGGTTCGTCGACCGGTTGGGCGCGCTGGGCGGCGAGCGGTCCGCGGTGGATCCGGCGACGGTCAGCGCCGACTGCGCCGACGAGGCGGGCCGGCTGGCGTTCTCCGGCAGCTGCGCGGTGCGGGTCGCTGACCCCGGCGGGCTGCGCACCCTGGTGCTGCGCAGTGCGGCCCGGTTCACGGTCGTCGCCCCGGCGCCCGGCGACGCCGACCTCACCATCCGCGACGAGGTCGAGCCGGCGGCGGACGGGACCGGTGCGGTGGCGAAGATCGCCGTCGACCAGGCCACCGAGGTGGGCCTGGTCTGCCCCGGCCTGGGCGGCTGCACGGTCGTCGTGGCCACGTCCTGACCCCGATCCGGACTGAGAGGAAGGTGCCGCCGTGGGTGACCTGCGCAAGCCGTTCCTGCTGATGGCCATGCTCGCCATCGTCCTGGCGATCGGGGTGGAGCTCGGTGCCGGGCTGCTGCTCGGCGGCGCCGACGCCGGTGCGGCCCTCGCGGACAGCGCCGGCGCGCTGGACGTGGAGATCGACGACGTGTCCGGGGTCAGCGAACCGTCCGGCCGGGGCACCGGCTACCTGGCATTGATCGACGCGGTGGCGGTCTGGAGCACCGGGCTGTTCTGCCTGGGTCTGCTGCTGCCCGAGCGCGTGCAGGGTCGGGTGCAGGGCGTGGCAAGCCTGATCTTCTCGATCATCCTGATCATCGTCGGGCTGGTCGCGCTTGTCGTCGCGTTCGTGGAGCTGTCCATCATGGTGTCGCTCTTCCTGGCCGTCCCGTTCGGCACCCTGGCGTACCTGGCGCTGTGGGGGTTCTTCCCGGTCGGCGAGGCGGCCGTGCTGCTCGGGCTGGTGCTGCTGCTCAAGCTGGTGTGGGCCGGGATGCTGGTGCTGGCCCAGCCGCGCTTCCTGCAGAACAAGGGCCTCGTCCTGCTGATCCTCACCACCCTGCTGTGCACGGTGGTGCTGGAGTTCCTGCACAACCTGGTGCCGGTGATCCTGGTCAGCATCGTCGACGACGTGGCGGCGCTGGTGTTCGCGATCATCGCGATCGTCTGGGGGCTGGTGCTGTTGATCGGGTCCATCCCGGCGATCGTCAAGGCCGTCCGAGTCACCGCCGCCCTACCGACCCGTTGACGTTTGCGGTATCGGCAGCGCCCGGGTGGTTTGTCTGTGACCCTGACGGCGTGGACAGGACGCCCGGGCGCGACGCCGTTGAGCTGCGCGTGCACGGCATCTCCGGAGTCACCGCCGAACGGATTCTCGACCACCCGATCGTGACCCGGGTCGCCGGGAACACGCACGCGGGCTTCTTCCGGCCCCGGCCGGGCAGCGGCACCGCCGGCGGGGCCACCGACGGAGTCGCCGTCGAGGCGTACCGCTGGGGTTCGCTGACCGCCGGCGCGGCGGTACGCACGGCCTCGATGTTGCTGCTGCTGCCCTTCATGCTGAGCAACCTGGCGATCTGGCTCCGGCCGCCGGGGCACGACCGGTGGGGGCTGCTCGGCGTGCTGTGCCGGTTGCTCGCCGGCACCCTCACCGCCACGTTCATGCTGGCGGCGGTGGGCGTCACGCTGGACCTGGTCGGCTGGCAGTGCGTGCCGTACCCGGGGTGCCGGGCCGGCCGCCCCTACCTGGCCTGGCTCTACACCCTCCCGACCGGGCCCCGGCTGGCCCTGCTGTCGATCGGTCCCCTGCTGGCGCTGCGGGTCGTCTGGGCCATCGGCACCCGGTCGGCACGGACCTTCGAGGGGTTCGGCCCGTCGTCGGCGCAACGCCGGCCCGGCGACCGGACCGCCAGTCTCACCGACGCCGGCTTCTGGCAGGACGAGCAGACCACCGGGTGGTTGCGACAGCTGCACGTGGTGCTCGGCATCGGGACGCTGAACGTCGCCCTGCTCGCCGGCATCACACCGGGCGGCGTGGGCGCACCCGGTCACGACGTGCTGTTCGGGATCGCCGCCGGGCTGCTCATTGTCGCGGTGATCCTGCTCGCGCTGCCCGTGCCCGCCAGCCGGGCGAGGGCCCGACGGCTCCTGCGCCCCCTCTGGGCGGCCACCGTGGTGGTGACCGTGTGCTGCCTCGGCGCGGCCACGCTCGCGGACCCGACACCGGTCGGCCTGGGCAAGCTGCCCGGGTACGAGGGCGCCGCCGCCGGGGTGGTCGCCACGCAGGGCGTCCTGCTCGTCGTGCTCACCGTCGTCACGTACACCCGCCAGCGTGCCGCCCGCGGCGACGAGCGCCCCTTCCTGCGCGGGCTCGGCACCCCGATCATGGCGGCGGCCGCGGTCAGCGTCGGCGCCGCCTTCACCGCGACCCTGGTCTACCGCGTCGCGGACGTCCTCGACCACGGCAACATTCCCGACCCGATCCGGCCCAACCCGCCGATCGTCGGTCCGCTGGAGCCGCCGGTGGCCTACTGGTGGGCCGCGCTCGCCGGGCTCGCCGCGCTGCTGATCGGCGCGGCGGTGACCTCGGCGACCCTCCTGCTGACCCGCCGGCGGCGACGGAGTCTGGCGGCGCGGATCACCGCGCGGGACTACCCCGACGTGCCGGCGCAGGACGCCCACCGGCTGCGCCTGGTCCGGGAGGCCATCGCCCGGTCCCGGATCACCGAGGAGCTCGGCCCGGTCCTGGTCGCGTTCCTGCTGATCGCGTCGATCGGGCTGGCCACCGTCGCCTTCGACCTGATCGGGATCGGTCCCACCCAGCTGGCGGACCGCCTGGGTGGGCACGGTGGCGGGGCCGGCGTGCTCGCCGCCTACGTCACCGACGCCGGTGTCTGGGTGATCAGCCTGCTGGTGCTCAGCCTCCTGATCCTCGGTTTCCGGGCGTACCGGTCAGCCCAGACCCGGCGGGTGGTGGCGGTGCTGTGGGACCTCGGCACGTTCTGGCCCCGAACGGTCCACCCGTTCGCGCCGCCCTGCTACGCCGCCCGTGCCGTCCCGGAGTTGGCGAAACGGGTCACCGGGCTCACCGCGCGGGGACCGGTGATCATCTCCGGACACAGCCACGGCTCGGTGCTGGCCGCCGCCACCATCCTGCAACTATCGCCGTCGGTGCTGGCCCGGGTCTCGCTGTTGACCTACGGCTCACCGCTGCAACGCACCTACGCGCGGCTCTACCCGGCTTACCTCGGGCCGCGGACCCTGCACGACCTGGGCGGGCGGATCGGCTGGCGGTGGCGCAACCTGTGGCGCGACACCGACCCGATCGGCGGCCCGATCTTCCCTCCGGGCCCGGACGGCCCACCACCCGGCGTCGACATCGACACTCGACTGCGTGATCCCCGCAGCCTGACCGTCGACCCGGCGGACACCGTGCCACCGCCGATCGAAGGCCACTGGCCGTACCACACCCAGGCCGCGTACCAGGTGGCGATCCGTGAGCTGACCGACCGGTCCGGCTGACCACCGGGTCCGCGCAGTTTCACGGCACCGTCGTGGCCAGGGCGGCGACACCGTCCCGGTCGAGAGTCCCGTCGGCCACCCAAACCCGGTACCGGCCGTGCCTGCTCCCACCGGCCGGCACCACCGCCGGACGGTCGAACGCGAACGCCACACAGACGCCCGGATACATCCCGGTCCGCACGAACCACCGGTCGTCTCGGCCGAGGCCCGTGAAGACCAGGGTGTACGCCCCGCCGCCCGACCGGACGCCGGTCAGCGCGAGCCACGGCGCCGCACTGCCGTTGACCGTCTCCTCACCGACCGCGTCGGCGGTGAACACCGCCGGTTCGCCGTCGGCGGCGGCCCGCCAGAAGAACCCGCCGTAGCCGGCCCCGCCCGGGCGGCCGTTGGTGGCCGGGCTGCCCAGGTGCACCTCCCGATCGGCCGGGGCGGTGAGGACGGAGTCCACGTCGAGCCGCCAGGTGTCCGGCGCGACCGCCGACACGGCGAGACCTCGTCGTTCGGTCAGCAGCACCCCGCCGGCCCGGTCGCGCCACTGGAGATCGTGCGCGTACCGGCCCGGGGACCGTTCGACCTCGCCGGTGTGCGCGATGACGCCGTGGTCGTCCCGCCAGGTGTAGCCGACGTCGCGGACGTAGGTGCGCCCGCCCCAGAGGTTGCTGCCGTCGACGTCCTGCACCGCGAGGGACGCGCCGAGGTGCCACACGTGGTCGGCGGGGAGCGCGTCGGTGACCACCGTTCCGCCGAGGGTGCGGACCGGGTGCAGGTACGGTCGGGGTCCGTGCCGCGGGTCCAGCGCCGGGTCGAGCACGTAC
>NZ_JAKKFF010000044.1 GCF_022229015.1 Micromonospora foliorum
AGCGGCACGGCGGCCGGGCGCCTGGGCAGGCGTGCTGACCCGCGAGCTGAGCGCGCTGACCAGCGCCTCGCACCCAGCGTCGCAGGCCCGTACGGAGGCGACGGCCTGGCGGACCGTCTCGGCCACCGCGGACGTGAGCGCCCGGTTGACCGCGGCGCGTCGGGGTGTCTCGGAGATGGCGACCCGCAGGGCGGTGACCGCCTCGTTGATCTCCTCGGCGTCGGCGACCCCGTCCGCGGCGAGGTGCGCGGCGATGGCATCCGCCGCGACCGACACCTCGCGACCCCGGGCCACGGTGCCGCCGAGCATGCCCGGCTCGGGCAGCGCGTCCAGCACGGCCAGGGAGACCGGCTCGGCCGGGTCCGGGTATGCGCGCAGGGCCGCCGGGTAGAGCTCCCGCAGAACCTCGCGCAGCGCCACGGCGGCGGAGTGTCGACCGCTGGCCAGAGCGGCGTGCGCGGAGAGCACCTGCTTGTAGCCGGCGAGGTCCCGGGGTGCCGGCAGGGTGACGGCGGAGAGCGCCCCCGCCTGCAAGGCACGGGCCAGGCCGACCGCCCGTCGTTCGGCCGGAGGCGACTGCATCTCCTCAAGGGAGTCGTCGTCGGCGAACCGCTCGGCGAAGTCGTCCACCGAGTCGTCGTCGGCGATCGCCAGGGGTCGCCCCGCCGCGCTCAGCAGCGAGGTGACCGTGTGGTCGTCGCTGTCGGCGGCGATGGCCGCACCGCTCGGCCCGCCCGACCGCTCCACGAGCAGCGCGACGAGCTGGGCGTAGCCAGCGGCGTCATCGCTGATCTCGCAGACATGCAGCAGACGGCCTGCGTCGTCGACCACAGCGGACGTCAGCGTCGAACCGGCGGAGGCCGGTCGGTCAGCCGGATCCGCCGAGGCCAGACCGCAGTAAACGCGCACGAGCGCCACGGCGTCGTCCTCCTCCCGGGACAGGTCTTTCCTCTGCCAGCAACTGATGCTCCCCGGTACGGGTCAGTCGCGCCAGTCCACCACCGCAGAGATCTTGCCGACAATGGTGCGCCAACCCAAACTCGCGGTCTGCGCTCCGATCTTCTTCAGCCGTCGGCGACCCATGAACGCGCCGATCCCACCGTTGGCGGTGGCACGCAGCGCCTCGTCCAGGTCGTCGAGGCTGGAGCCGGCGGAGAGCATGTCGAGTACCGCAGGCAGCCGCAATGCGTACGAGAGGTCACGCGCGGCCTCGCCCGCCTCGATCAGCAGGGTCGAATCCCACGTGTCGTGCCCGCCGCGCAGGTTCTCCACGACCAGGTCGAGCTCGTAGGTGTCCTCGTCGAGCGGAACGATATCTGCCGGCTCCACCCGTTCGGACAATTCATTCCAGCTGTCCAGTTGGGACAGATCGTTGGGCGCACCGGATCGGATGAAACTGACGAGCGACTCGGGGGTCTTGAACAGCAGCAGCTTGCCGCGGTTGCTGAGGAAGACCGGCACCTCCTCGTCGTCCGCCTCGTCCGTGACGGCCTCGTCCGACTCGTCGTCGGTGTCGGCGGCGGCGCTGTCGCGGCGGCGGCGCGTCGACTCGTCGTCCTCGTCCTCGGCCGCGAACTCCTCGGCCAGCTCCTCGTCGAGGATGACGACGGTCTCGTCGTCCTCGTCCTCCTCGATCGCCTGGCGGCGGGCCAGGAACGGGTCGTCCTGGTCGCGCTCGGTCACGTCGGTGGGGGTCAGCGAGCTGGCCGGCCGGTACGCCCGGAGCGTGAAGCCGGTGCCGGCGGGCAGGGCGATCTCCACTGGGTCGATGCGCAGCTCGTCCCAGAGCGAACGGTCGATCGACGCCGACGGGCGGTCGGTCTCCTCGGTCTCGTCTGGCTCGGCCGCGCCGGTGGTGTCGTCGAGCTCGGGCTCGTCGGCGTCGGGCCGTTGGGGCGACTGGCGGGCCACGCTGACCTCCGTGTGCTTCGGGTTGCCCACCCGCCGGGGTCTGACCGGCGAGTGACTCTGGGCACATACCCTAGTCGGCGGCCCTGGGTGACCGATGCCCGCACCCCGGTGGCCGGTTGACGCACCGGTCCGACCTGCTGGTCGTCACCGCTGGCGAACCGGCGGTTCGACAAGTAGCGTAGCTACGCATGAAGGCCCAGGCGCTGCACGGCCATCTCGACGCTCTGCTGCTCGCCGTTCTCGAACAGGGCGCGCTGCACGGCTACGCGATCATCGAGGCGCTGCGCGCCCGCAGCGACGGCAATCTGGACCTGCCCACCGGCACCATCTATCCGGCGCTCCGGCGCCTGGAACGCGCCGGCCACGTGGCGAGCACCTGGAGCACGGTCAGCGGCCGGGAACGGCGGACGTACCAGCTCACCGACTCGGGCCGGCGGGCGCTGGCCGGGGAGCGCGCCGGTTGGCGTGAGTTCCAAACGACCGTCGGCCGGTTCCTCGACCCCGGCAGCCCGCCCGCCCCGGCCTGATCCTCCCGGTCCGTCGCGGATCAGCGGGTGGTGGCCAGCAGCCAGCCGCGCGCCGCGCGGGTCAGCGAGAAGTATCCGGCGCCCACCAACACCGCCCCGACGATCATCGGGGGCCAGTGCAGCGCCGCGTCCCAGAGGTTGACTGACCAGGTGAAGAGGGCGCAGCCGGCCAGCATGGCGAGGGCCAGCAGGCCGGTCAGGCCGGCGCCCACCGCACGCTGCGCCAGGGCCAGGCCCGCCCGGGGTGCCCGCGCGCTCGCCCAGACCACCAGCAGACCGGCCACCGAGAGCAGCAGGGTGCTCATCCAGATCCAGTCGACCGAGTTGGAGAGCAGCAGGTAGCCGGCCGGGGGGCGGGGGCCGTTGCTCCAGCTTGCCCCGCGCCAGGTCAGATCGCCGGCGGCCACCCCCACCCCGGCGACAGCCAGCATCCGCAGGGAGAGCCCACGCAGGGCGCCCACCGCCAGCTCGGCCTGCCAGGACGGGAGCACCTGCGCCGGTGAGCCGAACTCGACCACCGCCCGGCGCTGCGCCTCGGTGGCTGGCAGCCCGCTCTCCCGGTACGCCTCGACGGCGTCCAGCAACCCGTGCCGGGCCTCGGTCAGCAGGTCGGACTTGAGTCGCGCCGGCCCCTGCAACCGGGCGGCCAGCTCCCGCAGGTGCTCGTCGACCATCACGTCCTCAGCGCGCATGGCACCACCCTGCCACGGACTCCGGCGGGTCGACGTCCGGGAGAACCCTGGTCCGCCCCGGAGTCGGGTCAGGGGGCGAGCGCCAGGTAACCCCGTTCGGCCGCGGCCTGGAGCTGCCACTGGTCCCGGTACCAGCCCGGGGCGGCGACCAGCTCGGCGTGCCGCCCACGCTGGATCACCCGGCCGCCGTCCAGGACCACGATCTCGTCCAGCTCGGCCAGCCCGCTGAGCCGGTGGCTGATCAGCAGCACCGAGTGCCCGGCGGGGGTGGCGGCCAGGGCGGACGCGAGCACCGCGTCCGCGGCGGTCGGATCCAGACCTTCGGTGGGCTCGTCGAGCACCAGCACCGGCGGCGCGGCGAGCAGGGCCCGGGCGAGCGCCAGCCGCTGCCGCTGACCGCCGGAGAGTTGCCCGCCCTCCTCGCCGACAAGCGTGTCCCAGCCCGCCGGCTGGGCGTGGACCCAGTCCAGCAGGCCGGCGGCGGCGGTGGCCGCGGTCAGCTCCTCCTCGCCTGCCCCGGCCCGCCCGAGCAGCAGGTTCTCCCGCACCGTGGCGTGGAAGACGTACGCCTCGGCCAGCAGCCCGCCGACCGCGCGGGGCAGCGCCTCCTCGGCGTACGTCGAAAGGTCGTGACCGTCCAGGGTGACCCGGCCGGACGCGGGCCGGACGGTGCCGGTCAGCACGGCGGCCAGGGTGCTCTTGCCGGCGCCGCTCGGGCCGACGACAGCGATCCGGCGTCCCGCCGGCAGGTCCAGGCTGACCCCGTCCAGGGCGGGCGCCGCGCCGGCCCGGTACCGCACGGTCACGTCGACGAAGCGCAGCTCGTGTGGGCCGCTCAGGTCCGTGGGACCGGTCGCGGCCGGCGCGGTCGAAGGGTTCGCGTCGAGCAGGTCGGCCACCCTGGTCAGGCCGGGCCGCAGCTGCGTCCACTGCCGGGCGGCCGTGACCAGCGCCAGCGTCACCTCCACGGCGGCCAGTGTGCCGACGGCCAGGACGCCCACCAGCACCCCCGACACGTCGGCGGCGAGCGCGACCAGCACCACCGCCGCGGCGGTCACGCCGGAGGTCAGCACGCCGGCCGCGTCCACGGCGAACCCGGTGGCGGCCAGCCGACGTTCCA
>NZ_JAKKFF010000440.1 GCF_022229015.1 Micromonospora foliorum
CGGCAGCGCCGTCGCGCGGTGGTCCGCGGGTTGACGCCGCGGCTGCGGCGGGGTCGCTCCGGGCGGCTGGCCCGGCACACTCGGGGTGAGCGGGCCGCGATCGTGCTGCTCACCGGCGCGGCGTTGATCCTGATCTGGACGTTCGTCGACAACCTGGCGCTGCGTATCGCGCTGATCGTGCTCTTGCTGCTCGTACTGCCGGCGATCGTCGTGATCGCCCTGGACCGTCGTACCTGATCGAGGAGAAGACCTTGAGCCTCACCCTGTTACCCGCCGTGGATGTCGCCGACGGCCGGGCCGTCCGGCTCGTGCAGGGCGCCGTCGGAAGCGAGAGCATCTACGGCGAGCCGCTGGACGCGGCGCTGGCCTGGCAGCAGGACGGCGCCGAGTGGATCCACCTGGTCGACCTGGACGCGGCGTTCGGTCGGGGCACCAACGCGCACCTGCTGGCGGAGGTGGTGCGCCAGTTGGACGTGAAGGTGGAGCTCTCCGGGGGCATCCGCGATGACGAGTCGCTGCGCGCGGCGCTGGGCACCGGGGCGGCCCGGGTGAACATCGGGACCGCGGCCCTGGAGGACCCGGTCTGGTGTGACCGGGTGGTCGCGGAGTACGGCGACCGGGTGGCCATCGGGCTGGACGTGCGGGGTCACACGCTGTCGGCGCGGGGTTGGACCCGCGACGGTGGTGACCTGTACGAGGTGCTGGAGCGGCTGGACAAGGCGGGCGCGAGCCGGTATGTGGTCACCGACATCACCAAGGACGGCACGATGCGCGGGCCGAACCTGGATCTGCTGCGGGAGGTGTGCGCCCGTACCGACCGGCCGGTGATCGCCTCCGGTGGGGTGTCCACGCTGGACGACCTGCGGGCGTTGGCGACCCTGGAGTCGGCCGGGGTGGAGGGCGTGATCGCCGGCAAGGCGCTCTACGCGGGTGCCTTCACGGTGGCCGAGGCGCTGCGGACGTTGGCCGAGGCGTGACGACGACCCGGCTGGGGTCGGGTGGCCCGTGGGAGCAGCGTTACGGATACTCCCGGGTGGTCCGGGCTGGTGAGCTGGCCTGGACGGCCGGTTGCACGGCGACGGTGGACGGCCGGGTGGTGCACGTCGGCGACGCGGCGGCGCAGACCGCGCAGGCGCTGCGGATCGGCCTGGCCGCGCTCGCCGAGGTGGGTGCGGAGCCGGGCGACGTGGTCCGGACCAGGATGTACGTGACGGACCGGTTGCACGCCGACGAGGTGGGCCGGGCGCACAACGAGGTCTTCGGCGCGGTCCGGCCGGCGGCGACCCTGGTGGTGGTGGCCGGTCTGCTGGACCCGGAGCACCTGGTCGAGGTGGAGTTGGAGGCGTACCTCGGCGACCGCTGAGGTACGCGCCCGGCCGGCCTGCTGGCCGACCTGCCGCCCGATAAGTTGTGCACAACTTAATTGTGGGCTACGGTTCGGCGGTGACCGATGACCTGGTGCTGCGCCGGCAGGTGTGCTTCGCGCTCTACGCCGCGTCGCGCGCACTGACCGACGTCTACCGGCCGATCCTCGACGAGGTCGGGTTGACCTACCCGCAGTACCTGGCGCTGCTGGTGCTCTGGGAGCGTCCCGACGACGCCCCCACGGTGTCCGAGTTGGGCGCCGAGCTGCGGCTGGACTCCGGCACGCTCTCCCCGCTGCTCAAGCGGCTGGAGGGGGCGGGCCTGGTGGTGCGGCGGCGGTCCGCCCGCGATGAGCGGCGGGTCGAGGTGGGCCTCACCGAGCAGGGCCGGGCGCTGCGGGAACGGCTCTGCGACGTCCCGCTGCGGATCGCGCAGGCCACCGGCCTGGGCTTCGGCGAGCTCGTCGCGCTGCGCGACACCCTCACCCGGGTCACCGACACCATCCACCGACAGAAGGAGCAGTGACCATCATGCAGGTGCTCTACACCGCGTCCGCGACCGCCAGCGGCGACGGCCGGGACGGCCACGTCGAAACCTCCGACGGCACGTTCGCGCTCGACCTGGCCGTGCCGAAGGAGATGGGCGGCGCCGGCGGCGCGGCCAACCCCGAGCAGCTCTTCGCCGCCGGTTACGCGGCCTGCTTCCACGGCGCGCTGCGGCTGGTGGCCCGTCGGGCCAAGGCCGACGTGACCGGTTCCGTGGTCGGCGCCGAGGTGGGCATCGGCCCGAACGGCAGCGGTGGCTTCGGGCTCGCCGTGCAGCTCGTCGTCGACCTGCCCGCCGCGTCCCGCGAGGTCGCCGAGCAGCTGGTCGAGCAGGCCCACCAGGTCTGCCCCTACTCCAACGCCACCCGTGGCAACGTCGACGTGACCCTGACCGTCCGCGAGACCCTGCCCGCGTGACCTCGCGGCCCCAGGCCCCCACCCGCGGACGAGAGGACGACCACCCCGTGACCAGCAACCGCGAGATCCACCTGGCCAGCCGCCCCCAGGGTTGGCCCACCGAAGACACCTTCCGGCTCGTCGAGACCGAGGTTCCGACGCCCGGACCGGGCCAGATCGTGGTCCGCAACCAGTACATGTCCGTCGACCCGTACATGCGCGGACGGATGAACGACGTCAAGTCGTACGTGGCGCCGTACGCGCTCGACGCGCCGCTCGACGGTGCCGCGATCGGCGAGGTGGTGGCCAGCGAGGCGGAGGGCATTGCCGTCGGGTCCACCGTCCTGCACGGGCTGGGCTGGCGGGAGTACGCGCTGCTCGACGCCACCGCCGCCCGGCCGGTCGACCCGAGCGTCGCCCCGGTCAGCGCCTACCTGAGCGTGCTCGGCATGACCGGGCTGACCGCGTACGCCGGGCTGCTGGAGGTGGCCGCGATGAAGCCCGGCGAGACGGTCTTCGTCTCCGCCGCGGCCGGCGCGGTGGGCAGCCTGGTCGGTCAGATCGCCAAGCTCAAGGGCGCCGGCCGGGTGGTCGGCAGCGCCGGCTCGCCGGCCAAGGTCGAGCGGCTGCGGGCGCTGGGCTTCGACGCCGCCTTCGACTACCACGACGGGGTCCGCGAGTCGCTGCGGGCGGCTGCCCCGGACGGCGTCGACGTCTACTTCGACAACGTCGGCGGCGACCACCTGGAGGCGGCGATCTCGGCCATGAACCTGCACGGCCGGGCCGCGATCTGCGGCATGATCTCGCAGTACAACGCCACCGAACCGCCGGCCGCCCCGCGCAACCTGGCGCTGGTCATCGGCAAGCGGCTCACCCTGCGCGGCTTCCTGGTCAACGACCACAACGACGTGCGGGCGGCGTTCGTGCGCGACGTCGCCGGCTGGCTGCGCGAGGGCACACTGTCCTACGACGAGACGATCGTGGACGGCATCGAGAACGCCCCGGCCGCGTTCCTCGGCCTGCTGCGCGGCGACAACCTCGGCAAGATGCTCGTCATGGTGTGACGTAGACCTCCTGCACGGCGGCCGACCCGATCGGGTCGGCCGCCGTCGCGCGTGCGGAGGATAGGCTCGCGGCATGACGGTGGCGGTACGGGTGATCCCCTGTCTGGACGTGGACGCCGGACGGGTGGTCAAGGGGGTCAACTTCCTCGACCTGCGGGACGCCGGTGACCCGGTCGAGCTGGCCGCCGCGTACGACCGGGCCGGCGCGGACGAGTTGACCTTCCTCGACGTCACCGCGTCCTCCAGCGACCGCGGCACCATGCTCGACGTGGTGCGCCGCACCGCCGAGTCGGTGTTCATCCCGCTGACCGCCGGGGGTGGGGTCCGGCAGGTCGCCGACGTTGACATACTGTTGCGCGCCTGGGCGGACAAGGCCGGCGGGAACACCGCCGCTATCCCCCGCCCCTGGCTCAGTGCCGGCATCGCCCGCCGGTTCGC
>NZ_JAKKFF010000441.1 GCF_022229015.1 Micromonospora foliorum
GCGGCGCGGCGCCGGCTCCTGTCGGGGTACGGGCGGACGCGCCGGACGGCCGGCGCGGGTCGCGGCGAGCAGCGCCGCCAGCCGTCCGCGCAGTGACCGGCGTTGCACCACCATGTCGACCTGCCCGTGTCGGAGCAGGAAGTCGGCGGTCTGGAAGCCCTCCGGCAGGGCCCGGCCGGTGATCTGGCGGATCACCCGGGGGCCGGCGAAGCCCATCCGCGCGCCGCTCTCGGCGAGCACCAGATCGGTGTTGGTGGCGAACGAGGCGGCCACCCCGCCGTAGGTAGGGTCGGTGAGGACGCTCACGGTGAGCAACCCCGCCTCGCGCAGCGCGGCGATGGCCTGGCTGACGGTGGCCATCTGCATCAACGACAACGCGCCCTCCTGCATCCGCGCCCCGCCGGAGGCGGTGACCAGGACGAGCGGGGTTCTGTCGTCCAGCGCCCGTTCGGCCGCCCGGGTGATCAGCTCACCCACCGCGCAGCCCAGGCTGCCGCCGAGGAAGCGGAAATCCATCACCGCCAGGGCCACCGGGTGCCCGCCGATGGTGGCCGTGGCGCAGACGACCCCCTCGGCCAGGCCGGTGCTTGCCCGCGCGCCGGTGAGCCGGTGCGGGTACGGCAGCACGTCGACGAATTCGAGTGGGTCCGCCTCCGGCAGCCGGTCGGGCAGCAGGCGCAGCGAACCCGGGTCGACAAGTTGGCGCAGGCGTTCCGGCGCGCCGAGTCGGGCGTGCTCCCCGCACTCCGGGCAGACGTCGAGGTTGCGGCGCAGACGTTTGCGGTAGAGCAGGCTGGCGCAGCCGGCGCAGCGGGACCAGAGCTGCTCCTCGCTCGCGGTGGCCGTCACGACCGCCGCCCGGTGCCCGGGGCGTCGAACCGGTAGAAGCACCGCGCCATGGCGTCGCGTGGCGAGCGCCAGGTCGACAGGTACGGCGACACGTACGGACGCAGGCGGTCACTGACCCGGATGAACTCGGGGTGGCCACGGGCGGCCTCCACCGCGCCCTCCGCCGGCTCCGCGGTCTCGAGCAGGTGCACATAGAGGTCGTGCAGTCGGTACAGCGAGCGGTGCCGGACACCGACCAGGCGCGGCAGCTCCGTCGCGTCCGACTCGGCGAAGATCTCGGCGACCCGCTCCTCGGCGGTCGGATCCACCTTCGCGACGATCAGCGATCGGTCCATACTGGGCCTCCCCCCACAGCGTCCGGCCGGCGACGGGTGGCCCCCGGACGCGCTGGACGACTGCCGACACGATGCGCCGATCCTCGTCACGGCGGCGTCACCGGGGCGGGCCGGCCAGCGACGCATGGCGGTGACGCTGCGTTGACGCAACCTGTGTATCAGCTATGCGTCCGGTGTGCGCCGGTCGCCAATGTTTACGCAGTTCAGAACCGATCTCGGGTTGAGTGTCGCTAATAGAAGGTCCACGTGGCGTTGACTCAACGTGACCATTATTGATAATCTTCAGCTTGGTCAGCCCGGCGGCCTCGGCGGGTGGGGCCGCGCCTGGCCAGGCCACGATCGGCGGGGTCGACAGTGGCGTCGCGGGCAACCGATCCGGGACACAGCAGACAGTCGGGACGAGCGTTCCGCAGGGGGTGCCGCCGTGGCCGCTGATCCGTCCGTGCCGACCGCCGGAGACCCGCCCGAGGAGGGCGTCTCACTCCACCTGCTCGGCGGCTTCCGACTCCTCCGTGAGGCGGTGCCGGTCGTGGTGCCGCGCGGGCTGCAACGGGTGATCGCCCTGATCGGGCTCCGCCCCGGCGCCACCCGCAGCCAACTCGCCGGGCTGCTCTGGCCCGACGCGTCGGAGGAGCGGGCGCTGTCCTCCCTGCGTACCGCCCTGTGGCGGCTCCGACAGGACCCGTGCTGCCCGATGACCGTGGCCAGCGACACCGTACGCCTCGGCCCGGCGGTCCGGCTCGACGTGGACGACCTGGTCGGCACCGCGGCCCGGGTCCGCGACGGGGACGACCCCCGCACCGCGGCCGGGGCGCTCGCCGCCGGGCGGCACGACCTCCTCCCCGGCTGGTACGACGACTGGGTGCTGCTGGACCGGGAGCGCCTGCGCCAACTCCGCCTGCACATGCTCGAACAGGTGGCCGGGCACCACCTGGCCGCGGGGCGGCACGGTGAGGCCCTCGAAGCCGCGCTGGAGGCGATGGCCGCCGAGCCGTTACGGGAGACGCCACACCGGCTGGTGGTCCGCATCCACCTGGCCGAGGGCAACGCCTTCGAGGCCGTGCACGCCTTCTACGTCTACCGGGACCTCCTGCGCAGGGAGCTGCGGCTGGAGCCGAGCCCTGCGATGAGCGCCCTGCTCGACGACACCCTCGCCCCGATCCGTCAGGCCAGCCGCGACGCCATCACCGACCGCCCGTCACCGGCCGTTCGGCGTACGTGACGGTGACGTGACAGGCGCTGCGGCACGGTGGGCGCTCAGAGCACGTGGCACCGATCCCCGAGGGTCGGGAAGGCCACCGGCGGAAGGGGTCCCATGAGTCGTCTACTGATCGTCAGCCGGATCATCCCGGGAGCGGAGGGGCGGGTCGCGCAGATCTTCGCCGAATCCGACGCCACCGAACTCCCCGGCCTGACCGGCGTCACGCACCGATCCCTGTACTGCCTGCACGACCTGTGCGTACACCTGCTGGAGACCTCGGACGACGTCGACCCGGACGCGCTCGCGGCGGCCCGCAACCACCCGCTCTTCCAACAGGTCAACGAGCGGCTCTCCGCGCACACGTCGCCGTACCTGCCGACCTGGCGCTCCCCCCGGGACGCAATCGCCGGCTGCTTCTACCGGTGGGACGCCACCGACGCGCTTACGGCGCGCCCAGCCAGCACCGAGGCGCCCGCGGCGCGCCCCGTCAGCACCGAGGTGCCGGCAGCGCGACCGGTCGGCACCGAGACACCCGCCGCACACCCGGCCGGCTGACATGTCCGCCGCGCCGCCGCACGTCCTGATCATCGGCGCGGGCACGGGCGGGCTGTGCCTGGCGCACGGTCTGCGCCGCGCCGGGATCAGCGTCGCCGTCTACGAACGACACCGCGACCGCGCCGAGGGGCTGCTCGGCTACCGGGTCGGCATCGGCCCCACCGGTAGCCGGGCGCTGCGGGAGTGCCTGCCCCCGGAGCTGTTCGCCACCTTCCTGGCCACCTGCGCCCGGCCGCCGCACTACTTCAACGTCGTCACCCAGGGCCTCCGCCAGACCGCGTCGTTCGCGCTGCGGCCGAGCGCCGACCCGGTGCGTACCGAACACTCGGTGGCCCGGATGGTGCTGCGCCAGGTGCTGCTCACCGGCCTAAACGACGTGGTGCACTTCGACAAGACCTTCACCCGGTACGAGCAGCGCGACGACGGCACGGTCACCGCACACTTCGCCGACGGCACCAGCGCAACCGGCGACCTGCTGGTGGCGGCCGACGGCACCCACTCCGCCGTACGCCGCCAGTACCTGCCGCACGCCGTCATCCGCGACGCCGGGACGATCAACATCGCCACCCGGATTCCGCTGTCCCCGCACACCCGCAGTCTCATTCCGGAGCGGGTCCAGCAGGGCATCTCGCTGATCTTCGGCGTCGGCGGGATGATGGGCGTGCTGCACGTCATGGAGTTCAAGTGGGACGCCGCACGCGCGATCAAGCCCGGCGTCAGCGAGGCCGACGCCGCCCTGCTCCGCGACTGGCCCGGCCTGGCCCACGACACCACCACCGACAACATCAACCTGATCATCTGGAGTGCGGCCAACCGGTTCCCGGCCGACATCATGCAACGCCGCGGGGAGGACCTGGTGCAGGTCGCCCTGGACCTCACCTCGAACTGGCACCCGCACCTACGGGAACTGCTCGCCCACGCGGACCCGACCAGCGCCCTACCGATCAAAGTGTCCACGTCCGAGCCGGTGCCGCCCTGGAAGAGCAGCACCGTCACCATGCTCGGCGACGCCATCCACACCATGACCCCGGGTCGCGGCGTGGGCGCGAACACCGCGCTACGCGACGCCCGCCTGCTCTGCGCAGAGCTCAGCCGCGCCACCGCCGGCGACAAGACCCTGCTCCAGGCGGTCGCCGACTACGAGGCGGTGATGGCGCCGTACGGCTTCGCGCGGGTCGCCGAGTCGTTGAATCGCAGCGGCACCAACGGCGACGACCGGATGTACCGCCCGGTGGTGGGCCGGCTCGCGCTGCTCGGCGCACGCGGCTACTTCGGAGTGACCAGCCGAGTACCACGGCTCCGGCGCCGGTTCGTCGACGACTTCCACACCTACGAGGGCGACCGGGACTGACCCCCGCATCGCCCGACCCCGGGCTCGGCGTCCCACGCCGGGCCCGGGTCTCGTCATGTGCGGCGGGCTCCCCGGCCAGGCATGGCCCGCTTCGTGCCCGGCCGCGGTCTTATCGCGTCCCGGTCCTGCCGGCCCAGGTCTCGCCGGGCCCCGGTCTCGGTGGGTCGGGTTTGCCGTGATTGGACGACGCTGTGTTACCCGGTAGGCACCGGCTGAGGTGGCCGGACCAGTCGCAACGCTCTCGACCGATCCTCTCTGTCGTCGGCAATACGCGTGTGCGAAGCTGCGGCGAGTTTTTCTCGTGACTTTTCCATCGAGCTGAGAGGGAGGTTCGCCGTGGCGTGGTCTTTCGGACACTCGCTGATAGTGGTACTGGCACTGTTGCTGGGCCTGGCCGCCGGGTGGCTGCTGCGCGGTCGGCGGGGCGTACAGGGCAATTCGATAGTGGATGGTGACCCCGTCGCCGGCCTGGCCGTGATCGCATCGCCCACGCCGGCTGCCACCACCGACGAGGCCCGTCCTGCGGCCGCCGTCGACCCGGCGCCCGCCGCGGTCGCCGACGAGCCGGTCCCGGTCGACACGGTCAGCGCGCCAGCCGCGATGACCGGACCGGACGGTCCGACCCCGGTGCCCGTACCGGCGGACGCCCCGAGCACCGTCGACCCGGCGGAGATGGCGCTGACCGAGGACCCGCCGCCCGTACCGGCCAGCGAGCAGTCCGACGCCGCTGCGCTGCAGCCGGCCGTGGAATCGGCCCGCGAACCGGTCGCAGCCGTCGAGCAGCCCGCCCCGGCGGCCGTGGTCGCTCCGCGTCAGCCCGCGGACGACCTCCCGCCCGCCGACCCGGCACCGCTCGACCCGGCACCGCTCGACGACGTGCCGGTGGCGAGCACCCCGGTCGACATCACGCCCGCCGACGCCACGCCCGCCGACACGACGTCGGCCGACAACTCGCCGGTCTCCGTCGGCCCGGCCGACGATGCGGAGGCCAAGCCCACTGCGGTCGACCCGACGCCGGG
>NZ_JAKKFF010000442.1 GCF_022229015.1 Micromonospora foliorum
CGCCGGATGAGCCCGCCCCGGCCGCGCCGGATGAGCCCGCCCCGGCCGCGCCGGATGAGCCCGCCCCGGCCGCGCCGGACCAGTCCACCTCCGCGGCGCCGGGAAGATCCACTCGGGTTCCATGAAGTCGCGGTGTCCGGAGGCTCTGGACGCCCCGATTTCCGTGAACCTGAGTCGATCAGGGCGGTGGGGTCACTCCTCCGGCGGCAGGTCGGCCACACCGACGGCCAGGAGGACCCGACCGTCGGCCACCGACCCGATCCGGTCGGCCGGTACGTAGACCGCGCCGCTACGGGTCAGGTCGGTCGAGACCTTCAGGTAGCCGCTGTGCAGCAGCCGTGCCGCCAGATCGGCCGGAACGTCCGGCTCCTCGACCGCGGTCGCCTCGATCAGCTCGTCCAGGCTGCTGCCCGGGTCGGCGGTCGGTGTCTGGACGGTCACCGCGTTCGGGTCGCCCCGCTGGACGAGGTCCACGGTCCCGACCTCGGTGCCGGCTGAGTCGATCACCGGCATCCCGGTGGTGATCCGCGAGATGGTCGCCTGCTGCTCGTCCTGCTGGTCCATCCCGCTGCGGTTCCCAGGGCGGCGCGCCGCTAAACGCCGCCGCCCGCCAGCCCGCCCGACGCTCAGCAACTACGGCGTCCCGCCCACTCAGCTGTTCGGGAGGGTCCAGCCGCCGGGCGGGCGGGGGGACAGCTCCCGCCAGGTGTCCGGGCCGTCGAGCAGCGCCCGGACGGTGTCCTCGGCCTCGTCCGCACTGCCGTACTCGTAGAAACGGGAGATGCCCTCGGCGCCGCCGGCCCGCTGCTCGACGTGCCACCGGTCGGCGTCCACCCGCAGGAAGACGTCCCGTCGGGCCAGCCGCCCCCACTTCCCGTTCCACCAGTGCTTTCGCTGCTCCATGGCGGGACTCTATCGAACACACGTACGAGAAAGTGCGGCCCCTGCGGGAATCCCACAGGGGCCGATGTGCATCCGTCCGGTCAGCGCTGCGTCGGCGGCTCGGGACGGCGGCCCAGCACGTCGTCCAGCGCCCCGCGCTGCTGGCCGGGGGTGGTGTGACCGGCGGAGACCAGGGCGTCCCGGATCTCGGTGAGCAGCTTGACCTCCTCGCTCGGCGCCGAGGGCGGCGGCTCCTCACCCCGCTTGCGCCGCTCGGCCAGCCGGTTCATCGGGTAGACGACCAGGAAGTAGAGCGCCAGCGCGGTCAGCAGGAAGGTGATGGCCGCGTTGACGAAGGCCACCCAGTCGAACGGGATGTCCCGAAACTTGGGGGTCGAGCCACTGAGACCGTTCTTGTTCCCGGTGATCAGCACGATCATCACCCGGACCAGCGGTTCGAGGAACGACTTGGTGAGCTGGGTGACCACGCCCGTGAACGCGGCGCCGATGACGACACCGACCGCCAGGTCGACGACGTTTCCGCGCATGATGAAGTCTTTGAAGCCCTTGAGCATTCGTACTCCCGAGTGTCCGCTTTTCTGTCGGGCACAACCTATGCCCGTTCGGCGGGTTCCAGAAAAGCGCCGGCTTCGAGTGCCGCCCGGCCCGGATCGCCGGCCCGGATCGCCTCGACCAACCGGGTGTGGTCGACGTAGCGCTCGGGAGTGAGTGCCCCGCCCATGGCCTGGGCGACGGTGCTGCGCAGGGCGGTGCCCACCGAGGCGTACAGCTCGGCGAGCATGGCGTTGTGCGCGGCGGCGACCACCGCCGTGTGCAGTGCCGCGTCGGCCTCGACGAACGCGTCGACCCGGCCGCCGTGCCAGGCGGCCTCGCGCTGGGCGAGCGCGCCGTCGAGCGCCGCCAGGTCCTCCGGTGTACGCCTCAGCGCGGCGAGCCGGGCGGCCTCCACCTCGAAGGCGCGGCGTACCTCGATGACCTCGGTCATCCGGTCGTCGCCGAGCCGGCGGGCGACCACCGGTGCCAGTTCGTCGGTGGACACCACGTAGGTGCCGGAGCCCTGCCGGCACTCCAGCACCCCGGCGTGCACCAGGGCGCGGACCGCCTCGCGGACCGTGTTGCGCCCGACGCCCAGCGCGGCGACCAGTTGTGGCTCGGTGGGGATGCGCCCGCCGACGGGCCATTCGCCGCCCAGGATCCGGGCGCGGAGTTGCTCGGTGGTCTGCCGGACCCGGTGGCCGCGGGGCGGCACGGCGGGCTGGCCGCCGGGCGGCACGGGCGGCGCGGAGGGGAAATCAACCGACGGTGGCACTGGTTACATCACCGGTCCCAAATTCATCCCATGATTGTAGGTTAGAGGTCATGACCCCGCCACCAACCGCCGCTCCGGCGCTGCCCGCCCCCGTCGCCGTCGACCCTCGCCCGACGCGCGACCCCGGTGCCGGCCGGCGGACGCACCCGGCGACCGGTGGCGCGCTGGTGCTGGTCGGGATGCTGCTGGTCGCGCTCAACCTGCGTGCCGTGGTGACGAGCCTCGGCGCACTGCTCGACGAGGTCCGCGACGGGCTGGGCCTCTCCGGTGTCACCGCCGGTCTGGTCACCACCCTGCCGACCATCGCCTTCGCCGGTCTCGGTGCGCTCACCCCGTGGCTGGTCCGCCGGGTGGCGCCGGCCCGGGTGCTGGTGGTCGCCATGTTCGTCCTCGCCGTCGGCCAGGTGCTCCGGGTCGCCACCGACTCGGCCTGGATCTTCGTGCTCACCAGCGCGCTGGCGCTGTCCGGCATCGCGGTCGCCAACATCCTGCTGCCGATGCTCGTCAAGCAGCACTTCCCGCACCGCACCGGCCTGGTCACCGGGGCGTACACGATGGCGTTGACCGTGGGCACGACGGTGGCCGCCGCCTCCGCGGTGCCGATCGCGCACGCCTTCGGGTCGTGGCGGGCCGGGCTCGGCGTCTGGGCCGCGATGGCCGCGGTGGCCGTACTCCCGTGGGTGCCGCTGGCGCTGCGGACCCGCGCCGCGGCGCGGCGGGTGACCCCGACGACGGCCGTCGCCACGCCGACGCGGGTCCGGCCGGCGCGGACCCGGCTCGGCTGGGCGATGGCCGTCTACTTCGGGGCGCAGTCGCTCAGCGGGTACGCGATCATGGGTTGGCTGGCCCAGTTGTTCCGTGACGCCGGTTACCACCCTGAGTCGGCCGGGCTGCTGCTCTCCGGGGTGACCGCGCTCGGCGTGCCGCTCGCTCTGCTGATGCCCACCCTGGCCGTTCGGCTGTGCAGCCCTGTCCCCCTGGTGCTGGGAGTGTCCCC
>NZ_JAKKFF010000443.1 GCF_022229015.1 Micromonospora foliorum
GGGCTCTTCCGATCTGGCGACGAAGAACACCGACGCCGCCGGAAACTAGTGGATCAACGAGTACGACGCCAAGGGCCGCCTCGGGCGCACTACCGACCCGGACAAGGGCACCACGACCAGCGCCGTCTACGACGGCAACGCGTTGAAGCAGACAGTCGACGCCCGCGGCGAGGCACTCGGGTACGTCTACGACCAACTGGGCCGCAAGACACAACTCCGCGACGTGCTCCGCCCGGGAACCCGGGTGCTCTCCAGCGGGCTGGGCGCGGAGGAGGCGCGGGCGCGCGCCGCCGTCGCCGAGGCCGCCGCCGGGCGGGCCGTCGCGCTTATCGGTTCCGGCGACGCCGGGGTGTACGCGATGGCCAGCCCCGCCCTGGAGTACGCCGACGAGCGGATCGACGTGGTGGGCGTGCCCGGCGTCACCGCCGCCCTCGCTGCCGGGGCGCTGCTCGGCGCGCCGCTCGGCCACGACCACGCCTACCTGAGCCTGTCCGATCTGCACACCCCGTGGGACGTCATCGAACGGCGGGTGACCGCCGCCGCCGAGGGTGACTTCGTGACGCTCTTCTACAACCCGCGCAGCCGGGCCCGCGACTGGCAGCTCGGCAAGGCGCTCGGCATCCTGGCCGCGCACCGACCACCGGACACCCCGGTGGGCGTGGTGCGCAACGCCAGCCGCCCCGGCGAACGGGTGCACCTCGCCACCCTGGGCACGCTCGACCCGGCCATCGTCGACATGTACAGCGTCGTGGTCGTCGGCAGCAGCGACACCCGGCTGGTCGCCGGCCGGATGGTCACACCCAGGGGGTACCGGTGGCGCTCGTGACGATGGACGCCTGCCAGGGCTGCGGCGCCTGCCTGCTCACCTGCCCCACGCACGCGATCCGACCGGTCGCCGGTGGCCTCACGGTCCGCGCCGACCGCTGCACCGGCTGCCTGGAGTGCCTGGAGATCTGCCCGGTCGACGCGATCCGCGTCGTCGAGCCCGACGCGGTTGGAGGAACCCGATGAGCCGGGTGGTGCACCCCATCGAGGTCGAGTCGTACCGCATCCTGCGAGAGCGCGTCGACCTGTCGCACCTGCCGCCGCTGAGCCGGGCGGTGACCGAGCGGGTGGTGCACGCCAGCGCCGACCTCGCGTACGTCGACGAGCTGGTCTGCGACGAGGCGGCCCTGGAATCGGGGCTGGCCGCACTGCGCGCCGGAGCGCCCGTGGTCACCGACGTGGCGATGGTCGCCGCCGGCATCACCCGGGCCGGCCTGGAACTGGTCTGCCCGGTCGCCGAGCCGGCCGCCACCGCCCTGGGCCGCTCGGCCGGCATCACCCGCTCGGCGGCCGCCGTCCGGATCGCCCTGCAACGGGTCGGACCCGGCGCCGTCTGGGTGGTCGGCTGCGCGCCCACCGCGCTTGTCGAACTACTCACCCTGGACGCCGCACCGGCGCTCGTCGTCGGCCTACCGGTCGGCTTCGTGGGCGCCGCCGAGTCGAAGGCGGCGCTGCGGGCCAGCGGCCTGCCCGCCGTGTCCAACGTGGGGGAGAAGGGTGGCTCGGCGGTCGCCGCCGCCGCCCTCAACGCCCTGCTCTACGTCGAGGAGAAGTCATGACCGGGTTGGTCATCGTCGGGCACGGTACGCGCAGCGCGGCCGGGGTCGAACAGTTCGCCGCACTCGTCGAGCGGGTCCGCGGTCGCGGTGCCGTCGGGGACGTCGAGGGCGGCTTCATCGAGCTGTCCCGCCCACCACTGACCGACGCGGTCGGCGCGCTCGTCGCCCGCGGGCACCGGGCGCTGGTGGCGCTGCCGCTGGTGCTCACCGGCGCCGGCCACGGCAAGGGCGACATCCCGGCCGCGATGGCGCGGGAGCAGCAGCGCCACCCCGGGCTCGGCTACCGCTACGGCCGCCCGCTCGGCCCGCACCCGCTGTTGCACGAAGCCCTCGAACAGCGCATCGACGCGGCACTGGCCGGTGCCGACCGGGCCGGCACGTGGGTGGCGTTGATCGGGCGGGGGTCCACCGACCCGGACGCCAACGCCGAGGTCGCCAAGGTCGCCCGGCTGCTCTGGGAGGGACGCGGCTACGCGGGCGTGGAGCCGGGGTTCATCTCCCTGGCGCAACCGTCGGTGCCGGCGGTGCTGGAGCGGTTGCGCCGCCTCGGCGCGCGGCGGATCGTGGTGGCGCCGTACTTCCTGTTCGCCGGGGTGCTGCCGGACCGGATCGTCGCCCAGTCGGCGGAGTTCGCCGCCGCCCACCCCGACCTGGACGTCCGGGTCGCCGAGGTGATCGGCGACTGTGACGCCCTCGCCGACCTCGTCCTGGAGCGGTACGCCGAGGCGCTGGGCGGGGACATCCGGATGAACTGCGACACCTGCGCGTACCGGGTGTTGATGCCCGGGTTCGCCGACAAGGTGGGTCGCCCGCAACGCCCGCACGACCACCCCGACGACCCGGTCGGCCATCACCATCATCACGGGCACGACCACCACGACCACAACCACGGCCACGACCACGGCTCGGTCGCCGTGGTCGGCGGCGGGCCGGGGCCCGACGACCTGATCACGGTACGCGGAAAGGCGCTGCTCGACGCGGCGGACGTCGTGGTGGTCGACCGACTCGCCCCGCAGGGGCTGCTCGCCGGGCTGCGCCCGGACGTGCTGGTGGTCGACGCCGCGAAGGTCCCCCGTGGCCCGTCGATGGCCCAGGAGGCGATCAACGAGGCCCTCGTGTCGCACGCCCGCGCCGGTCGCCGGGTGGTCCGGCTCAAGGGTGGTGACCCGTACGTCTTCGGGCGCGGCCACGAGGAGGTGCTGGCCTGTGCGGCGGCCGGCGTCCCGGTGACGGTGGTCCCCGGGGTGAGCAGCGCGCTCGCCGCACCGGCGCTCGCCGGCGTGCCGGTGACGCACCGGGGCGTGGCGCACGACCTGACCGTGGTGTCCGGGCACCTGCCACCCGGGCACCCCGACTCGCTCGTCGACTGGGCGGCGCTGGCCCGGGCCCGGGGCACCGTTGTGCTGCTGATGGCCGTCGACACCATCGCCAAGATCGCGACCGTGCTGATCGAGCACGGTCGCGCCCCGGAGACCCCGGTGCTGGCGGTGCAGGACGCCGGGCTGCCCGAGCAGCGGTCGGTGCCCGCCCGGCTGGACGAGATCGGCGCCGTCGCCGCCCGGGAGGGCGTCGCCCCACCCGCTGTCTTCGTCCTCGGCCCGGTGGTGGCCCTCACCACCACCGGGCCGACGGGATGACGACTACTCGCTGCGGGCGGTCTCCGGCCCGGTGATGCGTTCCAACAGCGGCAGGGTGGAGGCGATGACGCCGAGGCAGGCCACCAGCCCGACGACGACGATCACGTAGAAGCCCGGCTGCGGCGCGACGAGCGTGTAGTCCATCTGCGCCCGAAGGAACAGGTGGGCGGCGAGGAGGCCCATGCCGATGGCGACGGCGGCGACGGCGAGCATCGGTACGGCGCTCTCCAGCGCCACCACCCGACGCAGGACCCGCACCGGAGCGCCGCTGAGCCGCAGCAGGCTGAACGGGCGTCGGCGTTCGGTGAGACCACCGATGACGCTGACCGCGAGGCTGCACCCGCCGAGCGCGAGGCTGGCCACGATGATGACGTTGGCCAGTTGCTCCCAGCCGCGCAGCGTGTTCGCGAACTCCGACTCGAAGTCGCCGGGCACGTTCGGTGCCACCCGGAAGGCCGGGAAGGTGGCCTCGAGGACGGTGCGTACGCGTTCGACGGCGGCTGCCGACCCGTCCGTGTCGACGACGATCGACATCACCGGCAGCTGTTGGAGATCGTCGAGCGAAACCGACGCGGAGGGCCAGACCCTGGCGGACGACGCCGACTCCCGGAAGGGGACGAGGCTCGTCGCCACCTCTGCGACTGTGGCGCCCTCGGCACACCGGCCGTACGCGCTCGGGATGTCGGTACACGCGATCACGCCGGGCTCGCTGGCGCTCATCCAGTCCGGGTTCTCGCGCACCGCGGCCCCGGAGCGCACGCCGTTGACCGAGCGCAGCTCGGTGAAGAGCGTGTCAGGCACCGCCGGCGCATCCTCAGGAAGGTAGAGAGACACCTGTCCCGCCTCCGTCGAGCCGATCGGCGCCGGGCCGCGGTTGGCGACGATCGTGGTGATCACGCCGACGGCCACGCTCGTGACGAAGAGCGCGAGCATGATGCCGCTGATCGCCCGGAAGCCGGCCTTCGGGTTGTCGGCGAGGCGTCGCGCGGCGATGAGCGTGGCCGGTCGGTTGGCATGCCGGGCCATCACCCGCGCGCCGACCATCGTCAACCAGGGGCCGGCGAAGACCAGGCCAGCCATGATGAGCAGAAGGGCGGGCAGGAACACCGCGGTCTGGCCATCGGATGTCGGAGGCCGGAACCCGATGGCGAAGAACAGCACGGTGATGCCGAGCATCATCGGGATCAGCCGGTACGCGCGCGGTGCGCGGGGGGTGACCCGCCGGGTGACGCCCAGCGGCGAGATCCGTACCCGGCGCAGCGAGACCTGGGCGGCCAGTGCGGCGCCGGCCGGGACGCCGAGCGCCACCAGCAGGACGTCCAGCACGCCCAGCGACATGTCGCTGGGGAAGAACGGCATGCCGGTGAACGGGATGCCCGCGAGCGGGTCGCGGAAGGCGTAGAACAGGCCGAAGCCGACGGCGGTGCCGGCGACGGCGGCGGCGGCCGCCTCCACGGCCGCGACCATCGAGATCTGCCTCGGTGTGGCGCCGACCAGACGCATCGCGGCGAAGCGCTGCTCCCGACGGGCGGCGCTGAGCCGGGTGGCGGTGCCGATGAAGATCAGCACCGGGAAGAGCAGCCCACCGGCGATCACGCCCAGAATGAGGTTCACCGTCGTCTCGGGCAGCGCGGGGGTGTCGCCGACGCGGGTGACCTGCTGCGCATTGGGCAGTTTCGCGATCTGGTCGGGGGTGCCGCCGGCGATGACGAGCAGGGTGTCCGGCGAGGTCAGCGCGGCCGGACCAACGGTGCCGAGGTCACGCCCCGGGTAGCGGTCGCCCAGTTGGTCGGCCGGGTGGGCGGCCAGCAGTTCGCGGAACGCGGGCGAGGCGTAGTACTCGCCGGGACCCGGGGTGGTCGGGATACCGACCGGGGTGGGCGCGTCCGGGCCGGTCGCGGCGAGGTCGATCCGGATGATCTGCTCACCGTGGAAGTAGTCCTCCCGGGTCGACCACAGCAGGGGATCGGCGTCACCCGCCGTCGAGGCGTTGGGATACACCGACGCGTACCGGGTGAGCTGGGAGTTGACCGCGTTGACCCCGGCGAGGGTGGTCAGCAGCAGCCCGCTGCCGACCGCGACTGCGGCGGCGATGACGACCAGGCGGGTGAGCGCCTCACGGCCGCCGGCCACGGCGAGGCGGAGCCCGAAGCGGATCACGAGGCGATCCGGTCCGGCGCGTTCACGCGCCCGTCGCGGACCATGACCTCGCGGTCGGCGTACGCCGCGATCCTGGGCTCGTGGGTCACCAGGATGACGGTGGTGCCCTGCTCGCGGGCGGCGCCGACCAGCAGGTCCATCACCTGCTCGCCGGTGAGCGAGTCGAGCGCGCCGGTCGGCTCGTCGGCGAAGAGCACCTGCGGCTCGGCGACCAGGCCGCGGGCCAGGGCGACCCGTTGCGCCTGCCCGCCGGAGAGCTCACCCGAGCGCCGCTGCTCCAGGCCGTCCAGGCCGAGGCGCGCGAACCAGTCGTACGCCTTCGGCAGCGCCTGCTTGCGGCGTACGCCGCTGAGCAGCAGTGGCAGCGCGACGTTCTCCACCGCGGTCAGCTCGGGGACGAGTTGACCGAACTGGAACACGAAACCGAACCGGTCCCGGCGCAGGCTGCTGCGCTCGGTCTCGGCCATGGCGTGCACCCCGGCCCCGTCGAAGAGGATCTCGCCGGAGTCGGGCACCAGGATGCCGGCCAGGCAGTGCAACAGGGTGGACTTGCCCGAGCCGCTGGGACCCATGACGGCGAGGATCTCGCCCGCCTCCACGGCGACGCTGGCGCCGCGCAGGGCGGGGGTCTGACCGAAGGAGAACTCCACGTCGCGCGCTTCGATCACGACGCTCACGGCCGCACCTCTTTCCGCAGGGCGTCCAGTCGGGCGCCGGTCATCTCGATCCATCGGAGGTCCGCCTCCAGGTGGTAGAGGCCGTGGTCGGCCAGCAGCGCGTCGACCAGGCTGCCGGCGCGCTTGATCTCGGTGAGCTCACGCATCCGGCGCAGGTGCGCGCTGCGCTGGGTGTCGAGGTATTCGGCGGCCGGCCGGTCCAGCATCAGCGCGAGCACGACCTTGGCGAAGAGCACTGTCTGCAGGTGCGGCTCCGGGTCGACCGGTTGGGTCAGCCACTGCTCGACCTCGGTCGCGCCGACGTCGGTGATGATGTAGCGCTTGCGGTCGGGGCCGGCGCCGGGGGCGACGTCGCTGATCACCACCTTGCCGTCGCGGGCCAGCCGGCTGAGGGTGGAGTAGACCTGGCCGAACGGCAGTGGCTTGCCCCGGCCGAAGAAGGCGTCGTAGTCGCGCTTCAGGTCGTAACCGTGGCTGGGCTCCCGTTCGAGGAGGCCGAGAAGAGTCAGTGGCACGCTCATGCCTGCAGGCTACACCGAGGGTATACCTCGCGTATATACCCTCGGTGTGTTGCTGACCGACGCCTGGTCCGGGCGCTGGTGTCGATGGAAACGGGTGTGACGTTGCGGGTGTGCGGTCAGCCGGTCAGGGCGCGGGCCAGGGCGTAGCCGGCGGTGGCAGCGGCCAGCCCGGCGGTCACGCTGCCCAGCACGTTGGCCAGCGCGAGGAGCCGATGGCCGCCCCGGGCCAGCCGCAGCGTCTCGTAGCTGAAGGTGGAGTAGGTGGTCAGCGCGCCGCAGAACCCGGTGCCGACCAACGCGCTGACCGCCGGGCCGGCCGGCCACCCGACCAGGACACCGAGCAGCAGCGACCCGGCCACGTTGACGAGCAAGGTGCCCCAGGGGAACGCCGAGCCGTGCCGGGACTGCACGGCCCGGTCGGTGAGGTAGCGCAGCGGCGCGCCGACGGCCGCGCCCAGGGCGATGAGCAGGACGGTCATCGGGCCACCCGACGCACCAGCCCGGCGGTGACGGCGTCGCCCAGGGCGACCGCGACGAGCGCCCCGAGCACCGTCGCGGCGAGGTACGCCAGCGCGGTGCCCGGTGCGCCCACCACGATCGCCTGCTGGACGTCGACCGCGTAGGTGGAGAAGGTGGTGAACCCACCGAGCACCCCGACCCCGAGGAACGGGCGAGCCAGCGGGTGCCCGCCGTCGATGTGCCCGAGCACCGCCATCAGCACGCCGATCAGCAGGCAGCCGGACGTGTTGATGGCGAACGTGGCCCACGGAAAGCCGGTCGGTGGGTGCGGAACGGCGTGTTGCAGGCCGGCCCGGGCCAACGCGCCGAGCACCCCACCGGCCGCGATCGCGGCGAGAACCGTCGCGGGGCGCGCGGTCAGCTCGCGGCGGTCGGCGGGGACGCGCAGGTCGACGTCGGGGTCGGTACGCGGCTCGAACGGCTCTGGCACGGCTCCTCAGCGTAGTGCCGGCGCCAGCGTCGCCAGCACGCTGTCGGTGACAGCGGCCTGAGCGC
>NZ_JAKKFF010000444.1 GCF_022229015.1 Micromonospora foliorum
GCCCTGGACCGGCAGCGGGGCCGCGCGGCGACCCTCGCGCTTGTCGTGCCGCGGCCCCGCCATCCGGTACGACGAGCGGCGTTCCGCGCCGCCCGCATTGTCCGGCCCACCGGGGCGGTCTGTGTCATCGCACCCGCCGAGGTCGGTGGGGTCCGGTCGGGCGGGGTCCGGCTCCGGGAGCTGGCCACCGCCGGGCCGGTGGCGAACCGCTGAGACAGCGGTCACCCTCGGCGGACCGCTTCCGGGACAGGGCGATACGAAGATCATCGTTACGCTGCGATCATGGAGATCGAGGAGCGCCTACGGCGAACCCGCCGATGGCTGTGGATCGTGCTGATCGGGCTCTTCCTGAGCGGTGTCACCGCGTTTCCGCTGGAGATCGAGGTGCGCTGGCTGCTGCGCGCACTTGACCCGCTCGCCGACCAACTGCCCGCGCTGGTCGCCTGGATCGAGCGGGTGCACACCGGGCTCGTGACGGCCGGCGAGGACTACCCGTTCCTGCTCTACGGCACCGACTGGCTGGCCTTCGCCCACCTGGTGCTGGCGGTGGCGTTCTGGGGGCCGCTGCGCGACCCGGTGCGCAACGTCTGGGTGGTGCAGGTCGGCATGATCGCCTGCGCGGGCATCGTTCCGCTGGCGCTGATCTGCGGACCGATCCGGGACATCCCCTGGTTCTGGACGCTCGTCGACCTGTCCTTCGCGGTCGGGGCGTTCCCGCCGCTCTGGTTCGCGTACCGGCACATCCGCGCCATCGAGGCGAGCACGGTCGGAGCGACCGGTGCCCCGTCGGGGGTGGGCCGGTCGGCGACCCCGGCATCCTGAACCGCACGCCGCTCGCACCCTCGCGCACGCCTGTTCGGCGCAGGCGTGGTTCGACTCGCCACCCCTGCTGGCGACGACTCCACCGGGAGGCCAGCGACCTCTGCGCGTCCTCACGTCCTTTGCTCTGCTTCACCCCAGGCAACATCGCACGTCCGATATTCGGACGGCCGGTGTTGCGCCTGTTGAAGCAGAGCAAAGGACGGGCAAGGGAGTGGGCCTCCGCGGCGCGGTGGTGATGGCGGCCGGTTTCGTCCGCTCGGTACGACCAGCGGGGACGACGGAAGGCCCGCCGCGCGGGCGACGGGCCTTCCGGGCGGAGCCTGCCTCTAGTGCGACATCAGGTGGTGGGCCTCGCGGATCTTGGCCCAGGACTTGGGCTCGGTCGGCGGGGCGGCCTTACGGGCGGTGGTGGCCACGTCGGGCCGGCCGGCGGTGAACAGCCAGGTGGTGAAGAGGTCGTCCAGGTCCAGCCCGGAGATCCGTTCGGCCAGGGCCTGGAACTGCTCGGTGGTGCCGTTGCCGTTCCGGTGCTCGGCGGTCCAGGTCGGCAGGATCTCGAAGAACGCGTCGTCGCCGACGGCCAGCCGCAGCTGGTGCAGGGTCATCGCGCCCCGGTCGTAGACGGCGTTGTCGAAGACCCGAGCGGCACCCGGGTCGCCGGGCAGCACCTGCCAGAACTCGTCGTCCGCGGGGTAGCTGGCGTAGGTGAAGTCGAAGACCTCCTGGGCGGTGCCCTCGCCCTGCTCCTCCGACCAGAGCCACTCGGCGTACGAGGCGAAGCCCTCGTTGAGCCAGATGTAGCGCCAGTCGGCCACCGACACCGAGTCGCCGAACCACTGGTGGGCCAGCTCGTGCGTCACCACGTACGTGTTGGCGCCGCGTCGCCAGAAGCCCGGCCCGTAGACCGGTCGGGTCTGCGTCTCCAGGGCGAAGCTGATGCCGTCCACCGGCCCGGCCACGCCGCCCTGCGCCTCGAACGGGTACGGGCCGAAGATCCCGCTCTCCCAGTCGACGATCTCGGCGGTCCGCTCGATGCTGGCCCGCGCCGCCGGCCCGAGTGCGCCCAGCGAGGTGCTGTACGCGTTGATCACCGGCTGGCCGCTCGGCGCGGTGTCGGTGACGATGTCGTACTGGCCGATGGCCATGAAGGCCAGGTAGGTGGCCGTGGGGGAGGTGGTCCGCCAGATCCACCGGGTGCGGTTGCCGGCCTCGGCCAGCGGCGGCCTCGGCTGCACGCCGTTGCTGATCACCTCGACGCCGGTGGGCACCGACACCGAGATGTCGTAGGTGGCCTTGTCCAGCGGGTGGTCGTTGCTCGGGAACCACCACCAGGCCGACTCGGGCTCGTTGACGGCGAGGGCGCCGTCGTCGGTGCGCGTCCAGCCGGTGTAGCCGTTGACCAGGGCCTCCGACGGGACGCCGGAGTAGCGTACGACGATGGTGAGCTGCTGACCCCGGGTCACCGTGCGGGCCGGGGTGACCACCACCTCGTGCGCACCCGCGGTGCTGGTGCTCGCCGCCCAGCCGTTGACCCGGACCGACTCGACGTCGAGCAGGAAGTCCAGGTTGAACGTCGAGAGGTCCTGGGTGGCGGTGGCGAGGATGGTGGTGGTGCCGGTGAGCAGGTCGGTGGCCGGTTCGTAGCGCAGCCGGACGTCGTAGTGCTGGACGTCGTAGCCGCCGTTGCCGTAGTCGGGGAAGTAGCTGTCGCCCAGCCCGGGCGCGCCGGGTTGCGGCGCGGCAGAGACGACGGGACGGCCCCAGGCCGACGGGGCGGCCTGGCCGGGGGTGCCGGCGAGCATGGTGCCGGCGGTGGTGAGGGTCAGGGCGGTGGTGGCCGCCGTGAGGACTCGTCGCACGGGGTGGACTCCCTCCATCGGGTGTTCGCACCGCCAACCTAATCGACAACTGTGAACGTCGCCGGCCCGCCACACCCGTGGTCGGTCGCCGGCCTCTGGCGCCCCTTGCGCCGCAAGGTCACACTGTGTTGATCGGAGGTGACGCGTGCGCCGCTCGGAGTTGCCCAAGCGGGAGTTGATCGGCCAACGGCAGCCGACCGCAAGCCGGGAACGACTGCCGCCCGGCGGGTTGGAGTTGTTCGCGCTGCTCGCCCGACTGCTGCGGCGACCCCGTCGCGGCGACCGCCGGCTGCCGCTGCTGTGGCTGGTTCGCTCCGACACCGCGGATCTGATGGTGCCGCTGCGCCGGTTCCTCGGCCAGGGCCCCCGGCGGCGCGTTCCGCACGCCGTGCTGGACGCCGACGTGCCGCCCGGCGCCGGGGACGTGCCGGCACTGCTGCGCGAGCTGCACCGGCAGCTCTCCCTGGAGGCCTTCGGCGCCGCCCGACTGCGCTTCCGGCACTATCCGCTCGCCGACTGGCTGATGCAGCAGAGCCTCAGCCTGGGCGTCGACGCCGACGACAGCCGCGCGGCCCTGGTCCGCCGGCTCCGTGACCGCAAGGGTCCGCGTACGCCGGAGGCGGTGCCTGCCGGCGGCGACGCGGTCAGCATCGTCTCGCAGGTGCTGCTCTGGCTGGTCCGTCGCGCGGTGCCGGGGGTGGTCTTCCGGGCTGCCGTCTCCGGTCGGGTGCCGGTGCTCGGTCGGCACTACAACTGGTTCATGCGCCAGCAGTACCTGGCGCCCCGGCAGTCGGTCACCTTCCTCGGCTTCGCCGAGCGGCTCACCGCGGGCTGGCGTGACGGGGAGCAACCCGACCAGGTCAACAAGCTGCTGCTGCACGCGTTCCTGGAGGACCTGCGGCAGGCGTACCGGCGTCGGCCGTGGCGTCCGTCGGACTGGCGGCGCACCGCGTACCCGGCGCTGCTGATCGACAACGTCGCCCCCGGCAACGTCGGCGGGGAGCTGGTCCGCCTGGTCGGCGACGTCCGCACCGAGACCGGTCGCAACGACCCGCTGCTGATCGTCGCGTCCGGCGGGCAACCCCCACCGGACCTGCCCGAGCCGCACCCGTTGACCGAGGCCGACGAGGCGTACGACGAGTGGGCCGGGGCGCTGCCGGAGATGCGCCGGCTGCGCCGCCCGGCCACCTGGCTGGTGGCGCTGCGTCCCGACGAGACCGACACCGGCCCACCGTCACGTGGCGGGCTGCGGCCGTTCTCCGCGCCCGACCCGCCGTGGTGGTCGCGGCGCTTCCTGCCGGCGGCGCTGTGTCTGGTGCTGGTGGCGACGCTCGGCCTGTGGGTGGCCAGCCGGTGGGGGCCGGGCTGTCACCCCGCACTCACCGGCCAGGTGTCGGTCGAGGTGGCGGCCAGCGGCGAGTGTGTCGGCTACAGCGACAGCGCCGCGCAGGTGTTCAACAACGACCCGGGTCAGGACCGGCTGCGCACCGTGCAGCGGCGCATCTTCGCGCAGAACCGCGCCGCCGAGGAGGTCTGGCAGCGCAGCGACCGACGACGGCCCTTCCTCACCCTGGTCTACCTCGGCACGCTCACCGGCAACCGGACCCGCGCGGACGAGGAGTCGTACGTCTCCGAGCGCGAGGAGCTCGAAGGCATGGCCACCGCCCAGTACGCGTTGCTGAAGGAGTCGGCCGGCGCCGACGGCGCCGCGCTGCTGCGGATCGTGGTGGCCAACGGCGGCCGGCAGATGATCTACGCCGACCGGGCCGTGGCGATGCTGGCCGAGCTGGCCCGGGACGACCCCACGGTGCTCGGGGTGGTCGGGCTGGTGGAGAGCCGCAGCAGCACCGCCCGCGCGCTGCGTGAGCTGAACCAGGTCGGGCTGCCGGTGCTGGCGCCCACCCTGTCGGCCGACAAGATGGACGCCAACTCCCGCCTCTACCTGCAGATCTCCGCGCCGAACAAGGATCAGGTGAAGCTTGTCGACGCGTACGCCAAGCAGGTTCTGAAGGTCGACGAGGCGCACGTCTTCTACACCACCCTGGAGGGCAGCTCGCTCACCGAGGACCTCTACGTGGGGACCCTCGTCGACGGGCTCCGACAACAGTTCGGCCCCCGGATCACCCGCCTCGACGAGTGGCGCACCGGGCAGCGGCTGACCGACGAGTGTGGCTATCCCGGGCTGCTCTTCTACGCGGGTCGATGGTTCGAGTTCGACGGTTTCCTGCGGGCGCTGCGCGAGTGCGGCGGCAACCCGCCCCGGCACCTCGTCGCCGACGACTCGGCCAACCGCTACATGGCCAACCCGGGTCTGCGCGCCGCCGCGCCCGGCAACCTGCCCGTCACGTACGTCTCGAAGGCGTCCCTGGCCACCTGCGCCGCGCTGCGGGCCGCCCAGGACCGGCGCGACGACGCGCGGGCCAGCTTCCTGTCCTGGATCCAGGCCGACGACCTGCTCGACCCGCCGCGCTGCCGGCCGGGTTCCGAGGAGCAGGTCGGCGAGCGGGTCAGCCTCGCCTACGACGCGTCGATGATGCTGGTCCGGGCGGTGGAGAGCCTTGCCGCCCGGCTGCACCACGCCGACCCCCGGCAACGCTGGGAGCCGGACTCGGTCAACCCGGTGGCCGTGCACGCCGAGGTGCTCCGGCAGAACGCCGGTCAGGGCTACCCGGGGGTGGCCGGGCTGATCCGGTTCACGCCCGACTCGGGGGAACCGGTCGACAAGCGGCTGGCCCTGATGCGGGTGGAGCAGGTGCCCGACGTGGCGAGGGCCCCGGTGGAGGTGTTCCGCTGCGGGGCCGCCGACGCGACCGGCCCGGCGGCGTGCGGCCCCGCCTGACCGGTCCGGCGTGACACGTCCTCGCAGGACTGTCCGGGTGCCGTCGGTGTCCGTTAGGGTTCCTGGGACCAGGCGGCCGTGGCGTTGGGGGCAGAGGGTGGGCAGGCTCGCGTCGGCGTACGGGCAGGCGGTCAGCTCCCACCGGGCGGCTCGGGCGCATCTGGACACTGCCCGAAGCGTCCTGGGGGCGGCATCGACCGCCGTCGCACCGGCCGGCGCCGACGACCTCGTGGCCCGCCTCTCCCGCCTCGGTGGTGCCCTGGCCACCCCCGCCCCGGGCGTCACGCCGCTGACGGACGAGCCGGCCGCGGTGCGGATCGGTGAGGCGTCCACCTCGGACGGCGGTTTTCCGGTGCTGGTCCCGCTCGGCGGCGGCCACCACCTGGCCCTGGACACCGACGCCCGGGATCCGCAGGTCGCCGGGCTGCTGCGGGCGTTGGTGCTGCGGCTGGTCGCCACCGCGCCGCCCGGTCAGGTCCGCGTCGCCGGCATCGACACCGCCGCGCTCGGCGCCACCTTCGGTCCGCTGCGACCACTGCTCGACGCCGCTCGGCCCGGCCCCGGT
>NZ_JAKKFF010000445.1 GCF_022229015.1 Micromonospora foliorum
CCTACCCGCCTCTTTTTTTTTTAAAGGTTCCGCTACCACCGCGATCTACCCTCTTTCCCCACACGCCGCTCCGGGCGTCACTGGTGCGACCGGCCTGCCTCCGCCGGCCCAACCACCCGCGGCTGACGGGACGCGACAGCGACCGGGCGAGCCGGTCCGCGGCCGCGTCGGCGCGCAGCTCGGCGGCGTGGGTGCGGTGCAGGGTGAGCAGGAAATCTGCGTCGTTGCCGAACATGTCGGGCTCCTTCGTGGCGTCGTCGTCTGCTGCTGACGACTCTTCGCGCGAAGGCCCCACCCGGGCATGGGGATGGCGCCTCATCTTCCCGGCCCGCAGCCTCCTTACCCGGCCGGCCCGGGCGGGTACGGCGACGTAAGGTACTCAGCTGCCCCGGCACCCGGACGCGGATCAACCGGGCCGGCGGCGACCACTAGACTCTGCGACATGGCAAAGCCCCAGGAGAAGGTCTCGTTCGGCCAGCGGCTGAAGCAGATCGGGATGGTGTTCCAGTTCACCGCCAAGCAGGACCGGTGGTTCGCGCCGTTGGTCGCCGCGGCGGTGCTGCTCCCGCTCGCGCTCACCGTGGTCGCGGTCATCCTCTGGGGCTGGATCTGGCTGCCGCTGGGCATCCTGTTCATCCTGCTCGCGGTGCTGATCGTGCTCAACCTGCGGTCCAACAAGGCGATGATGAACGCCGCCGAGGGGCAACCCGGCGCGGCGGCGCAGATCATGGAGAACATGCGCGGCGACTGGCGGGTGACCCCGGCGGTCAGCTCGACCACCCAGATGGACATGGTCCACCTGGTGATCGGCCGCCCGGGCGTGATCCTGCTGGCCGAGGGGAACCCGCAGCGGGTGCGCGGCCTGCTCGGCCAGGAGAAGCGGCGGCTGTCCAAGGTGATCGGCTCCGCTCCCCTGCACGACTACGTGATCGGGCAGGAGGAGGGCGAGCTGCCGATCCGCAAGCTCCGGACGACGCTGCTGCGCCTGCCCCGCGCCCTCTCCGGCAAGGACGTCAACTCGCTGGACAAGCGACTCAAGGCGCTGACCGCCCGGCCGCAGATGCCCAAGGGCGCGATCCCGAAGAACATGCGGCCGCCAGGCGCCTTCCGCCAGTCGCGAGGCCGCTGACCCCAGGTGTACGCGTAGAGGAGCCGGACCCGCACGGGTCCGGCTCCTTCGCGTACACCCTCATGCCGCCCACCCCCGGCGCGCCGCCCGCTCCGGCCACAGGCCCCGGCCCGTGGTCCCGGGCCCCGCCAGGTCCCCCACTCACCGCCGTCGCCGCCGCGCTGGCGGCCATGATCGTGCTCGATCCTGGATGTAGTGGCCTCGTGTGCGGCGGATGCCACTACTTCCTGGATCGAGCACGATC
>NZ_JAKKFF010000446.1 GCF_022229015.1 Micromonospora foliorum
CCTTCGAAGGTCCCTGCGCCCCTGGTCTGTCCCGGCCATCGCCACATGACGGGCGGCGGTGGCCGGTGCCGCTTCGATCTCTCACAACCATCTCACGGGCGGTCGGGCTCCAGCGACCGGCACAAGGGCTACGTGCTCGACTGAAAACGGATGCTGTCCCTGGACGGAAACACCGCGCCCTACCTGCAGTACGCGTACTCCCGAATCCAGTCGATCTTCCGGCGAGCCGGCGTGGCAGCACGGCCCGAAGCGGCGATCTCATTGGCCGAGCCGGCTGAGCTGGCGCTGGCGATCGAGCTGGTCGGCTTCGGTGCGGTGGTCGGGGAGGTGGCGGACAGTCTGGAGTTTCCACCACCTGGCCGGCTACCTGTACCGGCTGGCCGCGTCGTTCGGTGCGTTCTACGAACGCTGCCCCGTGCTGCGGGCCGACGGGCCGGTCCGGGACAGCCGACTGGTGCTCTGCGACCTGACCGCCCGGGTGCTTCGGCAGGGCCTGTACCTGCTCGGCGCGCCGGATCCCGGCCCTACACCTAAGGAAACTGCCCTGTGCCCAGTCGTGCAGGTTCCCCGCGTGAGAGGCACTTCGTAGGTGCATCGTGACTTGTCCGCCAAGGGGTCAGGTCTCAGCCGCCGTTATCAATTCGATTGTCCACGGCGATCCAGTTCGTCTCCCACGTCTGCCCACCGTCGTCTGAGTAGGCCTGTTCGAACCTCGCCTTGTCCGGGCCCTGCCGGAAGATGAGGAAGCGCACCGTGATGGCACGTCCCCTGAGCTGGTCGTCGCCGTAGAACTCGCCCACACCGTCGTGGAACCCGCCGTACACGGACGGGGTGAGCAGTCCATCTCGGATGTTGACAAAGGTCAGGCTCCAGCGCATCGCCTGGGGCTCATAGAGCCGCAGATTGAGGCCTTCGATCCGTCCGTTCGGCCCCGAGACCTTGAGTTCGACGACATTCGCACGCCGGTCCAGCAGCGGACGCACGACGCTCGTACCCTCGAACTGGAGCCATTCATCCTCGGATTCCGAGAGCGGATCGGCGAGCACCCGCACCTTGGTATGCCAGGCACCGATCTCCCAGTCGAAGTCACGTTGGCCATCCTCGACAGCCGCCGGAGCCCTGAAGGAGGCTGTCGCCGCGCCGCCCGACGCCGCCATCGCCAGCATGAGGAGCGGGAGGCACGTGACGAGGATTCGCTTGTATGGCACGGCGATTTTGGTGTGAAGGTTCATGATTCGACTATCTGAGTGGAGCACTCCCATGAGCAAGAAGGCACCTGCACGTAACCCCTCGCCGTCGCGCCCCAATCCTCTACCCGGCTGCCCGATGGCCGCGGCGTTCGCCGCGGTCGGTGGAAAGTGGAAGCTGACCCTTGTGTATTGGCTAGCCCATGGCGAGTGCCACTTCGCCGGCCTCCGCCGTCTGGGCGCGCCGATCACGCCCAAAGTGCTGGCCGAGCAGCTGCGCGAACTCCAGGCTGACGGGCTCGTCGAGCGCGTCGTGACCGGACCCATCCCGGCGCCGGTCATCTACAGGCTCACCTCCTATGGCACTACGGTTCTGCCTGTCGTGGAAGGCGTCCGGGTCTGGGGCGAGGCGCACCTCCAGCGCACCCATGGTCAGGCCACACCCGACGAGTCGATGCGCTGCCCGCATGCGATCGCGTAGGCCCGCCCCGGCCTTGGTCGGGTGTCGCCCCTGATCTTGGGCACTTGAACCTTTGGATCGTGACGGTCATCGGACACGATCTGAATTCCCACGGCACAACCACTGCCGCAGCAATCATCTGCGTATCAGTTGCAGTTCTGCGCGGACGGCGATCATGGATTCCTGGTCGACGTCGACCCACCGACATGAACCCCCATGTTTGCGGTAGGCGGGATCGCGACGGGTGGGACGCCCCGTGTCCCGAGGACACGCCCAACATCGTTTCGTTAGGGGTTCTTGGTGTTGGTGTCGATGGTGTAAACCACGTCTGGCCCGACGTCATGGCGGGTGATGCCGGGTACGTCGGGGATGTCAAGCAGTGGTTCGTACGGGGTACCTTGTACCCGGTCGCGCAGCAGGACGACGCTGCGGATGCCGAGCTGGTGCAACCGATCCAAGGCCGGCTCGCTGGGGAAGGTCGCCATAACGTCGCGGATCGACTGACGGTTGGGTGTGGTGTAGCTGGCCGCACCGTTGACCATGGTGGGAAAACCGTCGGTCGACCAAAGCAGGACGTGGAGGTCGATACCGTCGTTGGATGGCAATACCATTATGGGAGCGTGCGCGGAGGCTAGCGCCATCGCGGCCGGTTCGGCTGGGGTTTGGGGGTGGTCCAGGTCAGGCAGGCCCTCAGCTAGCACGAGGACCAGCAACGGAACGGTCAGCAGACGTGCCGCTCCCACCGACCATTTCGGCTTGGCGCCCCTGCGAGCCACCTCGGCCAGGTGGGTAACCAGGCCAGCCGCGAGGATGGCCAGGCAGAGAGTGGGCCACAAGATCAACCGGCCTGGTGTACGGGATCCATCGAACCCGGGCACGTAAAGATAGAGCAGGCGGTAGATCGGCCCGTTCGTGCCCAGCGCGAACAACACTCCGACGACCGCCCCAAACAGCAGCAGAAGCCGTTGCACCGGTGACCAGCGCGATAGGAACAGGCCGGCGAAGGCCAGTAGATACAGTGCATACCCGCATAGCAGCACTTTCTCAGTCGGTACGTCACCAAGAGCGGTGCGGGCGTCGCTGTGCAGGGTGCCCCAGGGCAGCGAGGACTGCGGCGCCACGAGAAGCCCGCGCAGTGTCGGGGAGAAGAACGCGACGTAGTCCCAGTCCCGGGTGACATCTGGGTTGAGCTCGCGCACGTGTTTGTACGCGTACGCGAAGTATCCGGTCACCGCGGTGAAGACCAGCCCGCCGATCAGATCACCGACGATCAGCCGGAGGCTAAGGCGTGGGCGGTGGATCAGCCAGGCTGCCAGTGTGATCAGGCAGAGGGCGGCGAGGACGTACACGAATCCCAGCCCCACGCCGAAGCCTAGGCTGACCTGCCAGGCCGCAACCAGCCAGCCAGCGAACGCCCAGCCCGGCCGGACTCGTTCGGCAAGGTAGCCGCGGGTGAACGAGAGTCCGTGGCCGCGCGCCAGCATCGCCAGGGCCAGAGTGATACCACCGGTGGAGAGAATATTCAAATGGCCGTCGTGGCCGTAGCGCCAGGGCGCGTAGGCGAGGGCGGCCCCGGCTACCGCGGCGGCGACCTTATTCGCGCCAAGCTGGCGCAGGAGCGCGTAGCCGCCGAGGAAGGCGAGCGCGAAAGCCAGCACGAACAGGATGTTGTAGCGCAGCACGGCGCCGACTACACCGTTGCCTATCAGCCCTGCCGGGGCATAGCCGAGCAGGCTGTCGTTCAGGGCTAGGCCGTACGTGTCGGGATAGAAAGCGTTGGTATCCCACAGGCCACGCAGACCGTGGGTGAGAGCGTGGCCACCCCATCCCACCAGCCATGCTTGGGCCGTCGGGTCACCCACGTCACCGACGATGGTGTGGGCCGGGTCGGCGATCGGCACAGTCTTGGCGCCGGCAGTCACCACGCGAACCGCGTACGGCGGAATCAGCCAGATCATCGCGACAGCGAGGAGCACTGAACCGAGGCCCGCGATGCTCAGTTCCCGCCGATGGGCCCCACGTGTCAGCCAATCCCTCGTGCCTGAACTGGCACGCGCGAGTCGGCCATTTTTTCCAAGCTCGCTGAGAGCGACGGCTGATGTGGGGCCTCCTGCCGGTGGCTCTACCTGCGTCATCACATTGACCCTCACTGTTGAACCGCCGCAGTAAATCATGAGCAGGGCGGCGCATAGAGTCAAGACCTCGATCAATGTCCTTCCGGTAGCCGGGCCTTAACGCTGTTTGTCAAAGGCGCCTTGTCACGCAGGAGTCGCGATCGGTGCAGCGGCGAAAGTTGCCGCTGTCGGAACAGGACACGCCAGGGTTGCTGCAGGCCCTCGCCCGGGTTCCGGACCCACGGGACAGTGGGCCGACCGGGGCCCAGGCGCATCTGCTGGCCGCACTAAACCAGGCAGGCGGTGGTCGGGTCGGTGAGGTCGGGGATGAAGGTGGCGTCGTGCCAGTGGTATTTCATCGACTTCGTGTAGTCGCGCAGCACGGCGGCGCCGGTACCGAGCCGGATGCGGGCCTGGGCGAATGCGGCCCGTTCCTTGCTGGTGGTCCAGGCGGAGGTTGGGGTGACCGGGGCGAGTTGGTGGTACCAGCCGGGAAGTTCGTGCGCGCGGCGGTAATCATCGCCGCTGGTGCGGAGGGTTACGCCACGAGCGGCGACGGCGTCGTCGAAAGCTGCTTACTGGTCGCTGCGGAGCATCCACCCGTGGTAAACCGCGGAACCGCTGGCGGGCACGGCCGCGATCGCGCGGTGCGGGTCGTCGCGGGTCAGCGCGTCGTGGTCGATCACCGCGACGTCGATCCCGGCGGCACGGGCCGCGTGGGCTTCGGGCGCGAAGTGGTCGGCGGGCCGGCGTGGCTGTAGGGGGTTCGCAGGGACCAGCAACATCATCCGGGCATCGTGCCGGAGTGACGACCTCGGGCTCTACCTGATATTCCGATCGGGCAGGTCATCCTGATGATGTCCCCCGGGTAACCGCCCACCCGTCCGCTCAGCGGTCGGCGTTGTTGCGGCAGCGGCCGCAAGAAAGTTCGTAGTCGGGCCGGGGTTGCCGTGGAGAAGCCGAAGACGTCTTCGTCGCTCATCATGGGGTAACGGACGCGTTGCGGTCGGGTTAAGCATCTACAGTAGACATCGACAAGCGTCGCCACTGGTCTCGGACAGTCTGTTCGATGCGGACCGCCTCGCTCGTGGCCATCGATCCCAGTCGCGCATCCGCCAGGTCTGCTGCTTGAGGGATATGTTCGGCCCGCGGTGGCAGTAGAGACCAGAGGGGTCTTATCCGGGCCCCCCGCCGGACCTTCGCCTCGTAGGAGCTCACTCCGAGGTTCAACCGTGGTATCCCGCGCTGATAACAGAAGTCAAGTGGGGCATGTACGGCTAGCCTCGCGTACTCGCCGACACCGGGCAGGGCGTCGTAGTCGAAGCCGACGCCGCGGAAGCTCAGTTCTCCCGCAGTCTTGTAGAACAGGGAGAAGCCGACTAGCCGATCGGCCAAGAAGCAGCCGAACACGACGGCGTCCTCGTCCAGCATGGCTGCTTGGCGAGCGAGAGAGGCAGCATAGACTTCGGTCGGGCTGTGGTCGCCGTACTTTCGCTGGACGTTGGCCAGCAACGGTGCCAGGTCTCGCCAGCTCTCAGAGAGGCGCAACTCCTTGATTCGTAAAGGGCTCCTGTCGAATCGCGCAGCTTCACGGCGGTAGTGGGACCGTCTGTTGGCCGTCGGTAGGGCTTCCACGTGATCCTCAACGCTCGAGCCTGCTAGGTCAATGACACAGTCTGCCCGAGCGAGCCGCGTGTGGGGCTGGGGAATGCCCCCGTCAAGTAGACTCGCGCTGAGCACTGATTCAGCATCCTCGAACAAAAGGAATGGCCACCAGCAACCACATTCCGGGTTCGCTGCCTCTATGGCGCGAAGCAGCTTGGCCAACGCAGATTCTACGACATGGGCTGGGAAACGCTGGTTCCGGATAAAGCCCGACAGGTAGCCCTGCCGACCGCCGAGGATCGCGGGTGCTGAGTAGTGGGATGTGTCGACGTCAAACAGTGCGCTGAAGTTGTACGCCTTGCTCATCAGGGACAGCGGATTATGCGATGAAACGCCCGCAACCAGGGAGCCGTCCGCATACGCACCCCAGTAAGTGCCTCGCCCGCGGGCATCCGAGTCAACATAAGCCAACCAGCGAGGGTTCAGATAGAAGGTCTTGTCGATAGCGAGCTCGCCCCATCCGGATAGATCTGCCGCGCGCTCGGCTTGCATGATGTTCATCCCTCAGCTGCCTTGGGGTTCGACGATGACCGAGACGCCCTTCAGCAACTCGTCGGCTCGTTGGTCGGCTGACGTCTCGTCCTCGGCGGTGACGATGAAGTAGGCGACGCGGGCGCTGTTGCTGTCCGGACTGGCCACCGATGCGCCGATTTCGGTGGTCACCTCGGAGAAGGGCACGTTGTCTCCGGTGCAGGGCATGCCCTGCACGGCGACGAGCCGGCCGCCGCGCGGCGCTAGGGGACGCCTGATGGCCGCGACGGCACGCCGAGTTGGGGCAAGTTCAACCGGTTGCCCGAGGGCGACCGCCAAGGCCGCTCCGGCCATGTCGATTCCAAGGGCGAGGCTGGTCAGCAACGTGATTCGGCCACCGCCGATCCGTGGAGCGATCTCCAGCACCACCCATGCACCATCCGGCTTCCGCTTCACCTCGCAATGTGACCAGCTATTGCGTATACCCGTTGCTGCTGCTGCCATCGTCACCTGCTGCAGAACCAGCCGCGTGGCGATCGGATCAAGGTTCGACGGGAGAGTGTGACCCGTTTCGACACGGTAGGCGCCAAAGGTCGTCTGCTTCTTGGTGATGCACACGTGCTCGGTCTGGCCATCCTGCGTCAGCGATTCGACGCTGAACTCCTCCCCGTCGATGTATTCCTGCACCACCACACGGGGGTCGAGGTGGATCCCATACGGTCCACGTTGCAGACGTACACGTTGGAACGCCGCGGTCAGCTCGTCCAGCCGTTCCACCACGCTGACCCCCGTTGAGCCGGCGTTCTCGGCAGGCTTCACGACAAGCGGAAATGAGAAGGTCTGGCGACGGAGGTGATCATGAACCTCTTCTTCGTCGGTCACCGCAATCGTCGATGGCACAGAAACTCCGGCTTCACGCAGCCGCTCGACCATTGTGATCTTGTTTCGAGCTGCCATGGCGAGCGTGGCGTCATTTCCGGCAAGACCCAAAGTCGCACAGGCGAGTGCTGCCACCGGGGTGAGGAACTCGTTCACGGTCGCGATCGCCTCTACCCTCCGGGAACGCGCAAACGCGACGATGTCTGAGACTGCCGCGTCGTAGGAGGAAAAGTCCACGACGACGGTGCCAGTGACCCCCCTCGGCGTTGTCGCAGACGTTTGACCGCGCGGTGTAGCCGCGTATACCTCATGCCCCATGGCGATGGCCGCCTTGAGTAGGTCCTCACGGTCAGGGCCGGACACATCTAGGAGCAGAACCCGATTCAATGCGTGCCCCTCATCGTCGTCGTCGCAGCGCCAGCACGACTGGTGCGCTAGCCGTGCCGAAGGTTGTAAACGGAGCGGGAAAGCAGCGGAAGAAGCGCCGCCGCGAGAAACAGGATGCCACCGACCAGGGCGACGCGCTCATTGCCGAATATGGCGCCGGCAGGGGCAGCGCACATCATCCCAATAGGAACTGTGACGTAGGAAAACAAGTCGTCGTAGGAAGCGACCCTGGACAGGGCGTTGTTCGGAACGTGCTCTTGTAGCGAAGTTTCCCATGCGGGACCAAACATGCCCGAGCCGATTCCAGCCATGAACGCCGCGATGAAGAGCAATAACGCGTTGGCACCGACCCCGAGCGCGATGAGGGGGAGGCACCCCAGCGCGAAGAACAGTTGGCCGGTGCCGAGTAAACGTCTCACCGTCAATCGGTACATCACAAGTCCCATGACCAGCAGGCCTACTGCACGCGCGCTGAGGACCCCACCCCACGAGGCAGCCCCGATGGTGGTGATAGCGATAGCCGGGCCAAGAACAACCCAGATCCCGGTCTTGAGGAGATTGGTAACCGCCAGGGAGGCAACGACGGACCAGACCCAGGGGATACTGCGGAACTCGCTCCACCCTTCGCGTACGTCCGACAGGACGCTCCGGGAACTGCGGGTGATCTCTTCGCTTAGGCGGATGCGGGAGATGAAGAACGCGGCCAGTAGGTAACTGGCCGAGTCGAGCGCAATCGCCCAACCGCCGCCGACCGTGGCGACCGTGATTCCCGCCGCAGTAGGACCTAAGATCGTTATTGCGTTCTTGGACGAGGCGACCAGGGAATTCGCCCGTCGCATCTGTGCCTTGGCGACCAGTTGGGGAATGATCCCCCGCATGGCGGGCTGAGTGAACGCGGTCAGGGAGCCGTTGAGAAATTCAAGAGCGATGATGAGCATGAGGCTGTATCTGCCCGACAGCAGCAGGAAAGCGACGACGCCTTGAGTGGACGCAGCTCCGAGGTTCGACAGCTTAAGGACCGTGCTGCGTGGGAATCTGTCGGCCACAGCACCGCCGACGAGGAGGAATGCCACTAGCGGAATGCTCCGTGCGGCTAATACCCAGCCGAGGTCATACACGCTGCTCGAATGCTCGAGCACGGAGAATGCCAAGGCTACCGGGGCCATCGCGGTGCCGAGGAGGGACACGGACGTGCCGGTGAGATACCATCTAAAGCCGGAGGTCCACAGTGTGGTTTCGGCATTACCAATATCCGCCTCCGCGGGCGCGTCCATTCCATGCTGCTGCAACTCTTTATCCTTCATGAGGAACAGGAAGTCCGAGGGTCTGGGGTAGTGGACCTCGACGGGTCAGTGAACCTCTGTCGGGCCCGGCGTGGTCGCCGAGCCCGACAGGCCTCAGGCTCAGTGGTCGTAGCTCATGATTACACCTCCTTTGTGAGGGAAATTTATCCCCGGGCGCCCTGAGGCGTCTCCGGTGGCATGGGCGTCCGTAAGGCGCGATATTGTTCAACGCGGCCTGTGGCCGTTTGAGAACCGACGGAGCTGCTGCCCGATTGCTCAGCATCGTGGCTGCTGTCGACACGCTGATAGCCGGCTCACGCGCTACGCCATGGTGACGACGAAAAAGCGAGGAGTCTCGGGATGCCCATTTACTTCAAACACTAGTTTGAAAAAATGGGCGAACCGTAGTTGCTGCCGACTAGCACGACTCTGTCTACCGACAACTGGGCACGGAAGTAGACATCGATCTAGAGCGCGGCGTGTTTCGCCACTGAGTGCGTGCGGCCTATGGCAGGCGCGCGCAGGCAACGCGGGCTTCTATAGAATGATCAACCATCACGCACTACCCCCGTGGTGTCATGTCGGCCTAGGTGATCGCTTGATCACGTGACGACTGCAGATTTGCATCGTTCCGCGACTAGCGTCAAGAGGCACTTTGATGAGAGTGCCTTGGGTGTGACCACGTCATGCATAGCAAAGTCGGCCGACGGCTGAAAGAGATCACCCCTGTTAATCGTGAATCCCTGGCCCCGCCAACCAGCCTGACGCATGTCGCACAGTAACCCGGACGGTTGCCTGGGGCAACCCCCTGGCCAAGCAAGAGGGGTTTCCGCAGGTGGGCGACCATTACACAAGGAGCTGCAGGCAGTTCACGGGTAAATTTTCTTCGCCTGCAGCCCACGTCGTTGACAACGATGTCCAGCCGGTCGTAGCGTCAAGTCAGTACCGATCACGGAGTCGGGCCTAGGACAAGCTGTCAATTGACCAGGCTCGGACGCGTCGTTATGTCGCGCACATTGCGCACGGGGAACCCATCAAAGGGGTGGCAATTTGACTACAGCCGTGGAATACGACCCTCTGTCTCCAGAAATGCTCGCAAATCCGTACCCTCAGTACGCTCGGTTCCGTAGAACAGCGCCCATCTTCTGGCACGAGGGAATGAAGTCATGGGTGCTCAGCCGGTATCAAGACTGCCGCGACGTGCTGCGCGACAACGACATGTTCGCGCGAGACCGCCGGCGGGTAGGGGCGGAGCTGCCGGAGTTCCTGCAGAACATCCAGACGATTGATCCACCGGACCAAGGCCCACTGAAGAGCGTCCTAATGAACGCCCTGCGTTCTCAAGACCTTGACACCGCTGGCGCCCAGGCTCGGGAGCAGATCACGGGGATCTTCGCCGACCTCGCGCAGCGTGAACGCTTCGATTGGATCAAGGAGGTCGCCGCTCCGGTCGCCCTCACGATCACCTCGCACTTGTTTGGAGTGCAGCGCCCCGACCTGCACTGGTACGTCAAGTTGTCCGACTCCATTGCCCGCCGGATGGATATCGGGCTGCGCCCCGAACGAGCAGCGGTCGGGAACGATGCCCGCACTCAGCTCAACTCGTTGGTCGACCAGTGGTACGCCGCCGAACGACGGCCTGGAGTGTTCGCCACCATCCGGGAAACCGCCGGCCAGCTCCAGGTTCCGCCGCACTACGTGCACAACACCGCAGGTGTGATGTTCAACGCGAGCTACGGGACCCTGTTTGCGACGGTCAGCAACATTGCTATGACACTGATCGAACGACCTGAAACGCTCGATGCCCTGCGCGGGGCAGACCGCAAACTCCTCGATTCCGCTACTGACGAGCTGATCCGCTTCGAGGGGCCGGCCCAGGGAACTAGTCGCGTCGCTACCGAGCGAACGGTCATCCATGGCACGACGATCGAGCGTGGCCAGATCGTGCTGACCCTGATGGCCTCCGCGAACCGCGACGAGACCGAGTTCACGCGTCCGGATGAGCTGGTGCTGGACCGATCGCCTAACCGGCATCTGTCGTTTGGCTGGGGCGTTCATGGCTGTCTCGGAGCAGCCTTCGGCAGAGTGGCGGTTCGCGAGCTGATTCTATGCTTGACCGAAGCCCCTCGGCTGCGGCTAGCTGGCACACCGGTGCGACGGACGACGGCAACGGTCCGAAGCCTCGATTCATTGCCGGTCTCCTTCACCGCCTGACGCCGTCATCGTCCGGCAGCCTCAGGGGACAACTAGGGCAGTTGCGAAAGAGAGCAGATCGGTAACCCTAGCCCGGGTAGCGGCCCGTTCCCCTACGTGCTGAACTCAAGCTCCTACTGCCGAACCTGCCGCCAAGACGCGGCCATGCCTGTCGACTAGTCGCAACCCTGGTCACACGCCCTGTCTGCGGCTCGGGTCGTCCGCCCCCGCCTACCCTTGGTGATGGGCGGACGACCTCAGCACGATCAATCGGGGGCGCGTCGGCCGTCTGCGCGATTGCGCGGGCACGGCGGACGTAGCTGCTCGCATGCCGGCCCTTATCCCGCGTCGTGCGCCGCGCGAGTTGAACGAGCCGAATCGTTCCGGCGGAAAGAATGCGCACGCGACGACGCCACTCGGACGCGATCCGTCGCCGGCTCCCCTTCGGCGGCCGGTAGCCACAGGACTCCGAACGGGTGCAGCCCTGCCGACGGCACGACACGAAGAAGCCCCGGGCCACCAGCGGAGGCAGCTCGGAGGTTGTGTCGTTGACGGCGAATCGGGGTCGCAGTACCGCCGACGCGGAGGTGGGAGGCGACGTGCTCTCATGACCGCCTGCAGCTGACGTCGTTGATCCGGGCAGTAAACGCAATTCTTCTGGGTGCAGTGATGTGGGGCATCGGCGTTCCGCTCATTTTCTACGCCCTCTCCCAAGGGATGCCGACGCTCGACCTCATGGGTTTGACAACCATGGCCGCGGGCAGTGGCATCGTCGCGACGTGTCTGCGGCAAGCGGCCTCCCGGCAAGCAGCCAGCGGCCGTCAGCTCACTGATCTGCGACACGTCTCGCTGCGGCGGTGCAGGCGGTATCCGAGCGGCACGACCCTACTCGGTGGCAGCGGCGGACCCGTTTGCCGCGCGACACGCGATCACCGGAGAAGTGCCACTCGACAGCGTCCGGCGAGTCGCCGTGCTGACCAACGGAGCAGCACGTTTGGTCGTATCAGGACCTGGGTGACACGGCTTGGGGGTAGCTGGGGCCTGAGCGATCAATCACGATGAGCGAGTGATCGAGCGATTGATCGAGCAACGACCGATGAACATCGTCCGTCGGCGGGTGATGGCAATCGTGCTCACCGGCCTGGTCGTCGTTGCGGTGCCAGCCGTGCTCGTTGCCTGGCGCAATCCGTGGCACTACGTACACCTCATGCCGTTCGGCAGCTCGTCAGTCGTGGCGGCTGTGCTATTCGCCGCATCGGTGTTGCTCGGCGTCGCGGCGTGGCTTGTTCTGCGCCCAGCACTCGCGCGGGCGGTGGCTGTGGTCGCAACCGTCTTGGCGTTGATGGCGGCCTGTAGTGGCGCCGAGTTTTTGGGGCCGTCGCTCTACGGCGTGGAGCCGGACCGGGATACCGAAGTTGTAGCCCTTTCCTCAGGCGGTTCGTTCGAGGTGGTCCTGCTGCACTACCCCGAATTTATGATGGGCTTTGATGTCTTACGTATTCGGTCGCGGGCGGGGCTGAGGAGCCGGGAGGCCAACCAGGACGTCGCATGCTTCGCCACGCCATTCGATGGACTTGGCCCCGAGGGCACCTTCGGTACCGCTCGTTTCCTCAGCGATCACGAGATCGAAGTCCGCACCGAGGCAGGCCAGCCCTGGACGACCCGGTTTGACCCGCGCACCCTCCTGGCCGTCTCCACCCTGTCCCACGGCTGCCAGTAGGCGGCGGTCTAGCCGCAATTGTCACCCACGTCCCGAGACTGATCTGTCACCCAGGTCCTGAGACCCGACACCGGCTGCCGGCGAAGTGGTGAGAACTTTCTGTACGTCTTCAAGGCGGCCCTGAACGGGCCGCACGCGCCGCCGCCTGGGCGCGCGTCCGTCGCTCCGCTGGCGCTCCGACTCCGGCCGCGCAGAACGCCCGGCGGCTGGCGCGGAAGAAAGGGCCGCCGCAGAACGACAGGCGGTTCATCGGTGTAGAAGTGGGCCGGCACCCGGCCGGGAGCCTACGACGACAGGTGCGCCAACTGCGCCCCCGAAAACGTACCGGTACTGGCGGTGACGAGCACGAGCGTGGCCAGGAGCCCGAGCGGCAGTCGGCCGCCCGGGCTCCCGGATCGTGACGCGTTCGTCACGGGTACATCTGCGTGACGGTGAAATTCATCGATTGAGCGAAGAGGCTGACACCGGTCGGGCTGTTGGGGTGGAAGGACTGCTGCGACGTCGGGCCGTCCGGGGTGTCACCCGGCGACTTGTCCGTCACGACCCCGTGGATGCCCGCCGGCGAGCCGCAGACCGACTTGCCCGCGAACTCGTCCATCGGGTCGGAGTAGTACGCGATCGTCCCGCCGCGCGCGGTGTTGAATTCGCGGACGACGTCCAACTGCTCGTCACGCAGCAGCACGCTCATTTCGGACAGCCACACCCGCTCCTCGTCGCTGAGGACGAGCTTGATGGCGCAGAGCGGGTCGCCGCCGATCTCGACGAGCTTCGGGTACCCCATGAGCATGATCTTGGCGTTCGGCGCCTTCTTGTGGATCTCCTCCAGCACCTTCGTGTTCGACCGGGGAATCGTGTCGGTGATGCGGCGCCTGGTCGAAACGTCCACGGTGTCCGTCTCGCCCGACAGGTTCGCCTTGAAGCAGTCCAGCGGGCCGGCCATGATGACGCACTCCTTGACCACCGGGCCGAACTTCGCGTCGTTGCCGCCGATCGAGACCGTGACGAGCGTGGTGTTCTCGTCCAGGTAGCCCTTGTCGAGCTGGGACACCTCCAGGTACTGGCCCTTGCCCCGTTCGTTGTCGGCGTTGCGGGGCTCGTTGCTGACGGTACGCAGTGGCAGGATGTTCTCCGTCTCCGCGCCCGAGCAGGCGATCAGGTGGTAGTCCATGTTGACGTCGTGCTGCTGGCTCGTGATGTCCGCCCGCGACCCGATCGGCGTGGACGACCCGGGCAGCACCGCCTTACGCGACCACGCGTTCTTCGAGCGGTGGCAGCCGTTGCGGAAGGCGTTGTCGCGGTTGTTGTCCGTCTCGCGGTAGTAGTCCGAGCCGTTCACCGGCGAGGCGCCCTCGCCCGACGAGAACGAGTCGCCGAGCGCCACCACCTGGTGCTGCGGCTTGCCCGGCAGCGGGATGAACGCCGCCGCGTCGAAGGCCACGTTCTCCTGCGGCCGGCCCAGGGCGAGGTCGCCCTGCCCGCTGGTCGGCACGTCGTCCCGCAGTTGCGCCAACTCCTCCGGTGTCAGGTCCGACACCATGTTGGTCAGCTCCACCTTCGGGACGTTGTTGAACTCGAACACGCCGAGCGCCACCCAGCGGTTCGCGTACCCGCGCTGCTGGACCATGCGGGTCTTGACCACGCCGTTCTTCGTCGTGATCTTGTACGCCGCCTGCTGGGTGGTGCCGAGGTGATCGGGGATGTGGACCATGACCCGCATCCAGCCGTTCACCGTCCGGTCCAGCGTCCACGTCCCACTGACGTAGAGGTTGCTGCCCGGCTGGCGGGTGTGCGTGAACCAGTAGTGCGCGCCGTACCCGCCGCCGACCTGGTGCAGGTCGATCTTGCCGGGGTACTGGAGCGTGCCGTTCTGCGTCTCGCCGGCGAACCCGTGCGTGAACGTGCCGCTGTTCGTCCGTCGGGTGCAGAGCCAACCGGCCTCGTCACGGCGTGGGCTGACGACCTCGTTGATCACGTCGTCCACCACGAGCGCGTTCGCCGGCAGGTCGGTGCCGCACTTCGGGTAATAGCTCACCCCGGCGGCCGGATACGCCCAGCCGGGGTCGTACCTGATGGCGGCGTTACCACAGTCCAGACAGCCCGGTTTCCAGTCCGCGGATCGGTTGTACCAGCACTTGAGGTCCCGTTCGCCAATGCCGTTCACGTGGTGGCACGGGCCGGCCGGCTCGTCGATCACATCGGGCGCCGTCGGCGGGAGGTTGTTGCCGTAGAAGCAGTCGTTGGACTGGTCGCAGAACGTCTGGAGGTGCGGCTTTACCCGCGCGCGCCCGTCGTTCGTGCTCCACCACGCGTACCGGTAGCCGTCGGTGTAGGTGTCCGGCTTCTCGATCGCGTTGAGCGGGTGTCCGGCCCAACCCATGATCTTCTCCGGGTACGGCCAGTGGCTCGGGTGCCGCGCGTCGTCGTAGGTGAACTCCAGGAACGCCTTGCGATTCGCCGGGTACCGCGGGTTGGCCGGGTTGTTCGCCCAGCCGACGCCCCACGGCCCGTCCGTGCTGCCCTCCGGCGCGTAGAACCCGGTGTTGTAGGCCCACACCGCGAAGAACCAGCTCTCGATGTACTGCGGGTCGCCGCCGTTGACCTTCATGTTGTACGCGTGGACCTGGTTCCACTTGTCCTGCAGGATCCGCAGCGACTGGGAGATGTTCGCGGCGAAGTCCACGGTGATGGCCAGCTGCTGGTTGTACGGCAGCGGGACCTCGTTCGGCTTCTGGAACCCGGGCTTGCGCATGCCGTCGGTGACCTGCCCGACGCCGTAGCCGCAGTCGGATTTGTCCCAGCGGATCGTCCAGTCGTCGCTCGTGTCGGCGTCGTAGATGTCCAGCCCGTAGTAGTTACCGACGAGCGGGTTGCCGAACTCGCCGGGCAGGACGTGCGGCGAGGCCTGCCACAGGTTCGACTCCTGGGCGAGGATGCCGAGCATGATCTGCGCGGGCACGTGGCCACCGCCGTTGAGCGGCCGCATCGGGAACCAGTCTGCGACGTTGTAGCCGGGCAGGCCGGACTGGTTGAAGTTGTTGCCCCGGTTGAGGACCAGCGCGTCCTGCACCGCCATGTCGACGACCCACTCGATCTCCCGGGCGCGGGGCTGGTACACCTGTACCCGCACGTCGTTGCGGGGGATCGCGCACCAGGCGGCCGTGTCGACCGGGTCGTGCAGCGGTGTCGCCAGCGTCGTGGCGCCCGGTGCCGACCGGGCCCGCCCCGGCGTCTTCGGGTTCGCCCGAGCGCCGGCGTCGCCCGACGCCGGCGTGGTTGGCGCGACCGCGAAGTCCACGCTGCGACCGGTCGCCGGCACCTTGGCCTTCATGGTGAGCGACCGTTCGCGGCGGCCGTCCGCGGCCTGCGCCGCCCGCGGGTCGGTCGTCCACCGGATGTCGTCCAGCAGCAGGTCACCCTCGCTGGACATCTCCGCCTGCACGGTCGCGTCGAGCTTTGCGACACCCGTGGGCAGCTTGTGCACCTTGCCGGGGGTACCGGTGATGCCGACCCGACCGCCCGCGCCCTTGACCACGTTCATGTCGGTCGTGCCGCCCTCGGCCAGGGTGGCTGTCGCGCCGGACTTCACGACGGTCCGCTTGACCCGGCCGGCCTTGCTGTCGGCATCCATGTACACGACGGCGTCGCCGTTGGCCGCCAGCCGGAACGGTACCCCGGTGGTCCTCGCCACTGCCGACCGGCGCCCCTTGCCGTCGACCCTGACCAGCGCGCCGTTGTCGGCGGCGATGATCTCGTTCTTGACCGGTAGCGCCGAGGTGAGCTGGCCCGCCACCTGAATCGGCGCGGCCACGGTGCCGGTCGCGGCGTCGAGCTGCGTCAGGCGGGTCCTGCCCGAGCCGGTGTCGCCGCCGGTGAACGTGCTCAGCACGACGTTCTCACCGGTACCGCAGCCGGGGCTGAAGTATGCGAGGGACGCGTGCGCGGCCACCTTCCGGACGGACTGGTCCTTGATGTCCACGACCGCCACGAAGGCGCCGCGGTCGAACAGGTCGGGTTTGTTGGTGTAGGCGCGCGGCGCGTACGTGACGACCAGCCGCCGGCCCGACTCGGTGAGGCAGCCGTTGCCGATCCACTGGTCGGTCTCCAGCCCCGGCTCGCTCAGCGTGGCTGCGGTCGTCCAGCTGTAGCCAGAGGCCGCCGATGCCACGAGCACGTGCAGGCCGGTCATGTCGCCGGAGAGGGTCCAGGCCCGGTCCTGCGACGTCCGCCAGCCCTGCTTGAGGGCGGAGTCCCGCTGACCGGGCGGTATCGTCGTGGACGCCGCATACTTCGGGGGCGGGTCCGGCGCCGCGGCGGCCGGCGCGGGGAGCGCCACGAGACCGCTGGCGACGATCGAGGCGGTGGCGAGCGCGACGGTGGCGCCGCGACGGGCGGTTCCGGGGCTGAGCCCGCGCGGCGGCGCGGGGCGGTGCGGTGATGCTGACACTGCGGTTCCTCCAGGATGGCTTGGGGTCGATGCAGTGTCGGAGCCGCGCTCATCGTCGGCGCATCACGATGTCATCGTGGGCGTACCGCGCCGGCGTCACGGCACGCCCGAGGGGCATCACGAAACGCGCACATGCTTCGACACTCCGCATCACCACAGGCGCCGGCCCGATCGAGGTCACGGGCCGGCGCACCCAGCGGATCACCGCGATGCTGCTCGTCAGCTACCGCCGGACGGTCGCGACCACCGACGTGACCGACGCGCTCTGGTCGGGCAACCCGCCCACCACGGCGGTCGACCAGGTTCGGAACGTGTCCCGGCTCCGGCGGACGCTCTTCCGCGCCCACCTCGACCGGAGCACGGGCGGCCACACGCTCGAGATCGCCGCCGAGTACGTGGACGTCGCCCGCTTCGAGCGGCTCCTGACGGTCGCGCGCGAGGAGAGCAAACGCCGCAGCATGACACGGTGCGGATGAGCTGACGATGCGGCCGCAGTGCAGGGACGCCGAAGGATCACCCCACGACATGCAGCACGACTGAGGAGGACGGCATGACAGTAGGGAAGGTTCGGAAGCATCGCCTGGTGGGGGCGCTGGTCGCCCTGATGGCGTTCATGGGACTCGGTGTGGTCACCGCGGCGGTACCGGCGTCGCCGGCGCTGGCCGCGTGTTCGGGCACCGGCTGTTACAACGTCAATCCCAACGGCCAGTGCAGCGGCACCCGGTACGGCTGGACCGGCGGCGGCTATGACAGCGGACTCGGCATCGTCGTCGTGAAGTCGTCCGGCTGCAGGGCGGCCTGGGCACGCCTGCAGAACGACCAGTACATCCGGTACGCGGGTGCGACCTTCACCGTGCGCATCGAGCGCCGGGTGTGGTCGTCTTACGGCTGGTGGTACACGGGCAGCCTCAGCAAGCAGTTTCTCTCCACCAACGGCGGGGTGTGGACCAACATGCTCGAGGATTTCGACTCCTCGGACGAGCACCAGGCCTGCTTCAGCTTGAATGGCGGCGCCTGGACCTGCACCCCCTGGGTCTTCTGAACAGCAGGCGGACGTCAGGGCCCCCGGCGGCGCGGGGGCCCTGAGATCCGTCATCCGGCCAGCTGGGTGTCGACCCGGGGGAACTGCGGCATCGGGTCATCATCCCCCGTCGTGGCGGACATGCCGAGCACCGGGGAAACTGCCCGCCGGGTACGCCCCGCATAGACGTATGGCCCTCCATCGAAATCAGTTTGCCTTGTTAGCCTGCGGCTGTGGAGCTGCGCCTGCTTGGCCCCGTCGAGGCTGTCATCGACGGACGGGTCGTGCCCGTCCGACGCCGTCAGGAGCGACGGCTGCTCGCCATCCTCTCGATGCGACCGGGCCAGTTCCACTCCGCGGAGCGACTCATCGACCTGCTCTGGGAAGACCGGCCTCCGGCCCAGGCACGAGCGGGCCTGCAGGCCATGATCTCGCACCTGCGGTCCACGCTGGAGCTGGGCCGGTCGATGGAGCCCGCCTTGCTCGCCCGACCCAACAGCTACGCACTGGAGATCCGGGCAGAGCGTGTCGACGTGCACCGGTTCACCGCCCTGGTGGCCCAGAGCAGGGGCGTCACCGACGCCGATCAGCGCATCGCGATGCTCAGCACCGCGCTCGGTCTGTGGCGGGGCGCCGCCCTGGCCGACGTCTTCGACGACGCCCAGCGGGGCCGGCTCTTTCCGGATCTCGACGAGGCACGACTGACCGCGCGGGAAATGCTGCTCGACGCGCGCCTCGACGCCGGCCAGCACCGAGAGATGTTGGCGCCGCTGCACGAGCTGATCAGTGAGGCGCCGACACGCGAGCGCCCGGTCGAGCTGCTGATGCTGGCCCTGAGCGGGACCGGTCGTCGCACCGAAGCCATCGCGGCCTACGCCGCCCTCACCGAGAGGCTCGCCACCGACCTCGGTGTCGCTCCCGGTAAGCAGATCCAGGAGACCTACCGGACGCTGTCACGCGCCACCGCACCCTCGGACGCCGCGCTGACGTCTCCCGGCGGGCCGGCGCAGCTACCGCGGCCGCCGGGGCACTTCGTCGGCCGCGGCGCCGAGTCGCGTCAGCTCGACCGCCTGCTCGCCAACGCCGCAGGGGCGCAGGTCCTGATCCTCTCCGCAGTCGTCGGCACGGCAGGTGTCGGAAAGACGGCGACCGCCATCCGGTGGGCGCACAGCGTCCGGGACCACTTCCCGGACGGGCAGCTCTTCCTCAACCTGCGTGGTTACTCTGCCGGCCGGCCCATGCGCTCGGCGGAGGCGCTCGGCGCGCTGCTGCGGGGTCTGGGCGTGCTGGCGGCCCACATTCCGGCGGATCCTGAGGAGGCAGCGGCCCTCTACCGCACTGTCGTCGCCGATCGCCGGCTGCTGATCGTGCTGGACAACGCCCTCGACGCCGAGCAGGTGCGGCCGTTGCTGCCCGGGTCCGCGGACAGCCTGGTGGTGGTCACCAGCCGCGACCGCCTGACCGGGCTCGTGGCCCAGCAGGACGCCCACCGCCTGACCATCGGACTGCTCCCGGAACCGGACGCGATCGAGCTGCTCACCGTCCTGCTCGGTGCCGACCCGCGAGCCGCCGAACGCGACGCGATCCGGGACCTCGCCCAGGTCTGCGGTCGGCTCCCGCTGGCCCTGCGGATCGCGGCGGCGCTGCTGCACGACGAGCCTGACCTCGCGGTGTCGGCCTACGTGCGGCAGTTGCGGCAGCGGAGCATCGCCGCCCTGGCGATCGACGACGACCCCAGCGTCGCCGTGCAGACGGCGTTCGACCTCTCCTACACCCGGCTTCCCGGCGAGGCCCAGCGGATGTTCCGCCTCCTCGGCACCGTTCCGGGGCTCAGGCTGTCGGTCGACGCGGTCGCGCACCTGGCGCAGACAACCGTGGACGCGGCCCGTCGGACGCTGGCCCGACTCTTCTCGGCGCACCTGCTGGAGTTCGACGACGATCGCGTCGCGCTGCATGACCTGCTGGGGCGCTACGCGGGTCAGCACAGTGCGCGGCAGGCCGGCCGGCCGGAGGCGCAGACCGTCCTCGCCCGCCTGTTCGCGTGGTACCTGGTCCGCGCGCAGGCTGCCGGTGACCTGTTGGCGCCGGGGCGGGTCCGCCTGGAGCTGCCGGCGGGCCTGGCGGCCGGTGACGCGGGCCTTCCGGACCGTGACGCGGCACTGGCCTGGCTCGAGGCCGAGGAGTCGAACATGGTGGCACTGATCAGGGCGGGCGCCGACGGCACGTCGAGGGCCGCTGCCGCCCTGCTCGCCGACCAGCTACGAACGTACTTCTGGGTCACCCGCAATTCACTGAACTGGCTGCTCGTGGCGCAGGCGGCGCTGCACGCGTCGGGTGGGGACGCCTACCCGGCCCTGCGGGCGTCGGCGCACATGAGTCTGGGCAACGTGTACCACCTCACGGGCAACCAACTGGTCGCGATCGCGCACCAACGACGGGCGGGTCACCTGTTCCGCAGCGCCGGGCACGCGCAGGGCCAGGCCGCCGCGGCCGGCTCGCTCGGCGCGGTCTTCGGCGACCTCGGGCAACTGGCGAAGGCGGCGGCCTGCTTCGAGCACGCGTTGCGGCTCAACGAGCGGATCCGCCACCGTTACGGCATCGCGGTGATGTCGAGCAACCTCGGGACGATCTACGCTATGGCGGGTCGACTGCGGCTGGCGGTCGAGCGACTCACCGCCGCCATCGTCATCCACCGGGAGGACGGCGGACGACCCAACGAGGCGGTCATCCTCACCAACCTTGGCCTCGTGCGAATCATCCGGGGTGAGTACCCGGCCGCCCTGGGCGATCTTCACGCGGCGGTGCGGATGGCCCACGAGGTCGACATGGCGTCGATCGAGGCGAATGCGTTGGCTGGGATCGGCCAGATCCACACGCTACGCGGCGACGTGCCGGAGGCGAGGTCGGCGCTCGCCGCCGCGCAGCGTCTCGCCGACCGTACCGACGACTGGCACTGCAAGGCGTCGATCGACATCGCCGAGGGGTGCCTGCTCCGGCTGACCGGCGACCCCGCCCGAGCGGCGGCCCGGTACACCCGGGCCGCCGAGTGGGCCAGGTCGGCGCGCACGCTGGCGACGGAGGCCGAGGCCCTGGTCGGCCTCGCCGCATCCGTCGCGGAGCGGACGCCGCTGTTGGCCAGGTCATCCCTGGAGCGGGCGGTCACGTTGGCCCGACAGTCCGGAGCCGCGGTGATCGAGATCGACGCGCTGGCGGCGTTGGGCGAGGTCGCCCGGAGGCACGGCGACCCCGTGCAGGCGGCCCGGCTCGCCGGCGAGGCGGCGCATCGCGCGGAGGCGATTGGGGCACCCCTGGTTCGCGCCCGCGCGCTGATCACCCTGGGTCACCTGGAGGACTCCTCGCGGGCCTGGCAGGAGGCACTGAGCATCCTGGATTCGCTCGGCACTCCCGAGGCGGACATCGTCCGGGCCCTGCTGGAGCGGCACGACGGCCGTCCGGCCGGTGTCCCGGCCGGACAGCCGACCTGACCTTCTCTCCCGGGGCGGGACCGGCGCCCGGGTGTAGTACCTCCGGCAACTGGTCGACAACCCGCTCACCGAGCAGTAGTCGCTTGTCGCTAGCGGCGGCGACGCGACAAGCAGCGGCGCCTCCGCTCCCGCGACCGCTGCGGCGGCCAGGCATCTGCGGGCCCGTCTGGTGATTTCCACCGTGCCTCCTGATGGGTGTTCTCAGCCCCGCGAAGCCGGGGACGCTCCGTTTGGTTGCCACGGCGTACGCGCTGCCAAGGAAACGCCAACCCGTGCTGCGCAACCTGATGACCAGGCCGTGCGCGGGGTGCGGTCGGCATGGAGGTCATCGCATGGAGTTCCGGATCCTCGGCCCGCTGGAAGCGTCCGTCGAAGGAACGCCCCTGCCGCTCGGCGGACGCCGGCAGCAGCGGATCCTGGCTGTGCTGCTGCTGCGGGCCGGCCGGGTGGTCCCGGCCGACAGACTGGTCGACTGCCTGTGGCCGCTGCGGCCGCCGGCCACCGCGGCGAGTCAGATCCGCAACTGCGCCGCGGCCCTGCGCCGCCAGCTCATCGCCGGCGGCCTGCCCGAGCGCTCGCTGGTACGCCGGCCGGGCGGTTACCTGCTGACGGTGGAGCCCGGCGCGCTGGATCGGACCCGGTTCGACGATGAGGCCCACCGGGCTCGGCGAGCGCTGGCCGCGGGTCGCGCGGCGGAGGCCGTCGGGTCCTTCCTGCGGGCCGAGGACCTGTGGCGCGGACCCGCCATCGCCGGTCTAGCCGATGGCATGCTGGAGCCGGAGGCCATGAGCCTGGAGGAGTCGCGGCTGCAGGTGATCGAGGAACGGCTGGAGGTCGAGCTGAGCCTGGGCCGGCACGCACGGGCCGTACCGGAACTCACCGCGCTGGCCCGGACTCATCCCGGCCGTGACCGGCTGCAGGCGGCCCTCATGGTCGCGCTCTACGGCAGCGGGCGGGGTGCCGACGCGCTGGCCTCCTTCGACCGGCTGCGCTCGTCGCTGCGCCGTGAACTCGGCCTGGAGCCGAGCCGGCGGCTGCGGGACCTGCGCCAGGCCATCCTCACCGAGGACGAGGCCCGGCTGCCGCCGATGGGCGTGGGGGCCGGCGCGTGACGGTGAGCCTCATCGGCGGGCATCTCCTCTTCGTCCGCAAGGAAGGTGACGAGATGCAGCTTGGGCAGTCGAGACATCAGCGGAGCATCGTCACACCCCCGATGTCGTCCGGTGCCGTCTGCACCGGTCGCTGCGAAACAGCATCGAGAGGCCACCGTCGGGTGAGGTCCCGGTGACGGTTGTACTGGCCGAGAAAGGGCTGCCACAGGTTATGTCAGTCTGCATGCCGTGCGGCGGGCGCTGCGCGCCAGCGGAAGGAGATTAGACCTGGCGGGTTCTGTATGGGACCCCCGTTCGCCCCCCGAAAACCCTGCCCAACACCGGGGTCGGCGACCAGTATTCGTCATCCCTGTGCATCGTTGGGCAATGCGGGTGTGGGACGTCGCCCGTGGTCGGTGCCGAGCGGCGCCACCTACGGCTGCGGGGCAGCCACTAGTGCTTCGGGCAGATAGGCGGACCGGATGCCCAATTGCCAGCCGTGCGCGAGATGGGCGAGGGCGGTCAGCGTGACGGCCCCGACCGGTAGCAGGCTCCGTGCGGCCGGGTCGGCGCCGACGCTCTCGCGGTGCGTCACGAGGCGTTGCTGAAGGGCCTGCTCGAACGCGGGCTGGTCGTCGTCGAGCAGGACGCGCAACAACCGCTGGTCCGGTGTCAACGTCCCCGCTGCGTCGAGCTGCTCGGCCGCACGCGTGCGCTCGAAGGTCGTTGGCTTCTGCAGCGGCGCCGGCTCGGAACGTGCGTCGGGATAGCCCCCCTGGACAAGGGGCAGGTATCCGCACAGAGCATCCATCTCGGCGAGGTCAGCCGCGGCGGACACCGACTCGCGCTTCGAGTACGGAACGCCGTCACGGATGGCGGGAGCGTAGTCGTCGCGCAACAGGGGGCCGAAAGCGCGGTCCGGCTCCCACAGCAGTCCGCTGAGGACGGACCACGCGAACGCGTCGGTCCACGTCCGCGCCGAGGTCCCGGGTAGGGCCGGCTCCCACGCCTCCTCATAGTGCAGCTCCTCGCTGTCAAGTGTCCTTGTCGCGAGCGGGAGGGGCACCGAAAAGTCACCGTCAGGGAAGCAGGCGAGGCTGAGCACGCCCATCGCGCACTCGGCAGCTGTGATCAGGGCGGTGCGCGACTCGGGCGCACGTAGAGCCGGGTCCGGCAGGGTGCGCGCGGCGAGGTGGTCGGTCAGCTCCTCGCCGAGTTCCCGCAGCCCGCGCCGCAGCGGCATGTCGCCGTAGCGCATGTCGTGCCATCGGCTGAAGGCCCGCCCCGACATGTCCTCAAGTGCCGGCATTATTCGCTGCTCCGCGACTGAATGACGCGTCACCTCAATCGTCATGCGTACCATCCTGACAGGGCCACGACAGCGCGGTCCCCGCTGGGTCATCCGTCAATCGATGTCAGTACCGACGGTGCCCGTCGTCATCAGGGCACTGCCGCCCGTGGCAGGATCTGCCGCGTGAAGATCGGGATGCTTGGGCGTTTCGAGGTTCGCACCGACGATGGCGCTCTGGCCGACGTGCCGGGCGCGCGGCTGCGCGGCCTGTTGATCGCCCTCGCGCTGCAACCTGGTCGCGTGGTCCCCAAGGCGGCGCTCGTCGACTGGATCTGGGGTGAACATTCCCCCGCCGACGCGACGAATGCCCTGCACCGTCTGGTTTCCCGGCTGCGCAAGGTGCTGCCGGAGGGATCGGTCGAGGGACAGACGGACGGCTATCGGTTGGCGGTGGGACCCGACGACGTCGACGCCGTGCGTTTCGAACGCCTCGTCACCGCTGCCCGGGTCCGAAATGACGACGACCCGCAACGGGTGCGTCTCCTGCGTGAGGCTCTGGCGTTGTGGAGCGGCGCCGCCATGCAGGATGTCGATCTGCCGGACAGCGGAGCATTCGACGCGGCGGCCGCCCGGCTCGAGCGGCTACGCCTGACGGCCATGGAGGATCGGTTCGAGACGGAGATCAGCCTCGGCCACGGCGCGGAGCTAATCGCGGAACTGACTGACCTGGTGGCCGCACAACCGCTGCGAGAGCGGCTTGTCGCGGCGCTGATGCGGGCACTTGTCGCGACCGGTCGCGACACCGAGGCGCTGCTCGTGTACGAGCGCACGAGGGAAGCGCTGGCTGACACGCTCGGTGTGGATCCCGCACCGGAGCTGTCCGCGCTGCACGTCGCACTCCTGCGGGGTGAGGTGGGACGGCGGGAGGAGGAGCGGAAGACGAATCTGCGTGTCGAGCTGACCAGCTTCGTCGGCCGGGACGCCGACGTTGCCGCGGTCTGCGAGCGCATCGGCGTCCATCGGCTCACCACCCTGATCGGGCCGGGTGGGTCGGGGAAGACCCGGTTGGCCACGGAGACCGCGCGCACGCTGCTCGGCGACCTGCCCGACGGGGTCTGGCTGGTGGAGCTCGCGGCCGTCGGCGCCGACGGTGACGTGGCACAGGCCACGCTCGCCGGGCTCGGTCTCCGGGATGCCCTGCTCGGCGAGACACCGGGCGCGGAGCCGACGGATCGGGTCATCGCCGCAGTCCGCGACCGGGCGATGCTGCTGGTGCTGGACAACTGCGAGCACGTGATCGGGTCGGCGGCGACATTCGCCCATCGGGTGCTCGGAGAATGCCGATGGCTTCGGATTCTCGCGACGAGCAGGGAACCACTCGGCATCACCGGTGAGTCACTGTGGCCGGTCGCGCCACTGGTCCTGCCCGCGCGAAACGCGAACCCGGGCGAGATCGCGTCCGCGCCGGCCGTACGGCTGCTGCGGGACCGGGCCGGCGCGGTGCGCAAGGATCTCGCGGCCGACGTCCACACGTTGGCGATGATGGCGCGCGTCTGCCGTGCGCTGGACGGGATGCCACTGGCGATCGAACTCGCCGCGGCCAGGTTGCGCACCATGTCCCTCGATCAGCTCGCCGACCGGCTCGACGACCGGTTCCGCCTGCTGACCGGTGGTAGCCGCACGGCACTGCCGCGGCACCGGACGCTGCGTGCCGTGATCGACTGGAGCTGGGAACTGCTCACAGACGCCGAGCGAGTGGTGCTGCACCGGCTCTCGGTGTTCTCCGGTGGGGTGAGCCTGAAAGCGGCCGAGCGGGTCTGCGTCGGCGACACGGTCGAGACGGATCAGGTGTTCGACCTGCTGACCGCGCTGACCGAGAAGTCACTGGTGCTCACCGAGGGGGAGAGAGCGCCGCGCTACCGCATGCTCGGCACGATCAAGGAGTACGCCCAGCAGCGTCTCGCCGAGGAGGGGGAATCGGAATCGGCCCGCCGCGCGCACCTCGCGTACTTCACCGAACTCGTCGAAACCGCGGAGCCGCATCTCTACCGCGCTGAGCAACTGGATTGGCTTGCAGTGCTCGATGCCGAGCACGACAACATCGGTGCGGCGATGCGCGGTGCGATCGCGGCCGGCGAGGCCGACGAGGCGATGCGGCTCGCTGCCGCGGCCGGCTGGTACTGGTGGCTCGGCGGGCACAGGGCGGAGGGCAACGAGCTGATCATGGCGGCCGCTGCCCTGCCGGGCGAGGTGGCCGACGAGAGCCGGGCCGTGGTGTACGCCCGCGCCGTCCACGCCGGCGTACACGCTGGTCGTTCCGTTCGTGACCTCGCGACCTGGGGGCCGGGTGATCAGCAGCAGGCGGAGGAGTGGATCCGCAAGGCGTACGAGATCAGCCAGCGTGTCCCCAGACACCACCGCGCGCTGAGGTTCGTCGCCGCGCTGGAACGCCTGTTGCACGCCCCGGACGCGGCCATGCCCGCGTTCGAGCAGCTGCTCACCGACGAGGATCCCTGGCTGCGCGCCCTCGCCCGGCTGCACCTCGGCAGATTGCGGATCGTGCTCGGCCATGACGGCTACGACGCCGACGTGCACCTGGAGACGGCGCTCGGCGAATTCCGTGCCCTCGGTGACCGGTGGGGGACGTCGTTCGCCCTGACCGAGCTGGCGAACCGGATTGCGATGCGTGGCGAGTTCGCCGGTGCCTGCGAGTACTACGAACAGGCGATCGCGGTCGTGACCGAGGTCGGCGCCAACGAGGATGTCGTCTCGATGCGGTCGCGGCAGGCCCAGTTGTACTGGCTGTCGGGGGATGCGGAGTCGAGCGCGGCCGCTCTCGCGGAGGCGCAGCGGCTCGCCGAGCAGGTCTCCTGGCCGAACGCGCTTGCGGAGCTGGCCCTGGCAAGGGCGGATCTCGCCCGCTGGCGCGGCGACGCCGAGCAGGCACGCCGGCAGCTCGACGTCGCGACAGCGATGCTGGGCGACGAGGCCAGGCGTGCCTACGTACGCGCCGTGGCACATGACCTGCTCGGCTACCTTGCCGAGGACCTCGACGAGGCTCGCGAACACCGCATCGCCGCCTTTCGCACGGCGACCGAGACGGGACACGGGCCCCTGATCGCCCAGGTTCTCGTCGGGGTCGCGGACCTGGCACTGCGCCTCGACCAGTACGAGCAGGCCGCGCGGTTGCTCGGGGCGAGCGCCGGAGTGCGCGGACTGCCGGACCTTTCCCATCCCGATGTGGCGAGGATCGAGCGGACGGTGCGGTGCCGCCTCGGCGAAGCGGTGTTCGCCGAGGCGACGCTGGAGGGCGCCTCTGCGGACTGGGGTCAGTTGGTGACGGTCACGCTCGCTTCGTGAACGTGGATCGGGCCCAGAAGTATCCGACGAGGGCGATGCCGACGCACCAGGCGAGGGCGGGGATCACGTCGTTGGCGGCTGGTGCGCCGTTGAGGCATCCGCGCAGGGTTTCGATGATCGGTGGCCGCCGCGCTCGTGGTGGCCCCGTGCGACCTGCTGCTGCTGGACCTCAACCTGCCGGACGGCGACGGCATCGAGGAGTGCCGCACCCTGCGAGGACGCAGTGCCGAGCTGGGCATCATCGCGGTCACCGCGCGGGGTGAGGAACGCGACCGGGTCACCGGGTTGCGGGTGGGCGTACCCGGGTCCAGGCAGCTTCCAGACTCGCCGGCCAACGGAACCGCCTCGCGTCGCGGTGAGCCCGGGTGGAGCGCCAGTCAAGATTTGCTCACGCTCGCGCGCGATCTCCCAATCGTCGATCTCCGAAGTGGCACCGCCGGTCGGGATGGGCGCGATGACTCGCAGCCAGCGCCCAGGAACCACGCAGCCAGCTGACCGACCGTCCACAACGGACAGGCATACTCACGGGCAGGAGGTTCGATGGAGTTCCGGCTGTTGGGCGCGGTCGAGGCGTGGGCGCAGGGCGCCCGGATCGACCTGGGTGGGCGCCAACCCCGACTGGTTCTCGCGGTGCTGCTGCTGGAGCCCGATCGAGTGGTGACGGTGGACCGGCTGGTCGACCTGGTGTGGGGCCACGCGCCGCCCCCCAGCGCCAGGGCCACCGTGCAGGCGTTGATCTCGCGGCTGCGCGCCGCGCTGCGCCGGGCCGGGGCGCCGGTGGAGCTGATCAGCCGCGTACCCGGCTACCTGCTCCGGGTCGACCCACTGGCGGTCGACGCCCACCAGTTCACCGCACTGATCGCGCGAGCCCGTACGGTCGACGACGACACCGCCGTGGACCTGTTCGACCAGGCGTTGGCCCTGTGGCGGGGAGAGCCGCTCACCGACGTGGCCGACGAGCAGGTGCGGCACCAGCTCTGTGCGGGCCTGCGCGAGGCCCGCTGGTCGGCGGTGGAGGATCGAGCGGAGGTGTTGTTGCGACAGGGCCGTTCCCGACGGCTGATCGACGAGTTGACCGACCCGGTGGCTCGGGAGCCCGGCCGTCAGCGGCTGGTCGGCCAGCTCATGATCGCCCTGTACCGGGAGGGCCGCGCAGACGAGGCGTTGGCCACCTATCGGCGGGTCCGGGACCGTCTCGCCGATGAGCTGGGCCTTGACCCGGCCCCGACGCTGCGCCTGCTCGAGGCACGGATCCTGCGCGCCGACCCGACCCTGGGGTCGCACGCTGACGCCGTCGCGACGGGCGGGGGAGCGAGCGCCGTGCCGATCCGCCCTGCCGGGCTGCCGCACAGCCTTTCCAGCCTCGCCGGGCGGGACGCCGAGCTGGCCCAGCTCGATGCCGGGCTGGCCCAGTCTGGCACCGGTACCCGGATCTGGGTGGTCAGTGGAACCGCCGGGGTAGGCAAGACCGCCCTCGTACTGCATTGGGCGCACCGGGTTCGCGCGGCGTTTCCGGACGGCCAGCTGCACCTGGATCTGCGTGGCTTCGACGCCGATCGGGATCCGCTGCCGCCCGAGGCAGCGCTCGCCCACCTGCTGACGGCGCTCGGGGTCGACCCGAGAGCGGTGCCGGATGACCTGGACAGCCGGGGGGCACTGCTCCGGTCGCTGCTGGCCGGCCGCGACGTGCTCCTGGTGCTGGACAACGCCCGTGACGTCAGCCAGGTCCTGCCACTGATCCCGTCCGCCGGCACCGTGCTGGTCACCAGCCGGCATCGCCTCGGCGAGCTGGTGGTGCGAGCCGGGGCACGGTCGCTGCCGCTGGGCGTGCTCACGCCCGGGGCGTCGGTACGGCTGCTGGCGACGCTGTTGGGCGAGGCGGCTGTGCAGGCCGAGGCGGCCGCGGTGGCGGAGCTGGCCCGGCTCTGCGGTCACCTGCCGCTGGCGCTGCGCATTGCTGCGGCCAACGTTCAGGCGGCGGGCGAGCCGGACATCGCCGGCCTCGTCCGCGAGCTGACTGACGGTGACCTGCTGGCAGGTCTCACCCTCGATGGCGCCGAGGAGGGCGCGGTCACGAAGGCGTTCGCCGTGTCGTACCGCGCGTTGCCGGCGCCGCAGCAGGAGATGTTCCGCCGCCTCGCTCTGGTGCCCGGGTCGAGCGTCACCGCCGGTCCGGCGGGCGCGGTCGCGGGCGTTCCGGTGGCTGCCGCCACCCAGCGACTGCGCGCGTTGGCTGCGGCGCACCTGCTCGAACGGCACGCCGGGGAGCGCTACCGCTTCCACGACCTGCTGCGCCGCTACGCCGTGGACCGGGTCGTCCGGGAGGAGGACGGAACCTCTCGGGAGGAGGCCCGGCGGCGGCTGCTCGACCACTACCTGAACACGGCGGACGCAGCGGGTCGCCGGATCATCCCGCACTTCGTGCGGTTGCCGCGCCCGGCGACCGCGGATCCGTTTCCCGACAACGATGCGGCTGTCGCCTGGTTGGACGCCGAGTCGTCGAACCTGACCGCCGCGGTGGAGCAGGCTGCCCAGCGCGGTCCCCGCCGGTACGCCTGGCACCTCACCGACGCGCTGCGCGCCTACTTCCACCAGCGGGGTCGGCGAGCGGAGTGGCTGACCGCGGCGACGGCCGCGCTGGTCGCGGCCCAGGCCGAGGGCGACGCTCAGGCCCAGGCCGCCATGCACCAGAGCATCGCGCTGGTGCAGGTCAACAGCGGCCGGTACGAGGAGGCCCGCCAGCATCTGCTCGACGGGCTGTCCTGCATCGACGCGGACAGCTGGGAGGAGGGACGAAACGGCATCCTCAACAACCTCAGCGCCGTACACCAGCGGCTCGGCGACCCGCAGGCGGCGATCGACTGTGCCCGTCTCTCGTTGGCGCTGAGCCGCCGATCGGGCAATGACGGCGGGGAAGCGATGTCCCTGGCCAACCTGGGGTTCTCCCACTGGCAGCTCGGCGCGTTCGCGGAGGCGGACGCGCACTTCAAGGCGGCGCTGGAACGGGGTGAGCGGGCCGGGGCGAACTACAACGTGGCTGTGCTCCTGGTCGACCTGGCCAATGTGCGCCGGGATCGGGGTGACCACCGCAGCGCCGAGGACCTCTATGCCCGGGCGCTCGCCGCCAATCATGACCTGGGCTACCGCTACGGCGAGGCGACCGCTCTGGCCGGCCGGGCCGTGCTCCGGTGCGACACGGGTCGGGCGGAGCTCGCCCGCGCCGACGCCGAGCGGGCGGTGGCGCTGACCCGCGAGATCGGCGACGCGGGCACCGAGGCGTGGGCGGCGGATGCGTTGGGGCGGGCGTTGCTGGCGTTGGGACGCCCGGGGGAGGCGGCCGAGCAGCACGGCCGGGCACTCGAACTGGCACGGCGTACACGCTTCTGCTGGTGCGAGGCGACGGCCCTGACCGGCCGCGCTGCCGCCGAGCTGGCCGCGGATGACCCGCTGGCCGCCGGGCGGCACGGCCGGGCGGCGATGGCCCTGGCCGTCCGGTCCGGCTACCGGCCGATCGAGGTACGGGTGTCCCGCATCCTCGCCCGTGTCGCCGAGCGATGCGGCGACGCGGCTGAGGCGCTGCGGCTGAACGATCGTGCCGCACGACTGGCCGAGGAGATCGGGTACGCGTAGCCGTGCGGATCGGCTCCACAGTCGCGGCGGGCGCCCCGACCCCGACGACGACGAGCGCGAAGGAACCGGCCCGGTCCGGCTGAAACCCCATCTTCCACCGCTGATCGGCGGATCGTTGGCTTCTTCCGCAGGGCGCTGCAGGGCCATTGCAAGCGCGTTGCAGGTGCTGGTCGAAACCATGCCACGAGACAGAGCGTTGCGACCGGAATGGCAGGTGGGCGCTGCGGCGCAGCTCGGGCGGTCCGGTGCAGGGGCAGCTCGAACGACCACGCCGCCCCCGACCGTACCGGCCCATCTCAAGGAGATCCGTGAAGAAGCTCATCCGTTCGGCCGCGGTGCTGATCGTCGCCGCTGCCGCGGGCGCAGTCGTGGTTGCGACGCCCGCGCAGGCAGCGACCACGAAGTGCTACGGCGAGGTCGGCAATTTGTGGGAGGTCGACCTGCCCAACAAGACCGACCTCCTGCTGGGCGCCGACCCCTGCATCGTGCGCGACGGCAGCGGCCTGTACGCGTACTTCTCCGTCCGCTGGCAGCAGTGCTGTATCCCGGCCTACGGCAGCGGCCACAAGTTCGACGGTGTGAAGATCACCGTTCGGCTGGAGCGCCGACCCAACGGCTCCAGCGACGACACGGTGATCACCTCGCGCACCTGTGACATCACCAGCGCCGTGAATTCCACCTGGAGTGACATCAGAGCGACGTGTTTCACCGACATGAAGTTCGTGTACGACTCCAGCTACGACTGGTCCGCCGACGGCACCATCCAGTGGGACATTGACAACGACGGCGATTCCTGGAAGCCGGCCAAGGCCCTGAACGGCAGTCCGTTGATCACCTGAACCGCCGGTTGCGGCGGCGATCGACGCGAGGAATCCCGGCCGTCTCACTTCAGCTGGGATCCGAATTACCAGAGGCGTACTTCGCGAACGGCAGCGATACCAGCACGGTCCAAGTCGGAATACCCACAGATAGGGAGAGAATTATGAGGAAGGTAACGGCGAAGCGACTCGTAGCAGCGGGAGGGACACTCGCGCTCGCCTTTTACGGCAGCCTTGCTCTCGCGGCACCGGCATCTGCGGCGGTCGCACCCGTTCCCAGCGCAACGGCGATCGAGACGGAAGTCGGAACCATGGCCTCATGCTCGGCCTGGACGCCGCACGTCAGGCGAGTCATCGTCGCCAACGCCGCCGTCCACAGCAGCTATTCGGGGTCGTCCTCCGTGATAGCTACGTGGAAGTTCAGGCAGCTCTTCCGTGTCGACAAGCGTTGCGTGAACAGTGCCGGAAACCTGTGGTGGCACTCGGACTGCTGCACCGGTGTGCAGGGCTGGATCTGGAACGATTACACAGAGGTGGCCGAATGGAACTAGCAGTAGCGCAGGCCATGGCATAGGGGACCAGCGTCGCGCCTTGGAGGTGGAGTGGCTAGGGCGATAAGGCGGTGCAGCGTCGTATCGGCACACAGCTTTGTCGCCCTGGCCCCTGCTGCCTCGACATCAGCGGAGGCACAGCCGACGGTTCCCCGGCCGTAGCGTGTCCCACCGTGCCGTGGACCCAGATTGACAGCGAATTCCGGTCGGGCGGTCGAAGGCGCACTCCGACGGTTCGTCGTTCGAGGGATGGGACCGCCCGCCGTTGGGCGGGCGGTCCGTCGACAAACCCGAGCAACCGGTCGCGAGGTGGTGCGCCAGGGCCGAGGGGTGGCGGACCGTTGTCGATCGCGACGTGGATGCGGGTCGCGTGCTCGGCGAGCACTTCCTGAGACGGCCCAGTTGCGAGCGGGCGCGTCTGCCCGTTCGACAGCCATCACGCCTTCTGAAGACCGGACCACGAGTCCGGCGGTGCGACAGACCCGGTCAATCTCTCGCCTCAGTCCGCGGTTTCGTGCTGGCGGACTGCCCGGTCTATGCGGCGGTCGGGAATGATCCAGATGATCGCCGTGGCGACGAAGCACGTCACAGCACCCCGCCGCGGACCTGCCGCACCAGATGGAACATGTGATGGTGGTTGCCGGGAACAGGGCGCCGATTTTCGCGGTAGCTCTGCTGGGCTTTGCGCAGGCTGACCGTGGGGTGCTCAGAGTCCGCTGACCTAGGTGCCGCAGGCCGCACGGACATGCGAATCGGCGGTGACCGTCAGCACCGCCTCTGCGACGGCGTGGAACTCGCCCTATCGCGCCCACATGAGCCAGCTCTCGATGACAGTGAAATCGCGCTCGGTCAGCCCCGCGGTGTGGAAACCACAACAGGTTGAGCGGCGACCCGCGTGATCTCGCACGCTTTCGGACACTCGCGTACGGCCCCTTCCGTTGACGCTGCTCGCCGCCGGATGTCAAGGTCGACGGTGTTCCGAACACCAATCCGGAGCAACGGGGGAGGTGAAAAGAATGGTGAAGAACGACTGCGCTGGCTGAGTCCGGCAGAAACCATGCTCGTAGGGTCGGGGCGGCCGGTGCGACAGCCGCGACCGCCCCGATTCCTGTGGAGATGCCGTGGTGGCTGGGAACGCTGAGAACGTCTATCCGCTGACGATGGGGCAGTTTTCGCTATGGCAGGACGCTGTGCGTCGCCCCGCCGGTCAGCGGTGGGAATCAAATATGAACCCGGTCTGGTCCGTGCCGCCGGGCATTGGCACGGATAAGGTCAGGTGGGCGCTGGCCGCACTTGCGGATCGGCATGAATCACTACGGACGCACTACGTCACGGCCGGCGGCTCCAGTGATGTCCGCCAGGTTGTTGCCGCATCTGCTCCAGCCGCCTACCAAGGAACGGTCGAGCAGGAACAGTGGTCAACGATGGCTGCCGAGCAGCTTCGGCTTCCGTTCGACCTGACCCAGCAGGCGCCGTGGCGGGCCTGGGCCGTCCAGAAGGACGGCTTGACGTCCCAGGTCCAACTGGTTGTCCACCACCTTGCCGCCGACGGCGCGGCCCTGGCGGTCCTCCAGCAGGACTTCCAATCACTGATCGAATCACGACAGGCAACGCGGCCGGCCCCCACCCCCCGAGGGCTGGCCGCACGGCAGCGAGAACCGGTATACGTAGCGAGGCTCGCGGCTGCCGCCGAATATCGTGAACAAACGATTGCTGCCGCGCCGCAGGAGGCGGGGATTGTGCGCGAGGGCCTTCTGCGGGCCTGTGCTCATACCGGGATCTCCTTCGGTCTTGCTCGGCGAACCGCACAGAGACTCGAAGTAACGTTACCCAATCTACTTTTCGCGGCCTATTCGCACGCTCTTGCCGGCGCGGCCGGCGGCGACTCGCCCCTGCTGTGCCTGCTGTCCGCGAACCGGCTGGAGCCATCGGTGCGAAACCTTGTCTCATCGATGACGCAGTGGGTTCCGGTCCGCAGCGCCGGAGACGCGGGACGCCCGTTCGCTGCCGTTGCCGCCGACGCCAACATCAACGCGATACGTGCCCTTCAGCACGGGATCGTGGACCCCGCTACGGTCGCGCCACTGGACCTCGACCGGGGGTGCTTCTTCACGTTCGTCTCGCCGCCACCCGGAACTGATGCCGCAGCCGGTGGTGGTCTTGGACCGAGCCGGATTGAGTGGTTGCCGCCACGAGGACGCAGCGGTCCTAGCTTCTACCTCATTGCCAGCGTCTTTCCTGAGGTCAGTCTGACCCTTCGTGTCATGCGATCGGGTTATGAGCGGGAGGACCTGGAGAGATTGCTGAGCTCGATGACGACGATGTTGCGGCAAGAGGCGACACGATGAGTCGGAGCCTTTGGCGTCACCGCGATTTCATGGTGCTCTGGTCGGGGCGGACGTTGAGCGAAACCGGCGACGCGATCTCGTTGCTCGCCATTCCTCTACTTGCGGTGACCGTTCTTGAGGCGAGCGCGATAGAGGTCGGCGTGCTAACCGCGACAAGGATGGTTGCGTATCTGTTGATCTCACTGCCGGCGGGGGTTTGGGTAGACCGCTGGCCGAAACGAATGCTTATGATCATTTGCCACCTGCTGCGGGCCGGGCTGGTGGCCACGGTCGCCGTGGGCGCCTGGTCGGGCTGGGTCACGATGGCGCAGCTTTGGATTGTCGCGCTGCTTTCCGGCGTGTGCACCGTGCTCTACGAAACTGCTCACCACAGTCTGGTGCCGACCATCGTGCCGGCTGACCAGTTGCTTGACGCCAACGGGAAAATGAGCACGACCTATTCGGTTTCGATGATCGCCGGGTACAGTGTCGGCGGCGCGCTCATTTCGATGATGGGTGTGGCAAGAACGGTGGGGTTGGATAGCTTGGCCTACGTCGGCAATGCCTTCTCGCTGCTGTTGATCCGTCGAGATGAGCCGGCGCGGGCCGTGGCGCGCGAACGGCACTTCCGCCGAGAGTTGGCCGAGGGGCTCTCGTTTGTGTTTCGTCATCCCATCATGCCGAGGCTGGTTGCGGCGGCGGCGACCCTGAACCTGTTCAGCCAGATGATTTTCGCTCTCTCGGTGCTGTATCTGGTGCGGGTCTTGCAGCTGTCCGAGGGGCAGGTCGCGCTGACTCTTGCCCTGGTCACCATCGGTGGCGTCAGTGGGGGGCTGGTATCGGGACGATTGGCCCGTGTGGTGGGCTCGGCGAGGATCATCTGGGCTGCGCCGCTCGGCCTGGGCTGGCTGGTTCTGCTCGTTCCCGCGTCGCAGCCGGGCTGGGGCATGGCGACCTACACCCTCGGCATGGCCGCGCTCAGCGCTCTGTTCGCCATCTACAACGCCGCGTCGATCAGTTACCGCCAACGGGTCTGCCCACCGGAACTGCTCGGTCGGATGACGGCCTCGGTGCGGTGGGTCATCTTCGGGGTGATGCCGTTGGGCGCGCTCCTGGGCGGCGCGCTGGGCTCCTGGATCGGCGTCCGTCCGACCTTGTGGATCGCCGCAGCCGGGGTGTGGGCCTCAGGACTGTGGGTGCTTCTCTCACCGCTGCGCCGGATGCGCGACCTGCCCGCTGACACTGCCGAAAAGCGAAACGAGGAGGCGATACGCGTTGGCTGACCTGCCGTACGGACAGCGGATTCTCGCGTGGGCCGGTTGCGGGGTTCCCGCCGAGCGGTTCGTCGCCGTTGGCGGCGTGCGGCTTTCGGAGAAGCCGGATCTTGACTGGATTCAAGACCGCCTCGACACCGTCGTGTCCCGGCATCCCGTGCTCGGCGCCGGCCCGGTGCTGCTGGCGGACGTAGACGATGTCTGGGCGGCGGCGTCGGCGGCAAGCTATCCGCCGGAGTCGCCGTGCCTACTCTGGGCGTACGTCAACGGCTGCGAGCTACTACTCGTGGCGCACCACACCGTGTCCGACCCCTGGTCGATACGTGTCCTGATCCGTGACGTGCTCCAGGGAAACGGGACTCCGGCCCCGTCTTATCGGCACGAGGTGTCGGTGAGGCACCTCCGAAGGATGCCCCGGGCTGTCCCGTTCTGGGAGCACGCGCTCGCCGATGTCCCAACGCTGACCACGGACGGTGGCTCCGGCGAGCCCGAGACCACACGAGAGCTACGGATCAGGACCGATATCACACTGGCCCAGGCGGACGCGGTCGGCCGTGCGGCGCGAAGCACCGCGTTCGTGGCGCTGTTCGCTGCATTCGCCCATGCTCTTCAGCCGCTGAGCCCAGGCCGAGATTTGGTCATCCCGGTGCTGACTTACGGGCGCGACAGGTCCGAGTGGGACACCGTGGGCCTCTACATGAACGTGTTGCCGGTGCGGCTGACGACTACGGACCTGCCCGCTGTGCAGCAAGCCTTCATTGAGGCCTACGCCCAGGAGATTCCCTTCCCGGTGCTCGTGGAGACGATGCCTGCTGCCGGCGCCGCCTTCGCCCGCGGTGGCCCGGCCCTGGCTCAGTTCGAGGTGATACAGGTTCCGGCTGACGAGGGCATCGAGCCGTTGACCATTCCCGCCGGTCTGGGTCTCGGCGGACCAATACTGCCCGTCAACGGGCTCGCCTTCTGGCTGGAGCTCGGAAGCGGTGGCGTCTACACGGTGTGCCTGCGCTACCGGGATGATCTTTATCGCGAGTCTGGGATGCGGGCCCTCGTCCAACGGTTCGTCGACACGTGGGGAGACCTTTATGCAGCAGCGAGCTGAACTAGAGGGCCGGCTGATCGAGCTGTGGAGCGAGAAACTCGGTGTTCCCACGGTCACCGCCGAGGACAACTTCTTCGCCCTCGGCGGCGACTCGCTTCTGGCCGCGGACCTCCTGATGGACATCTACGAGGAGTTCGGCCTGGAGATCGACGCGGCGGTCCTGTTCCTCAGGCCCACTATCGCCGATCTTCTGCAGGAGGTCTCGGCGGTATGAACCTGGTCCCGTCAACCGATGTGGCGGCCATCGACCTCGCACGGATCGACCTCAGCGATCCGGCGCTGTTCGCCGACGGCGACCCGCACGCGGTATGGCAGGCGATGCGCCAGCGAGATCCGGTGCGGTGGCAGGCTGTCGACAGTACGGGCTTCTGGGCCGTCTCCACGTTCGACGGGGCCGAGAGGGTGCTGACGGACCATGCGACCTTCTCGTCCACCGGTGGCGTCGTGCTCAACATGCTCGGCCGACCGGAGCCGGCCCAGGGGCAGCAGTTCTCTGCGACCGATCCGCCGGAACTCGCCCGAATTCGCGGGCCCCTACAACGTGAACTGGCGATGCGTGCTGTCCAGCAACACGCTGCCGTCGTCCGGGAACACGTCCGAGGTCTGCTTGGGTCGCTGTCGGGAAGCTTCGACTTCGCGACCGCCGTCTCGCCGCTCCCGATGGCGTTCCTTGGGCCGCTCATGGGCATCCCGGCCCAGGACTGGCCACTGATCGCTCGCCTGGTGGCGATGTCGGTCGCCGAACACGACCCGGACACAGCGGTCGAAGAGGGCCCTCAGGCGACCCTCGACCGGGGTCACCGCGAGCTGTTCGCCTACCTGCTGAACCTGTCGCTGGAACACCGTAAGCGTCCGCGTGGCGACCTGGTGAACGCGCTCTTGGCGCTTCCGATCAGCGCGGGCGGAGTAGTGGCCAACTGTTACAGCCTGATTCTGGGAGCCGCGGCCGCCATCGCTCACGTTCCCACGGGGACGCTCGCCGAACTGCTGCGCACCGGGCAGTACCCGACGTGGGCCGCGCGGCGCGCTCACATCCCCGGCGCAGTGGAGGAAGCGATCCGCTGGACCTCCCCTGCCGGGCATTTCCTGCGTACGGCGACCCGGGACACGTTCATCGACGGAACGGCAATCGCCGCCGGAGATGCGGTGGTGCTGTGGATCGGCTCCTCCAACCGCGACGAGCGCTACTTCCCTGATCCCCACCGGCTGAATCCCTTCCGCCGAGGGCAGCGCCATCTGGCCTTTGGCGCCGGGGCGCACTACTGCATAGGGGCGGCGCTCGCGCGGCTCGCGCTGAGGATCGTCTTCGAGGAGATGTTTCAACGGTTCTCCTCCTTCGAGCTTGCCGGCGACATCGTGCACGTCCGCTCGACGTGGCTTGCCGGCATCAAGAGCCTTCCAGTGGTCGGCCGACCGCGATGACCAGCGATGTGTTGGGGATGATCCAGGCACATATGCGGGAGACCCCGGCTACCGTCGCGCTCGTCGACCGTGACGGATCAACGACGTACGGGGAACTGGATCGCGTGTCGGGCTCCATAGCGAGCTATCTGAAGACCCGGGACGTGGCCGTGGGGGAGCCCGTTGGTGTGCACGCCCCGCTGTCCCGATGGGCGATCGCCGGGATGCTGGGGGTGCTGCGGGCCGGCGCCCGATACGTGCCCATCGACATGGCGTTTCCCGCTGAGCGGCAGCAGCAGATGAAGCAGCGCAGCGGGGCGCGTATCCACCTCACCCGGGACCTGATCGCCACACTGCCCGAAGGGGAAACGCCCTGGCGGGACGGCCCGTTCGCCTACACCATCTTCACCAGCGGCTCGACTGGCAATCCTCAAGCGGTGACAGTCTCCCGGACAGCGCTGAGCTACTCCACCACAGCCCGGATCGAGTACTACCGTGAGCCACCACACCGCTTCCTGTTGTGCTCGTCCATATCCTTCGACAGCTCGGTGGCGGGCATCTACTGGACGCTGTGCACCGGCTCGACACTCATCATCCCCAGCGACAGGCCAGCAAACCTACCCGCCGTCCTGAAGGCCGGTCGGGAGTACCAGCCGACCCACGCGCTCATGGTTCCCTCGCTCTACCGGCTCCTGCTGCGTTCACCGATTGAATCGCTCACGACGGTGATCGTCGCCGGGGAGACCTGCTCGGCCGAACTTGTTCGGCAGCATTTCGACATCGTGCCGCGAACCGCCTTGTACAACGAATACGGCCCAACCGAGTGCACGGTGTGGAGCACGGTGCACAGGTGTGCCCCTGGCGAAAACCCCGTGCCCATCGGCAGGCCGATTCCCGGTACGTCCGTATCCATTCAGGACGGGGAGCTCGTCATCTCGTCGCCCGGAGTGGCGAACGAGCAACGCGAGTACCGTACCGGGGACATCGTCAGCCTCGGTGACGATGGTCTGCTGCGATATCACGGCCGCGCCGATGATCAACTCAAACTGGGTGGAATGCGTATCGAGTCAGCCGAGATTGAAAGCGCTCTGCTCACCTTTCCCGGAATTACCGATGCGGCCATCGGCGTGCACGAGTCCCGCGTCGCCGCCTTCCTCACCGGCCTGTCCAGCATCGACGAGGGGAGGCTGAGAGCCCACCTGCTGCGGCGACTTCCAGCAGTCGCGGTACCCAGGGCGTTCCGACCCGTCACCCGCCTTCCGTCGCTCCCGAACGGAAAGCTGGACCGTGCGGAGCTGGCAAGCCGCGCCGCGGCGATCTTCGACGACGTGCCGTCGCATTGACGCAGGTATCACCCGACGCGCGGCGGCGTCGGTTCCTGGCTGCACTCGGGCCCGTGCGTCGAGATGTACGGGAGGAGTTCGGCGAGTTTGGCGGTGTCGCCGAGCCGGGTGAGGATGGCCCCGGCCTCCTCGAACGCCCCTCGCGCGGCCAGCGGCTCGGTCTGCGCGTACGCCTTGCCCAGATTCGTGAGCGCAGTTGCCTGCATCGAATGCCACCCGCGGGTACGCCAGATCGCGACCGACTCCTCAAGGTGACCGATCGCCCGTGCGGGGAACCCGTCGGCCAACTCGATTTCGCCCAGTACCTCCAGCGCCTCGGCCAGGTGGTGGCTCATGTGGTACTCCCGGCTGAGCGCCACCGACGCCTCAGCCGTGGTGCGCGCGGCCGGATCACCGCGCTGGAGGTCCAGCCGAGCCAGCGCGAGCAGGGTCAGGACTTCGGTGTACGTGTCCCCGTAATGACGCGAGATGGTCAGCGACTCGCGGAGCATGTGTTGACTGTGCTCGAGGTTGCCGAGCTGGCGATGGGTGATGCCGGCGAACTGCAGAACGGTTGCGACCCAGCGCGGATTGTCCAGGGCTCGGGCCTCGTCCAGCGCGTGGACCAGGCCAGCGGCGGCCTGGTCGAACCGTCCCTGCTCGTAGTGGGCGATGGACAACGCCAACCGGGCCCGGATCCGCCCGCCCTGGTGCTCCGATTGGTTGGCCAACTGAAGGGCGCGGGTGGCGTAGGTGATTGCGGCGGAGTGGTCGCCGGCGGCGGTGAGCGCCCAGGAGCACATCACCGCGGCGTCGCAAATGCCCTGCTCGTGCCGCAGCAGGGTGAACATTCCCAACAAGCGGAACGCGTCGTCGTGCATCCGGGACATCGCGTCGCCGTCGCCGCCTTCGCTGATCCACGTGGTTACGTCGATAAGGCCGCGTAGCATGACCGCCTCACCGAGCAGGTTGCCTGCCGCGCGGCACGCCGACATGACCTCGGTGTTTGTGTCGACCCAGTCGCTGTACATGCCGCGCACGTCGAAGTATTTCTCCAGGCAGCCGGCCAGGTCGAACGCCACGTCGTCGCGGCCGAGTCGACATGCCTGCCGGATCAGGGACAGCAGCGCCGTCCGCTCGGCATCGAACCACAGGCCCGGTTCGACGCTCGGCGCGTACCGCTCGACCCAGCCCGTGGCCGGGCGCGGCCCGGGCCCACTGATCGCCGCGTAGCACGGCCCCGGGATGTGTCGAGCCATCCGCTCGGTGAGGGCCAGCCAGCCACCGAAGCCACGGGTGAGCGCGCTGGCAAGCGACTCGCCGGTCTCCTCGACCTCTGCGCGTTCCCGAGCGAATATGCGTACCAGGTCGTGGAAACGGTAGCGTTGCTGCCCCGCCACATCGGTGTCAGCTGCGGTGAGTAACTGCGCATCCACCAACGTCTCGGCGTGCTCGATCCCCGTGTCCAAACTCGACTCGAGCATGGCCGCGGCGAACCAGGCCGGAAAGTCTGGCAGGTCGAAGAGGCCGAGCAGCCGGAACAGCCGCCGTACCGTCGGATCGAGCCCCTGGTAGCTCAGCGCGAGCGAGGCCCGCACCGCAAGGTCGCCGGCCGTCAACTGGTCCAGACGGCGTCGCTCGTCGCCGAGCATCGTCGCCAGGTGTCCGAGGTGCCAGGTGGGTCGAGCGGCGAGGCGTGCACCGGCGACGCGCACCGCCAGTGGTAGCCCACCGCACAACGTGACGATCTGTGCCGCCCCCGTGTGCTGCGCGGTCACCCGCTCGTCCGTGGTGATCCTGGCCAGGAGTCGAATCGCCGTGTTAGGTGGGAACACGTCGAGGTCGACGCGGCGAGCACCCTCGATGCCGGTGAGTCGGGTCCGGCTGGTCAGGATGACAGCACAGCTCGCCGTGCCGGGCAGCAACGGTCGGACCTGTTCCTCGGTGGCGGCGTTGTCGAGGACCAGGAGTACGCAGCGGTCGGCGAGGCGACTTCGGTACAGCTCGGCGCGTTCGGTCTCGTCGGCCGGAATCACCTGGTTCGGTACGCCCAGCGCGCGCAGGAAGCGGGCCAGGACGTCGCCGGGCTGCAACGGCGACGCGTCGGCACCGCGCAGGTTCACGTAGAGCTGACCGTCGCTGTGGGCGCCGGCCAGCCGGTGTGCGACGTGCACCGCGAGGGCGGTCTTGCCGATGCCACCCATGCCGCTGATCGTCGCAATGGCGGGCGCGTGGTGGTGCCGGTCGGTATTCGTCGCGCCCGAAAGGAACCGGTGCAGCGATGCCACGTGATCCTCGCGACCGGTGAAATCGGCGATGTCGGCGGGCAGCATGGCAGGCACGGATCCATCGTTCGGTGCGGGCTGCGACGCGTCGTACATGACAGGTGCCGCAGCGGCCGGCCGGGTGGATGCGGCGGCGAGCGTGTTGCGCGCCGTAACCCACATGGCGACGACCGTCTCGTCGAGCCCGCAAGCCCGGATGAACGTCGCGACGGCCTCGCTCCTGGGCAGGCTCGAGCGCGCAAGCATCGAGGCCGTCGTACTCGCTGGCAGCATCTCGCCCGCGGCCTCCGCCCGGCGGGCCAGCTGCCGATATGACAGATCCGACCACGCCCGCAACTGGCGGAGGGCGGCAACGTACTCGCCCGGGCCGGTGAGCCCATTCGGGGGGCTCGGCAACCCGTCAACAAGCTCAGTCATACGTTCCCCCGTACCGACGTTGGCCTGTAGATGATCACCATAGTCGTCGATCGGTTGTGCGGCCAGCGCCGCCCGGGCTGTCTTGGACCGACCCGAACGCTCGATCCATTGTGGTGCATATACGCAGCTGATGCGGTTGCCGCACGTCCAACATGGTCGATCGATTGGAGCCGCGTTGAAGAAGCGAATACCGGCGCTGATTGCCGAGTTCTTCTCTTGCTACATCAAGGCGGCCCGCAAGCGGGCCGCGCCGGCCCGGCCCCGGCCTGCTGGCGGCTTCGGCCTGCATCAGCCGGATCGGTCGGGCACACCTGGGGACGACACGGGCTCCACCCCGAATCCCGGCCCGCAGAGATCCGCCGCAGCAGCGCGGTTGTCAGGCGTTGCCACCGGGCCCCAGCAGCAAACTGACCTGAGCCAGCATGTCCGACGACATAGCCCCAGGGCGGCGGGACGCGTACCTGGTCTCGCTGATCCGCCCGGCCGGGGTCAGAGTCCAGTGCTGCGGACCCCAGCAGCCCTGCTCCTCAAGGAGTATCCGAGCCAGCGCCCCGGTCTCTCCAGCGGCGCCGCAGGCGGTCAACATCGCAGCGAGGACGTCGCCCGCGTCTGAGGGGAGGTCCGCGTCACTCATGATCGGCAACAACAGAAGGAAGGTGTGAGGGTCAAGGCGCGGGGCCGATCCGGCTTCGGCCGCCTTGAGCGCGACGGCGAGCAACTCTGGCCAGCACAGCCCAGGCCCCCGGAAGCAACCTTCGACCCTCGCCAGGGGAACCGCCGCGTTCCAGTCAGGATGGTGCAGCAGATAGTCGTACCCTCCTTCCCCGGGAAGGTTGCGGTACAAGACATGAAGGACGTGCCCTGCCGAGAGCGGGACTGACAGCGTTGGCCACTGGCGCTCAGCGCTGACCCGTTCGAAAAACTGCAACAGGTCGGCCTTGCTGACCCCGAATCCCGCACACAGCGGCTCTTCGACGCCGTTGGTGCATTGCAGCAGGTGGCTCGCCCAGAACAGTGGCTCGTCCATCAGGTACGCCCCATCGACCAATGGGTCGTCTTCATAGCCTGGAATCATGGGCATCGGCGGATTCTGGCACAGACCTCTGACCCCAGCTCGACCCCCGCATGACGCCAACGGCTACCAGGATGAACGCTGGCTACGTCGAGATGGCCGGACTTCTGCCTATCAGGCGATCGTGAAATGCCGTGGTGAGCGCATGAAACGCCGAACGGCGGCCCGCTGAATCAGTCGGGCCGCCGTTCGCAGTGTGTGGATCAAACCGGGCGGATGTTCTCCGCCTGCGGGCCCTTCTGGCCTTGGGTGATGTCGAACTCCACCTTCTGGTTCTCGTCGAGGCTGCGGAAGCCGCTCGCCGAGATCGCGGAGAAGTGGGCGAAGACGTCAGCGCCGCCGTCGTCCGGGCTGATGAAGCCGAAACCCTTGTCGGCGTTGAACCACTTCACGGTGCCTGTAGTCATGTCTGCTCCTTCGCAGGCTGTTAGAGACCGCACTGTGCGGACCCTTACGCCGCCGCGTTGATCACCCGCGTCGAAACGACACGAAAAACGAAAAGCGCCTGGGGGGTTTCAGATGCCCCCATCAGGCGCTGGATAACGTCTACGGAAATCAAAACTGCAACGCGGCTACCGTAGCACATGATCCATCGTCGAGCCGATCAAGGTGAGTGGGCCCGGTCACTGGTCTGCTTCATCGGTGCCGCCCTGGCCACCCGGGAAGGAACGTCGACCAGGCCGCCGCTGCCGCGACCACACCGGTCGGTCAGCCGCCCGGGCAGCGGGTGTCACCGCCGCTGTGTTCCACGCAGTGCCCCGGCGGGCCGGGCGTCGTCGCTGCCGGCGCCGGATCGAGGTCCCGGCCGGCGAGGACGGCGAACGGTACGGCGGGCACGGCGATCACGACGGTGAGCACCAGGAAGACGACTGCGGTGCGTGCCCGCCGCAGTTGGTACGCGACGAGCGCGATGATTGCCGGCCCGGCGGTCGCGACCAACGCGGCGACCAGCAGGGCGACGCTCGCCCGACGTTTGAGGTCCTCGAACTCGCCGGGCTGGTCGCCGTAGCTGACGCTCCACTGCTCCAAGCCGATGCCCACCCACCACACGGCCGCCGCGATCAGCCCGCAGACCCAGACCAGGACCAGGAATCCCACGATCGGACCACCCCGTCGACCCGCGCCGACCGCATCAGACGTCATGCCGTCCAGCGTGGATGGGTCAACACGGCCGGGCATGAGTCGGCGTACTCAGGTTTGCCCGGCGGGGACGGGCGGGGGGACCACCTGGTCGCACGGGTTGCCGGCGACGCAGGTCGAGGCGTCGCGCCGTGCCGAGTCCCGGCTTCCGCCGATATCCACGACGGCGGCCGCCACCGACACCCTCACCGTCGGCCTGGCCCAGGAACTCGTCTCCGCTCGCACACCATCGCGACGCCGATCCGCGCCCGCGCTGACGCGGACGTATCTGGCGCCAACCGGCTACCCCTCATATTGGCTGGCATAGAACAGGTGAAGCGTCGCCGCGACCTCGACCGCGCACATACCTTGTTCGGACAGGTCAAATTCCACCGAGGTTCACCAGCCACTGTGTAAAAGCGACACGTCGAGTACGTCTATCGATATAGGCTGGGCTGGAAGTCACCTTCGTGAAGGGAGACCGATGACCACGCGACGAATGAGTGCTCGGCTGGCAGGTATCGCGCTGCTCGCGGCGGCGGTGACCTACGTTGTGCCCGCGACACCGGCGTCGGCGGCCTGCGGGCAGGGCTGGTCGGACCGGAGCAGCCGTACGGCCGTGGTGACGGCGGACGGTGTCCGTTACCGTACCGGGCCGCACACGTCCTGCACCGCCTATGGCCAGGTGAATCGCGGCGTGACGGCGTACCTGGACTGCGCCACGCGCGGGGACACGGTCAACGGCATCGCCGTCTGGTGGCACGCTCGCTTCAGCACCGGTGGGTCCGGATTCATCAGCGGGGCGTACCTCAACCCGTGGGTCCAGTACACCACCGAGAACTGCTGATCGGCCGATCGGCCGGAGCCAGGGCTCGCACTCGCGACCAACGACCTGGTTCCGGTCGATCGACGGCTCGACGTGGGTCCGGTCCTCGCGGCCCGGTAGGTTCTCGCCGCTGGTAGTGCTTTGTCAGGTGCTGGTGGCGCTGTTCGACGGCACGTTCGCCGGTGGCGAGCAGCTGCGCGGCACATGCTTCGGCACCGTCGAGTTCCCCGGCGGAAATCTGGATGGAGCTAGGCTCCCGCCATGCTGATCATCGAAGGCGCGGGCCGGTGGACCGCACCCACCGGGGTCGCCAACGACTGGGTCGAACACCTCAGAGTGCCGGACCTGTCGGTGGGAACGTACTGCATCCCTGCGGGCGGTCTCGACGATCAGAGCCCGCACACCGAGGATGAGATCTACGTGGTCACCGCAGGACGGGCCCGGACCGTGACCCCGGACGGCGCGGCCGAGGTGGGGCCGGGGTCGGTGATCTTCGTGCCCGCTGGCGAGGAGCACCGGTTCGAAGAGGTGACCGAGGATTTGGCGCTGCTGGTGGTGTTCGGTCCGGCGTACGGCTCGCGCGCTCCGGGTCGGCGAGCCGAGTAGGGCGGGCCGGGGCCGCCAGCTCCGAGGTCGGCGTCGGTCCTAAGGAGAACCAGATGACCTGGGGACGGCCGCCGAACGCGGCCGTCCCCAGGGGTGGTGCGCAGGTGGAGCGAGGTTCAGCGGTGCGCGGCTCCGCCGGTGGGGGCTGGCTGCACTCGCTCGAACCGCACCCGGCTCAGCCACCCCGGGAGGTCACTGAGTACGTACACCTCGCCGTTCACGTCGGTGCCGAACGCGGTCGGCTGGGTGGGGAAGGTGCCGATCTCAGCGGACTCGTAGCCGCCCGTGGACTTGGGACGCACGGCGAACGCGCGGGTCGAGCAGTAGTCGCTCGCGATGTAGGTTCCCCGCGCCTCCGGGGTGGCGGACCCCCGGTACACCAGACCGCCGATGATGGAGCAGTTCTCCGTCATGTAGTGGTCGTATTCGACGACCGGGTCGGTAAGCCGCACACCCGGCCGGCACTGCGTCTCGTCGAAGACCGGCGTGCCCTCTCGGCAGGACCAGCCGAGGTTCGCGCCACGCTGCGACGGGCGGATGTGGTTGATCTCCTCGATCAGGCCCTGACCGACATCACCGATCCACAGCGAGTTGTCGACCGGGTCGATGGAGAACTTCCACGGGTTGCGCAGCCCGTAGACCCAGATTTCTGGACGCGCGCCCTGCGTGCGGACGAACGGGTTGTCGAAGGGCACGCAGTAGGGCTTGCCCCCGCAGGAGCGGTTGACGTCGATCCGCAGAATCTTGCCGAGCAGGGTGCCCAGGTTCTGACCGGACTTGAACGGGTCATTCGCGTAGCCACCGTCGCCAAGGGACCAGTAGAGGTAGCCGTCGCGACCGAACGCCACCTGGCCGCCGTTGTGGTTGCCGTACTCGGCGTGCTCCTGAGTGAGCAGCACCTGGACCCGGTCGGGAGCGCCGATGGGCACCCGCGCCAGGGTCAGCGCGCCGGCCGGCAGGCTCGTGTAGGCCACGTAGAGCATCCCGGTCCGCGCGAAGTTCGGCGCGGGAGTGATGCCGAGGAGGCCGCGCTCGTTGTCCGACGTGTCGATCCGGGCGGTCAGGTCGAGCACCGGCTCGGCCGCCAGACCGGTGTCGGGGTGGTAGGCGCGGACGGTGCCGTTCTTCTCCGCGATCAGCATTCGGCCGTCCGGCAGGCCAGTGATCGCGATCGGACGCTGCAGACCGAAGGCCACCTGTTCGGATACCACGGTCAGCTCAGCGAGTGGGGCAGCGCGGGGGTGGGATCTGTCGGCCGCGGCGGTGGCGGCCACTGGCGCCGGTGGCGACAGGGACGCGGCCAGGGCCAGAACGATCAGCCCGGCCAGCATGGTGGCCGGGCGATAACGCCGTCGTGACATGGTCAGCTCCTCGGGCAGGTGGATTGGTGTGCGGTGTGGGAGCGTTCCCACGATAACATCGGCTTGGATCAATATCCAACCGACGTCTGGCCGCCATCCGTTCGAGTTGGCGACTCCGACTCGCTACGCCCAGGGGCACCGGCGGACCCGGGCTGTCGCGCGACCTCCGGAGCGGGTGACAACGGGCGGTAGGGTGAGTTACCGATCGATACGAACGGTGGTGCCGGTGAGTGTGGTCCAGGCGGGTGTCACCGCGACGACGACGTTGCTGGCGGTCCTGATCGGTGGATGGCTCACCGTCCGGGCTCAGGACCGGCTGTGGCGGCGCGACCAGGATCGACAGTGGCGTGACATCCGGTTGAACGCGTACACCGAATTCATCGGCGCGGTCCGGGAGTACGTGGCCTTCGTCCTCAACCCGGCCGCCCGCATCACCGCGGTGCCGCGCCCGCGTGATCCGGGTGATCTCATGCCGTTCTTCGACGACGAGGGCAGCCGCTACCGGGAGCGGCTGGAGAGCACCAAGACCGCGCTTCGGCTGGTAGCCGGCCAGGTCGAGGTGGTGAGCGGTTCGTCGGAGCTGGTGCGCCAGGCCCGGCTCCTGGCAGCCACCCGGGCGGGCAGCGACGCCCAGGCGTTGCCCGCCGATCGGTTCGACGCCCTGTGGGAGGCCGAGCGCCGATTCATCGAGGTGGCCCGGGCCGAACTCGGCCTGCCCTCCGCGTTCGCGACCTGATGGCCGCCACGTGACCGATTGAGGCAACCCCAACTCACACCAGGTGAGGGCTGGCGCAACTCCGCTGGCTGCCGGCTCGTTGGTCACAAGGGGCGGACGGAGGCAGATGATGGCGGCGGGTCGGGGTGCCGAGCTGCTGCGTCCTCCCACCAGCTCGGGCCGTGCGACGTTCCTGGAGCTGTTCTTCGATCTGGCCTTCGTCGTGGCCCTCACCCGGGTCTCGCAGCGCTTCGCCGGTTTGAGCGATGACAGTGGCTGGGCGCTCGTCACAGGGTTCGGACGTACCCTGCTGCTCTTTCTGGCGTTGTGGCTGATCTGGTCGCACACCGCCTGGATCACCAGTCGCTACGAACCAGAGCGGCCGATCATTCAGGCCGTCGTGGTCGGCACCATGTTCGCCGGCCTGATCATGGCGGTGACGCTGCCGCGCGCCATGGAGGAGCGGGCGCTGCCGTTCGTGGCCGCGTACCTGATGGTGATGGTGGTGCGGCCGCTGGTGGTCGCCGCCGCGCTGCGTGGTCATCCGCGACGCCTGGTGCCGTTCCGGCTTGCCGTGTGGGCTTCGGCGAGCGCGCCTCTGTGGCTGGCCGGCGCGTTGGGTCCGGACCGACTTCGCCTGCCGCTGTGGGCTGCCGCCCTCGCCGTCGACTACCTCGCCTGGTCCCTGGGCTGGCCGCTGCCGTGGCTCGGGGCCTCGAATGTGAGCCGCTGGCGGATCGCGGGGACTCATCTCGCCGACCGTTACCAGCAGGTGTTTCTCATCGCGCTCGGTGAGTCGATTCTGGTCATCGGCGTGGTCTTCAGCGGCACGGACTATTCCGCCGAGCGGGCAGCCGCCTTCGCGGTCGCGTTCGCCACCAGCGCGTTGCTCTGGCGGATCTACTTTCACCGCGCCGGTCTGCTGCTGACGGATGCGTTGGATCGGGCGGTCATGCCCGGCCGGCTGGGCGCGGCGTCGGAACGGACGCACCTGCTGATCGTGCTCAGCGTGCTCGTCACGTCGGTCGGCTACGAACTGGTGATCGATCAACCGTTCGGGCAGCCGAGGCCCAGTTGGCTGCTGTTCGTGGTGGGCGGGCCCATGCTCTTCCTCGTCGCCCGTATGCGGCTGGAGTACGAGATCTTCGGCCGGGTCACCCAGTCCCGCGTCATCGGATTGGTGGCCCTGCTGGTGTTCACGCCGGCGTTGGCCCGTTGGACGCCGATGGTCGGGCTGAGCGTGGTGGCCGGAGTGCTGGCCCTGGTCGCGCTCCTCGACGCGCTGCGCAGTCGGGGACAGCCGGTGGAGGTTCCCGCCTCGCCGATCGGGAGGGCGGCACCCGAGGTTCGCGATTCCGAGGCGTGACCGCGCGGCCGTGGCGGACCCGCGACCACGTGAAGACGTCACCGCCGTGATCGCCTGCCCCGCCGCGTAACACGGCGTCGTCGCGTGGCTGTCGTGGTACTAGCCGGAGGATCCGGTCGACTGGCGCTCGGCATTGATCGAGAGAAGGCCTTCGACGCCGCGCAGGAAGGTCTCGGACACGAGCGCGGGGTCGAAGAGGCATCCGGCTGCCATGGCGCCGTCGCGGAGCATGACGAAGTGGCGCGCGGCGGGATCCGCCGTCTCCTGGTGAACCTGTGCCATCAGTGTGCTGAGCGTGTCCAGGAACCATTGCCGGTGGGCGATGATCTCCTGGCGTACGGGGTGGTCCGCGGCGGGATATTCCGCTGCGGCGTTCAGGAAGGCGCATCCACGGAACCCGGGGGACTGGATGTGCTGCGCGATGGAGCCGGCGATGGCCCGGAGTGGGTCGACCGGCGACGAGCCGGTGGCGATGGCCGCGTCGACCGTGCTGCGCTCCATCTCGTGGACTTCCCGCAGGTAGGCGAGGATGAGGTCGTCCTTGCTGGGGAAGTGCCGGTAGAACGTCGCCCGGGTCACCTTCGCCTCGGCGATGATCCGGTCAATGCCGACGGAATGGATGCCCTCCGCGTAGAAGCGCCTGGTCGCCGTGGCGAGAAGCCGGAGGCGCGCCTCAGAGGGCCGAGCGTCGGGTTTGCCGCGCGTCATACCACCATCTTAGCGGATAGAACGTTCGGTCTGCTGGACGTGAGCAGCGGCAGCGGCGTGTCGATGGCGAGGGACCCGCTCAAGTAGATAGAACGATCGGTCTTGACGATGGGAGCTGAGCCTGTCATGCTCGGTAGGTAGAACGTTCGGTCTCCCTACCTCTCCGCTGAAAGGGTCACCCGTGACCACCATTGCTGCTCCGACCGGCATCTCCCAGACCGCGTCCGCACTGCGGCGGTTGTACTTCGTCCGCTTCGCGTTCGCCATCGTGTGGGCACTCGTGACCATCGCCACCGCCAAGGAGATCGGTCCGCTCGCGGTGGCGCTGTTCGTGCTCTACCCGCTGTTCGACGTGGGCGCCGCCATCTACGACCTCCGGTCCTCACGGGCCACCGGCTCGCCGGCCCTGCTGTACGTGAACGTCGCGGTGAGCCTGATCACGGCGATCGGCGTGGGTGTCGCGGGCGCGTCCGGCGTTCCCGCCGTCCTGCGTGTGTGGGGCGCCTGGGCGATCGTCGCCGGGTTGGTCCAGTTGGTCGTCGGTGTCACCCGGCGGAAGATGGGCGGCCAGTGGCCGATGATCATCAGTGGCGGCATCTCCGTTCTGGCTGGTGGGTCCTTCATCGCCGGTGCTTCCGCGGATCACCCGTCGCTGACCAACGCTGCCGGCTACGCCATTCCCGGCGCCATCTTCTTCCTCATCGCGGCTGTCCGCCTCGGCCGTACCGCGAAGGGCAACTGACATGACAACCATCGAGTACGACGTCGTCGTGATCGGTGCCGGACCGGTCGGGGAGAACGTTGCCGACCGGGTCGTGCAGGGTGGGCTGACCGCGGCCATCGTCGAGCGGGAGTTGGTCGGTGGCGAGTGCTCGTACTGGGCCTGTATGCCGACCAAGGCGTTGCTGCGCAGCGCGTCCGCGTTGCGGGCGGCGCGCCAACTGCCGGGTGCGCGTGAGGCGGTGACGGGAGCCCTGGACGCGGCTGCGGTGCTGGGCCGGCGGGACTCCTTCGCGTCGCACTGGCAGGACGATGGGCAGGTTTCCTGGCTGGAGTCGGCTGGCATCGCGCTGCACCGTGGTCACGGGCGGATCGCGTCCGCACGGGTTGTCGAGGTGACCGGCATCGACGGTGTCACGACGAGGCTGACGGCGCGGCACGCGGTGGTCGTCGCGACCGGCAGCAGCGCTCTGTTGCCGGACATCCCCGGTCTACGTGATGCGGCGCCGTGGTCCAGCCGCGAGGCCGCGTCGGCCAGGTCGGTGCCCCGCCGGCTCGCCATCATCGGTGGTGGCGTGGTGGCGGCCGAGATGGCGACCGCGTTCGCCGCCCTGGGGTCGTCCGTGACGGTGCTGGCCCGCGATGGGGTGTTGCCGTCGGCGGAGCCGTTCGCCGGTGAGCGGGTCACGGATTCGTTGCGCGAGGCCGCCGTTTCGGTACACCTCGGCGCGGAGGCCGTTTCCGTCAAACGCGACGACAGCGGAACCGTCCACATCGTGACCGCCTCCGGCGAGCGGGTCGAGGCTGACGAGGTGCTGGTGGCGGTTGGTCGTACGCCGAACACCCAGGACCTCGGCCTCGACGGCGTCGGGCTGGCGCCGGGTGCGTGGCTGGCGGTCGACGACACCCTGCGCGTCGTCGGCGGCGGTGAGTGGCTGTATGCCGCCGGCGATGTGAACCGGCGGGTGCTCCTGACCCATCAGGGCAAGTACCAGGCGCGGGCGGTGGGCGATGTGATCGTGGCCCGGGCGAAGGGTGCCAAGGTCGAGGACGGCCGGTGGGGCCGGCACGTGGCGACGGCAGACGAGCGTGCGGTGCCGCAGGTGGTCTTCACCGACCCGGAGATCGCGTCGGTGGGCTTGACGGCGGCTGCGGCCGAGGCGGCTGGGCTGCGGATCCGGGTCGTGGACTACGACCTGGGTGCGGTTGCCGGGTCCACGCTCCACGCGGATGGCTACCAGGGGCACGCCCGGATGGTCGTCGACGAGGACCGGAAGGTGATCGTCGGCTTCACTCTGGCCGGCCCGGACGTGGCGGAACTGATCCACGCCGCGACGATCGCCATCGTCGGTGAGGTACCGCTGGACCGGTTGTGGCACGCGGTTCCGGCGTACCCGACCGTCAGCGAGGTGTGGCTGCGGCTGTTGGAGACATACGGCCGCTGACGGCGAACCGAGCACTCGTCCCGGCGCTGTTCGCGCCGGGACGGGAGCGAGGTGCCGATCGGCGTCCGCGCATACGGGTGGATGGATGTTTTCCCTGACCGGGGCCGGGATACTTGTCGCGCATGTTCGACGGTTTCGAGGACGAGCGGATCGACGTCGGGGAGGTGGAACTCCGGGTCCGGTATGCGGGGCACGGGCCGCCGGTCCTCCTCATTCACGGACATCCGCGTACCGGGTCGACGTGGCATCGAGTAGCGCCGCAGCTGGTTGATCGCGGGTTCACCGTCGTCTGTCCCGACATGCGCGGCTACGGGCAGTCGGGCAAGGCGACGATCCTCGCGGATCACTCCCAGCAGTCCAAGCGGGTGGTCGCCGCGGACATGGTCCAGTTGATGGCTGAACTGGGCCATCCGAGGTTCGCGACGGTCGGGCACGACCGTGGGTCGTACGTGGCGTTACGCCTGGCGCTTGACCACCCCGATTCGGTCAGTCACCTGGTGGTCATCGACGGTGTACCCATCAGTGAGGCGCTTGCCCGGTGCGATGCCAAGTTCGCCCATGACTGGTACCACTGGTTCTTCTTCGCCCAGCCGGACAAGCCGGAGCGAGCCATCGCCGCCGACCCCGATGCCTGGTACGCCGGTAAGGCTCGGCCCGAGAGCATGGGAGCCGAGAACTACCAGGAGTTCCGGCAGGCCATCCACGACGCGGCCACCGTACGGGCCATGCTGGAGGACTACCGAGCCGGCCTCGGCGTCGACCGGGCGCACGAGGAAGCCGACCGGCGTGACGGTCCCGCTGTCCGCTGCCCCACTCTGCTGCTGTGGTCGACCCGGGACGACCTGGAAGACCTGTACGGCGATCCGCTAGCCATCTGGCGCCCGTGGGCCGCCGATCTCCGCGGCCACTCGATCGACTCCGGCCACCACGTCGCCGAGGAGAACCCCGACGACCTGACCGCGGCGCTGCACCACTTCCTGTCCTGAGCCCCTCGCCGTGAGCAGCAGCTGCCCGAGTTCCTGGGTGCATCGGGTGAGCGCGACGTAGAGGCCGTTCCAGCCGCGCGGTTCGGCGGCGATGCCCTGAGGGTCGATGAGGAGCGTCGCGTCCCATTCCAATCCCTTGGACTGGGTCGCGGTGAGCACCGGCACCTCACTCAGCACGGCTTGGAGTGCGGCGATGCGGGCCGCGGGAGCGATGACGCCGACCGTGCCGCCGTGCCACCGTTGCTGCAACTGCCGCACTGCTTCGACGGCGGCACCGGCAAGCTCAGCGGTGGTGACGGTGAGCTCCCACGGAACGATGCCGGAGGAGCGTACCGCTCGTGGCGGGGTGTTGTGGCTGCCAGCCTTCCTCAGGACCGGTTCGGTGAGGTCCATGACCTCGCGCGGGGTCCGGTAGCAGATGGTGAGTTCCGCGGCGGTCCAGCGGTCTGCGAAAACGGCCTGCACCGCTTGTGCCCAAGTGGTGTGCCGATGCGCTGCCTCGGCCTGGTCGATGTCGCCGACGGCGGTGATGGAGCGACTGGGACACCGCCGCAGGACCATCTGCCACTGCATCTCGGACAGCTCCTGCGCCTCGTCGATGACGACGTGCCCGTACACCCAGCCGCGCTGGCGGCGCGCACGGTCGGCGACGAACTCACCCTGTGGTTGCGGGGCGTCGACCTCGCCGAGCAGGTCGGCGAGGGCGTCGAGCAGAGGGATGTCGCTCGATGCCCATGGGGCGGGCTCGGCCGCGACGGCGGTGATCTCCTCGGGGGACAGCCCCGGAGCGAACCGGGCCAGCAGGGTGCGGTCGGTCAGGAGATCACCCAGCAGGGTTTCGGCGTCGCGGGTGGGCCACCATGCCTCGACGAACCGGGCGATGGCGGCGTCCTCGGCGATACGACCACGCAGTTGCTCGATCTCCTCTTCGGAGAGCAACCCGTCGATGTCACTGCCGGTGGACGTACGGGCGGAGTGGTGCTCGTACCCCATGCCCCTGTCGACGCGGGCCAGGATGTCCTCGAACCCCTCCTCCATCTCGTCCATCAGCGCCTCGCGCTGCTCGGCGACGACATCGGCAAGGAGATGGTGCAACTGCTCGGCGAACACCGCGCGGGCACGGTGGTACGGGCGTCCCTGCACCGCCGAGGCGAGCGCCTGCGCCACGGTTGCGGCGGTGATGACGTAGAACTCGCCCTCCCAGCGCAGCTTCAGCTCGCGGGGCCGGGGGAGCAGCGACGCGACGTAGCTTTCGAGCGCGGGCTGCCAGAGGGCGCGGCCCTTGATCTCGGCGACGAGCCGGCTCTCGTCGCGACCCACCTGGATGTCGCTGAGCAGGGTGTCGCAGGTCGCCGAGACGACGGCGGTCTCACCGAGCGCGGGCAGCACCTGGGCGATGTACCGGAGGAACCGCGGCGAGGGGCCGAGGACCAGGACCGCCTGGTCGGCCATCTTCCGGTGGGTGAACAGGAGGTACGCGACGCGGTGCAGAGCAACCACGGTCTTGCCCGTGCCGGGACCGCCCTGGACGATCAGCGGGCCGGTCGCCTCCGCCCGGATGATGTCGTCCTGTTCGCGTTGCAGGGTGGAGATCGCCGTCGACATGCGCCCGGTGCGCCGCTGGTCGAGGGCGGCCAGCAGGGCGCCTTCGCCGACGAGTTCGGCCGTTGTGGTCCCGTCCAGTGGCTCGTCGTCCACGCCGACGACTGTCGACCCCGTCGTACGGATGTGCCGTCGCCGTGCCTGGCCCTGTGGGTCGACGGCCGTCGCGGTGTAGAACGGCCGAGCCGCGGAAGCGCGCCAGTCCACCAGCAGCGGCTCACCGTCCTCGGCATCGTTGCGGAGACCGACCCGGCCCACGTGGCGCACGGTGCCGTCAAGGCCGTCGAGGCGGCCGAAGACCAACCCTTCCCCTGCTCGCCGGAGCTCGTCGTACTGCCGGCGGAGCATGCGCTGCCGGGCCTGCTCCAACGCGTCCAGGGCCTCTGCCGAAAGCTCGGCCTGTAGGTGGTCGGCCAGCCTGTCGCGCTGGGCCGTGGCCACGTCCAGGAACGCCTGTTCCTCGGCGACCGCGGATCGCCGCGCGGCACCCTCTGCGGTAGAGGGCAGTTGGCCGTCCGGTGTTGCTTCGCTGACGTCAACAGTGCCGTTGCGCAGAGCAGACTCCCGGTGCATTCGCAAATCCCTGTATCGGTGTAACCCTCGGCCCGGACGAGCCGCAGTGCATTCGGCGGCAAGCATAGAGTTGCTTTTCCCCATCGGCCAGGAAATTCGCCGGCAGAGATCGGAGTCTCAATGCCTTGCAGTTCCGGGGTTGCTTGTGGCCTCACCAATCCGGATTCGCTTATTGACAGTCCAGTCCTTATCTGTTCTGCAGGTGCGTCCCCGCCCGGGTCAGCTCAGCGTGAAGGTCGCGTCGTCGACGTCGAAGGCCGTGGCGCCGTTGCCGGCCGTCTCGCTGGCGAGGAAGCTGACCGTCGCGGTGCGCTCGGTCGTCGCGGTCCCGCTCGACATGGCGTACTGCCGCCACTGCGCCCCGCCGTCGAAGGCCAGCGAGAACCTCGTCTTCGGGGGTATCCCGGTGACCGCCAGTCCGACGTTCAGGTAGTCGCCGCGGGTGGTCTCCGTGGTGGTGGTCCGCACCCAGAAACGGACCGTCAGGTCGCAGTTGGCCGGCACGGTGACGGTGGTGCGCAGCAGGTCGCTACGCGTCACGTCCAGCCCGGCGAAGGTGGCGTACGCGTGGCCGGTGTGTGCGGGCCGGGTCGCGTCGCCGAACACGACGATGCGGGGGCCGGCCGTCCAGCCGGTGGTGCCGTGCTCGAACCCGGGGTTCGGGTGGACCTGTCCGGTGCAGGGCGGGTCGGCGGCCGGCTGGCCGTGGGATGCCCCGGCCGTGGCCAGGAGTAGCAGGACCGCGGCCGAGGCGGTGGTGACGAAGGCCTTCATCGGTTCTCCCCGCGTCAATACATTCGAGGTGGTCAATACGTATCGACCATGCGCGATGGAGATGGGCGCGTCAAGCCCTTCCCGACGTCGGCCACGCGACGGTGGCCGACCGGAGCGTGCCCGTGTTACCGGCGGCGGCGGGCGTCAGCCTCGGTGTCGAGCAGGTCGTTGAGCGTCAGCGCGGAGTTGATCAGTGAGAGATGGCTGAACGCCTGGGGGTAGTTGCCGATCTGCTCCCCGGTCGCGGCGATCTCCTCGGCGTAGAGGCCGAGGTGGTTGCTGAAGGTGAACATCTTCTCGAACGTGAGGCGGGCGTCGTCGAGGCGGCCGGAACGGGCCAGCGCCTCGACGTACCAGAAGGTGCACATGTTGAAGGTGCCCTCGTGGCCCGGGAGACCGTCGGGGGAGTGGACCGGGTCGTACCGGTGGACCAGGCTGTCGGAGACCAGCTCGCGCTCGATCGCCTGCAAGGTGGACTGCCACAGTGGGTCGCTCGGCGTGACGAAACCGACCGCCGGCATGGCGAGCAGCGCCGCGTCCAGCACGGTCTCGTCGTACGCCTGCACGAAGGTGCCGCGGGCCCGGTCGTATCCGCGGGCCATGACCTGGTCGTAGATGCGGTTGCGTTGCTCGGTCCAGCAGGTCATGTCCCCGGGGCGGCCGGTGCGGGTGGCCAGCCGGATGGCCCGGTCCAGCGCGACCCAGGACATCACCCGGCCGAAGGTGTAGTTGCGGGGGTGGTGGCGGCTCTCCCAGATGCCGGCGTCGGGCTGGTCCCAGTTGTGGCAGAGCCAGTCGACGAGCCGGACGGTGCTCTTCCACACCTGGTGCGAGACGCGGATGCCCTGCTCGTCGGCGAGGTGCATGGCGTAGAGCGCCTCCCCGTGGATGTCGAGCTGGACCTGGTCGGCGGCGCCGTTGCCGATCCGCACCGGCCGGGAGCCGCGGTAGCCCTCCAGGTGGTCCAGCACCTCCTCGTGCAGGTCCGAGGAGCCGTCCACCCGGTACATGATCTTCAGTGGGTCCTGGTGGTCGCCGGCCTCGCGGATCCGCTCGTCCAGCCAGTTCATGTACCGGCCGACCTCCTCGGTGAAGCCGAGGCCGAGCAGCGCGTGCACCGAGAACGACGTGTCGCGTACCCAGGTGTAGCGGTAGTCCCAGTTACGGGTCCCGCCGACCAGTTCCGGCAGCGCGGCGGTGGGCGCGGCGATCATCGCGCCGGTGGGCGCGTACGTCATGAGTTTCAGCGTGATGGCGGAGCGCTCCACCATCTCCCGCCAACGGCCGGTGTAGCGGGAGCGTTCGAGCCAGCGTCGCCAGTAGTCCCGGGTCCACTCGAACATGCCCTGGATCTCTTCCGGCGGGATGACGCGCGGCTCGGCGCCGCCGGTTTCCAGGACCACCCCGCCGGTGTCGCCTTCGTTCAACGTGCCGTACGCGACGAGGTCGCCGCCCTCGAGGTGGACGTCACCCTGTTCGGAGATCAACCGCCGCACGGGGTCGACCGGGTTGAACGTCAGCGTCGCCGACCGGCTGCGGAAGACGTAACCGTTGTGGTGGCGTTCCAACTGGTGCTCTTCGCGGGCGTAGTCGAACCGCGGCCGGCACTCCACCCGGAAACGCATGCTGCCTCGGACCATGGTGACGGTGCGGACCAGCCGGTGCGCGTCGGTGGCCCGCTCGCCGGTGACCGGCATGAAGTCCATCACCTCGGCCACACCGTCGGCGCTGATGAACCGGGTGATCAGGATGGGTGTGCCGGGGAGGTAGAGCTGCTTGGTCACGTACCGCACGTCGTGCGGCGCGATCTGGAAGTAGCCGCCCTTCTCCTTGTCCAGCAGCGCGGCGAAGATGCTCGGCGAGTCGAACCGCGGCGCGCAGAACCAGTCGACCGTCCCGTCACACGTCACCAACGCGGCGGTCTGCAGGTCGCCGATGAGCCCGTGATCCTCGATCGCCGGATAGCTGTCCACGTCTCTCCCCGGTTCGGCTGCGTCCTGCGCATCGAACCTAGGGGGAGAATCGTCGACTTAGGTGAGATTCACGTTCCGCCACCCTGTCGCGTGCCCCCAGGTGCCACGGCGACGGCCGCGGCGGCGCTGGAGCCGTGGTTGGCCCGGGGTGTCAGTGGTGCGGGCGGCAGGACGACCGGATGACCAGCTCGGTGGGGAGCCGGATGTGGGTGTCCCGCTCGACGCCGGCGATCAGGTCGATGAGCAGGCGCAACGCCTCGGCGCCCATCCGCTGCAGCGGCTGCATGATGGTCGTCAGCGGCGGGTTGACCAGCGCCGACTCCGGGACGTTGTCGAAGCCGATCACCGACAGGTCGTCGGGCACCGACAGGCCCATGTCGCGGGCCACGGTCATCGTGGAGATCGCGGAGAGGTCGTTACCCGCGAAGATCGCGCTCGGCCGGTCGGTGAGGGCGAGAAGCTCCGCGGCAGTGCCGGCGGCGCTCTCGATCCGGAACCCGCCGACGCGGACGAGCCGCTCGTCCACCGGCACGCCGGCCTCGGCCATCGCACTGCGGAAGCCGGCCTCGCGTAACTGCGCCGACTTCAGGTCGGTGCGGCCACTGATGTGCCCGATCCGCGTGTGGCCGAGGGACAGTAGGTAGTTGGTCGCCAGCACGGCGCCGGCGAAGTTGTCCGAATCGACGGTGGGCAGGTCGGACGGCCCGGTGTGTGGGTCGACGGCCACGACGTGGAAGCTGTGTTCGGTCTCGACCACGGTCGGCGTGACGATCACGGCGCCGTCGATGAGAGTGCCGGAGAGTCGGGCGAGTGAGCGCCGCTCCCACCCCACGGCGGCGCCCTCGCCGTCCCCGCTGGAGTAGGCCAGCAGCTGGTATCCGCTCCCCGCGACCTCCTGGGACGCCCCCTTGAGCAGCTCGGTCGAGAACGGCTCGAACTCGGCGACCAGGATGCCGAGCACGTTGGTGCGGTGGCTGCGCAGGCTCTGCGCCCCCAGGCTCGCCTCGTAGCCGAGCTCGTGGATGACCTGCTGGACGCGCTCCACGGTCGCCTGGGCCACGCCGTAGCGGCCGTTGACAACCTTCGACACGGTCGCGACCGAGACGCCGGCAGTACGTGCCACATCCGACATCTTGACGCGCTGCTGAAACACCACGTCGATGATGATAGGGCCCCGCCGGGGGTGCGTCGTCGGCGACTCGAAAACGTTATCGATACCGATTGACATCAAGTTACATGACTGTAAAACTTCGCCGCAGGCCGAGTACCGCGACTGACTAGTCGAGGAGACATCGATGGCAACGAAGCGGCGTGCGAGTGCCGTTCTGGCACTGTTAATGACAAGTGTTGTCGTCCTCGCCGGGTGTTCCGGCGGCGGCGAAGAGGCAGCCTCTCAGAGCGAGCTGTACAAGGACCCGGTGACCCTGACCTGGTGGCACAACGCCTCACAGGACGGGCCCGGCAAGACCTACTGGGAGAAGGTCGCCAAGGACTTCTCCGCGCTCCACCCCACCGTCAAGATCGAGATCGAGGCGATCGAGACGAACCAGCTCCAGCGCACCCGGCTCCCTGCCGCGCTGCTGAGCAGCGACCCGCCGGACATCTTCCAGGCCTGGGGCGGCGGCGAGATGACCGAGCAGGTGGAGGCCGACTACCTCAAGGAGATCACCGACCAGACCAAGACCGAGGTCGGCAACATCGGCAGCGCCGCGGAGATCTGGCAGGTCAAGGGCAAGCAGTACGGCCTGCCGTTCCGGATGGGCATCGAGGGCATCTGGTACAACAAGGAAATGTTCGCCAAGGCGGGCATCGCGGCTCCGCCGACTACCTTCGAGGAGCTCAACACCGCGGTCACCAAGCTCAAGGCGACCAACGTCATTCCGATCGCCGTGGGCGCCGGTGACAAGTGGCCGGCCGCGCACTGGTGGTACAACATGGCGCTGCGCGCCTGCTCGGTCGACGCCCTCAAGAAGGCCTCGGCGGAGAAGAACTTCGACGACCCGTGCTTCGTCAAGGCCGGGCAGGACCTGAAGGCGTTCATCGACACCAAGCCGTTCCAGCCCAACTTCATCGCCACGCCGGGCCAGAACGACCCGACCAGCGCCAACGGCATGCTCGCCAACGGCAAGGCCGCGATGGAGCTCATGGGTGACTGGAACCGCGGCACGCTGGACACCGTCACCACGGACAAGGCGAAGCTCGCGTCGTTCCTCGGCTGGTTCCCGGTGCCGGCGATCTCCGGTTCGCCGGGCGACCCGAAGGCCGCTCTCGGCGGTGGCGACGGGTTCTCCTGCGCCAAGAACGCCCCGGCCGAGTGCGTCGAGTTCCTCAAGTACCTCGTGAGCCCCGAGGTGCAGAAGGGCTACGCCGAGACCGGCACCGGCCTGCCTGTCGCCAAGGGCGCGGCGGACGCCGTGAAGGACCCCGCGCTGAAGTCCATCCTGGAGGCCACCTCCGGGGCGAGCTACGTCCAGCTCTGGCTGGACACGGCGTACGGCAGCACCGTCGGCAACGCGATGAACGACGCGATCGTCGCCATCTTCGCCGGCAACGGGACGCCTGAGAAGGTCGTCTCGGCAATGAAGGCGGCCGCAAGCAAGTGACCTCCGCCAACCAGATCCGTATGCCCGCCGGCGGCGCTTCCGCGTCGCCGGCGGGCCCCCACAAGGCCGGGCGCGAGTCCGCCCGCCGAGCCGACAACCGCCGCAAGTGGTACGAGATCATCGGGCTCACCACGCCGGCCGTCGTCATCTACGTGATGTTCGTGCTGGTCCCGATGGGCTTCGCGGTCTACTACAGTCTGTTCCGGTGGCGCGGGGTCGGGCCTCCCACCGAGTTCGTCGGCCTGCGGAACTACACCCTCGCCTTCCAGGACCCGATCTTCCTCGACGCGTTGCGCAACAACGCCATCATCGTGTTCGGGTCGCTGCTGATCCAGGGCCCGATCGCCCTGGGCGTCGCCCTGCTGCTCAACCGCCGCTTCCGTGGGCGGGCGGTGTTCCGCCTGCTGGTGTTCGTGCCGTACGTGCTGGCCGAGGTCACCGTCGGCATCATGTGGAAGCTGTTGCTGACCGACCAAGGCACGGTCGATGCTCTGCTGCGGTCCCTGGGAATGGGCGGCCTGGTGCAGGCCTGGCTCGCCGACCTGGATGTGGTCATCTGGACCCTGCTGGCCGTCCTCACCTGGAAGTACGTCGGCTTCGCCATCATCCTGCTCCTCGCCGGACTGTCCAACGTGCCCGACGAACTGACCGAGGCGGCGGCCATCGACGGCGCGAGCTGGTGGCAGATCCAACGGCACGTCACGATCCCGCTGCTCGGCCCGACGATCCGGATCTGGATGTTCCTGTCCATGATCGGCTCACTGCAGATCTTCGACATGATCTGGGTGACCTCGGTGCCCGCGGTGCGGTCCCTCGGCGCATCGGCCACCATGGCGACCTACATGGTGGACAACGGGTTCTTCGCCCGGCTCTGGGGTTACGGCAACGCTGTGGCGGTAATCCTGTTCGTCATCTCCTTCGTGGCGGCGCTGCTGTTCCAGCGGTTCCTGCTCCGCCGCGACATCGAGGGCGCCATCACCGGAAGGGCGAAGTGACGATGGCCGTGAACACGGTTCTCCCCCCGTCCACCGGGCGCCGCCAGGTTTCCTGGGGCACGCCGCTCACCTACGCGCTCGCCCTCGCGATCGCGGCGGTGTCGATCGCCCCGGTCCTCTACGTGGTCATCGGCGGGTTCCGCACCACCCCGCAGATCGTCGCGGACCCGGCCGGCCTGCCCGACCCGTTCGTCTGGGACAACTACGCCAGGGTGCTGACCCAGAGCAACTTCTGGCAACAGGCGTTCAACAGTGCGGTCATCGCCCTCGGCACCACGCTGGCCGTGGTCGTGCTCGGGCTGGCCGCCGCGTTCGTGCTCGCCCGCTACCACTTCCGCGGGCGGGAGGGGCTCTACACCTTCTTCACCCTCGGCCTGCTGTTCCCAGCCGGGGCGGCGATCCTGCCGCTCTACCTCATGTTGCGTGACCTGAACCTGATCAACTCCTACTACGCGGTGATCCTCCCGCAGGTCGCCTTCTCACTACCACTGACGATCGTGATCCTGCGTCCCTTCCTCTCGGCCATCCCGAGAGAGTTGGAGGATGCCGCCGCCATCGATGGCGCGAGTCGGCTCGGTTTCCTCTGGCGCGTCGCGATGCCGCTGTCGCGGCCCGCGCTCGTCACCGTTGGCGTCCTGGCGTTCGTGGCGAGCTGGAACTCGTTCCTGCTGCCGCTGCTCGTGCTCAGCGACGTCAACCTGCACACCCTGCCGCTGGGCGTGCAGAACTTCTCCAGCCAGTACACCACCGACACGGCAGGCGTACTCGCCTTCACCTCGCTGGCGATGCTGCCGGCACTGCTCTTCTTCACGCTCGCGGAGAAGCAGATCGTCGGTGGCCTGCAGGGTGCGGTCAAGGGCTGAGCGGCAGCGGTACGAGCACAACCACAGGAAGGCACAGCATGACTGAGGTCCACGCGGTGGTGGACGGGCCGGCGCCGGCTCAAGCAGGTCCGGGGCACGGTCGACCGGACGGGCACGACGGCGGGGCGCGCCTACGCGATCTCCTCGGCCGGATGACGATCGAGGAGAAGATCGCCCAGCTCGTCGGCTTCTGGGAGAAGGAGGACGGCGAGGCGGTCGCACCGTTGCAGGGGGAGTTCGGCGACGCCTTCAAGCTTGAGGACTTCTCCCGGCACGGGCTCGGTCACCTCACCCGCGCCTACGGCACCCGCCCCCTGGACGCGGTGGAACGCGCGGCCTGGCTGTGGAAGTTCCAGCGGGACCTGGTCACCGGGACCCGGCTCGGCATCCCGGCGATCGTCCACGAGGAATGCCTCACCGGGCTGTCCGCGTGGAAGGCGGCCACCTTCCCCACCCCGCTGGCCTGGGGTGCCGCGTTCGATCCCGAACTGGTCACCGAGATGGCCGCGGCGATCGGCGCCTCGATGCGGGCCCTGGGCGTTCACCAGGGGCTCTCTCCGGTGCTCGACGTGATCCGTGACCCCCGCTGGGGGCGGGTGGACGAGTGCATCGCCGAAGACCCGTACCTGGTCGGCACCATCGGCACGTCGTACGTGCGCGGCCTGCAGTCGCAGGGGGTGCACGCCACCCTCAAGCACTTCGCCGGCTACTCCGCCTCGCGCGCCGGGCGCAACTTCGCCCCGGTGCACGTCGGCCGCCGGGAACTGGCCGACGTGCTGCTCCTCCCGTTCGAGATGGCGATCATCGACGGCGACGCCCGCAGTGTCATGCACTCGTACGCCGAGATCGACGGGGTGCCCGTCGCCGCCGACCCGACGATGCTGACCGGCATCCTGCGGGACCAGTGGGGCTTCGACGGCACGGTGGTGGCCGACTACTACGGGGTCGCGTTCCTCAACCTGCTGCACCACGTGGCGGGCGATAACGCGGACGGGGCCGGGCAGGCGTTGACTGCCGGTGTCGACGTCGAACTGCCCACCGGCGACGCCTATCTGACCCTGCACGAGTCGGTGCGGGCGGGCAAGCTCGACGAGGCGCTCATCGACCGCGCGGTGCTGCGGGTGCTGCGGCAGAAGCAGGACCTCGGTCTGCTCGACGCGACCTTCAACGACGAGCCGCCCCAGGCGATCGACCTCGACTCGCCGGAGCACCGGTCGATCGCCCGCCGGCTCGCTGAGGAATCGATCGTGCTGGTCGCCAACCGGGACGCGCTGCCGCTGCCGGCGGGGCGACGGGTGGCCCTCATCGGCCCGAACGCCGACCGGCAGGGTGCGCTCTTCGGGTGCTACTCGTTCCTCAACCACGTCCTCGTCCAGCACCCCGGCGTGGAGACCGGCATCGAGGTGCCGACCGTGCTCGACGCCGTGCGGGCCGAGTTCGGCGACGACCTCGTCGCCTGGGCGCGCGGCTGCGACGTTGACACCGACGACCGAGCCGGCTTCGACGAGGCTGTCGCCACGGCCTCCGGCGCGGACGTCGCCGTCCTGGTCGTCGGCGACAACGCCGGCCTCTTCGGACGCGGCACGGTCGGCGAGGGCTGCGACCGGGACGACCTGGAGCTGCCCGGCGTCCAGCGCGAGCTGGTCGAGGCGGTGCTGGCGACCGGCACACCGGTCGTCCTCGTGCTGCTCACCGGCCGGCCGTACGCGGTCGGCTGGGCGCTCTCGCGCTGCGCGGCGGTGGTGCAGGCGTTCTTCCCCGGCGAGGAGGGGGCCGGGGCGATCGCGGGGGTGCTCTCCGGGCGGGTCAACCCGTCGGGCCGGCTGCCGGTCAGCCTGCCCAGGTCGGCCGGCGCGCAGCCGTACTCCTACCTGCACCCCACCCTCGGTGCGGGCAACGAGGTGACCAACCTGCCGGCGACACCCGTGGCGCCGTTCGGCCACGGCCTGTCCTACACGACGTTCGCGTACAGCGACCTCACCGTGCCCGGCACGGTGCCCAGCGACGGGGCGGTCGGGGTGACCGTGCGGGTGACGAACACCGGCGCGGTCGCCGGCGACGACGTGGTCCAGCTCTACGGTCGCGACCTGGTCGCCTCGGTGACCCGACCGGTGGCGCAGCTGCTCGGCTACCGGCGAGTCCACCTGGAACCGGGCCAGTCCGTCACGGTCGAGCTGACGGTTCCCACCACCCGCCTGGCCTTCTCCGACCGGACGTTCACCCGCGTCGTGGAGCCCGGCGACGTCGAACTCTGGGTCGGCACCAGCGGGCGGCGGGACGCCCAGGCACTGACCACGCTGGTCGGTGACACGATCCCGGTCACCAACGCCTCCCCACGCTGGACCACCACCGACATCCGCTGAGAAGCCGGTCCGCCGACTGTCCCCAGCCGACAGTCGGCGGACCGGTCCCAGCTGTGCCGGGGGGAGCACTGCGCGCCCTCCCTCAGCAGTAGTCCTCCGTGCAGTTCCGCAGCCTGATCTCGCCACCCTTTCCGAGAGTGGCCGTCACGGACATGTCGCGTGGGTTCAGGCCGCTCAACCTCGCGTGACGCAGGAGTTCCGGTGCGAAGTCGACCTCGATCGTGGTGAAGGACTGGGGATCGAGCGCAACGGTCACGTCGAAGGAGACCGAGATCGACGAGATTTCCCTCGTGCCGCAGCCTGGTACCCGGATCCGGCCATCCACCGGCAAGCTCGCGGCCCCGGCGCTGCGAGCGGATTTCGCTGCGCCAGCCTCCTCGTCGGTGATCTCCTCGGCCGAGACCTCTTCCTGTGCCGAGCCGGTGAACCGCTGGTCCCGGCCCGACTTCAGACCAACCGCGCCGGTGATGGTGTAGGTGTGCCGGCGCTCGGATTCCCCACTACGGCAGTCGAGCCGCACTCTCCGTTGTGACGCGATTTCCAGGTGGGTGACCAACCTGGGCCGGGCGGACGGGTTCCCGATCACGATCCGAGCCCGCCGGTAGGTCGGCTCCACCGGCGTGGTGGGCGAGGTGGGTGCCGGTGCCACCGCGAGGACCTGTTCGATCCCCGTGGCCTCGTCGGGCCAGCCGAACGCCTTGTGCAGGAGGAGATCTCGCCCGGCGGGCACCGCGACGACCGTCGCCGTGCCCAGCAACACGGCTGCGGAGATGACCCTCAGTGACAGCACGACGTGACGCGGGCGCCGCGTCAGGCCACCGCGGATGGTCTGCCACAGGGTCAGGGCAGGCAGCGCCACCAGGAGCAGCACGCCGAGCAGCGTGGTGGAGACGGGCCTTCCGGCCTGCAGCGCAGCGGGGACACCGGCGGCGGTGGCGACCAGCATGACGGCCCACATGATCCGGTGATCGCGGCTGTCCTCTGGCCGGCCCTGGCGATCATCGGTCATGTCGCCTCCGTGACTGCTCGCGTCATCCATGCGTCGAAGCTGATTCCACGTTACAAGCAGGGAGGAAGCTCTCACGGGTCACTGCGCATCGCCCGCCCCGGCCGGCCTCGATCCGGCCGGCCAACCTCCCGTCGAGGCGGCAGACCAGACCAGCTAGCGGCTGAGCCGACGACGCTGGCAGGGCCGACGTGCTACTCGTGCACGCGGTCGTGGTGCGGGCCGAGCTGGCTGATCTCGTACCCGTGGGGGTAGCTCCTGGCTTTGATCCCGTCGGCGAACAACGGCGTCGTCCGTGGCGCCCCGAACCACCGTTGCAGCCGCGAGCGCGTCTTCAACGCCAGGTGCAGCCCCGTCCGGACCGGCCAGGCTGGCGTGTCGACCCGCGTTGCGCGTCGCAGCGGCGCGTCGTACATGGCGCTGACCAGTGCGTTTCCCAGTGGCGCGAGCACGCGGGGGAGGCGGGTGAGCATCAGCATGCGAGTGGCACGTTCGATGGCCGCCGCGTCGTCGTTGGGCCGCAGGTGAGCCGCGTCGTGCGCGTCGAACCAGGTCTCGAACTCGTCGTACGACCCGGGGATGTCGGTGATGCCCATCCGCCGGCCGAGCTCCCGGTAGAAGAGGTACGTGGCGTGACGTTCGTGGCAACAGGGTTGGCGCCAGCCGTACTCCTGCAACCACCGGGTGGGGATCACGACCAGGCAGCCGAGGACGTAGCGGAAGTCGTCGTTGCTGATGTCGTACGGACGGTGGAGCTGGTTGACGCGCCGCAACGCCTCGCGGCCCCGCGGCTGGTCGAAGCCGTTGAGCACCATCTCGTACATCAGGAGGCCGGTGTCGTCGATCCGCTTCTGGGTGCGTTCGGTCAACTCGCCCGTGGCGGTGTGCACCCTGGCGATGGCGGGGACGGAGAAGGACCGGTTGAAGGCGAGGTTGAGCCCGAGCTTCAGGTCCCACGGAAACTCGTAGCGCAGCATCGTCTGGTAGATGTCGAGGTAGTCGCGCTCCGGGTCGAGAGCGCGGGTACGGGTTAGGTTGGCGTAGCGGCCTCTCATCGGCGGGCGTCTCCAGCGGTGGGATGCGGGGTGCCCGGGGTGGCGGGTTCCCGGGTCGCGGCGATCGTCTGGGCCACCACCGGCGAGCGGGCGTAGACCTCGGTGACCAGCGTCAACCAGGCGACCTCACCGGCGTAGCCGCCGTCCGGGCGGTGCAGCTCGTCGGCGGGCTGCGGGACCGCGGCCACCAGACCGGCGCCGTGGCGACGCAGAGCGCAGGCCAGGTGGGCGGCCTCGACGCATGCCCGTCGCTCCTCGGCGGTCAGCCCGGCTCGCTCGGCGAACTGCTCGGCTAATGCCGTCACGCTGACGTCCAGGTACGGGCGCAGCGCCAGGCGGCCGTCGCGGATCTCGGCCACCCGGCGGGTCAGCGCGTAGTCGGTGTCGCGGAGGGCTGCCCGGCGTCGGCGCAGGGTGGGGTCCAGTTCGAGTTCGGGAAGGGCCGCGATGAGGTCATGCCAGAGCGGTTCGAGTCGTCGGTAGGACTGGTAGTCCTCCCAGCGTCGCGTGATCTTGAGGGTGGGCCCCCACGCCGGCATGGTGAGGCCGATCGTGATGAGTAGAGCGCCGATGCTCACCAGGACCGCGGCGATCTGTCGCTCGCCGGCCGGTTGGTAGCCGGCCCAGTAGGCGACCAGATACCCGATCTTGTTGGTGCTGTAGAGCAGCGCGAAGGCGGCCCCGACTGCGGTGATGCGTAGGCCACGGCGCAGCCAGGGTCGTCCGCAGATCTTCGCGAAGCTCCAGCACAGCCGGGTGATGTCGAAGCAGTAGGCGAAGAAGCCGAGCATCAGGAAGATCAGCAGGTAGGCGGTCACGACGGGGTCGGTGGCGTACTCGACCGTCAGGAGCACCGGTTCGTCGTAGGTGAGGGTGTAGGCGAACAGGCCGACCATGACGAGAAACGCGCACGCGGTGACCCAGATCCACTTGCGGGCCCGGGCGGTGGCCGTCGCCGGGGGAAGCGCGAAGTGCAGGAGCATGATCTCGGCGTTCGCCGAGATGGTCAGCGCGCCGGCGTGGGCCATCACCTTGGCCAGGTTGGGTAGCCCCGACATTTCGTCGATCGCGGTCGCGACGGGCGGGATGGCGACCGTGATCCCGGCGGCGAACGCGCCGAGACCGAAGCAGATCGCGCGGCGGGCGTGGCTGGGGTGCCGGCGCTGGAGTCGCGCCATGTAGCCGAGGGCGATCCAACCGACTGCGGCGCATACCGCGTAGAGGACGGTGTCCATTCCGGCGCTACCAGTGGGGATGTTCGAGTGAGTGCCGCAGCCGGCCGTACAGCTCGACGTCCTGGCCGGTCAACGGCGCGTCGTCCACGTCGCTGCGGTTGCCGCGGACCCGCCGCAGGAGCAGTGAGCCGATCATCTCGGCCTCGCGTTCCTCGGCTGCGGCGTAGTTGCTGCGACCGAGGCTGCGCTGGACCAGCTGCGGGTCGAGGTCCGGCAGTAACAGCCGGGAGGCGTCCGCGTCCAACACCTCGGTCGCCCGGTGGCCGGCGAGCAGGTGACCCAACTCGTGGCCGATGATCAGCAACTGGTGCAGCGGAGAGGTGTCCTGCTCGAAGAAGATGGCGTCGAAGTCGCGGGTTGGCACGCACATCCCGCACACGGTCTGTGCCGGCAGCTTGATCGGCACCAGGTGGATCGGCCGGCCACGCCGCTCGGCGAGGACGTCGCACAGCTTCCGGATGTCGAAGGGCTCGGGCACCTCAAGCTCGGCAACGATCCGCTCGCAGCGCCTGCGTAGTCGGTGCAACTTCACGTCAGCGTTCTCCCGCTCGTCGGTGTACTCCCACCGAAGGATCTGCACGACTAGGCGCGATCGGCCGGCGTGGAACTGGTCGTGCCAGCGCCGACACCTGCCGCCACGGCTCGCAGTCGGGCCACCATCTGCTCGATGAGCACGGTGTCCGTCGCGGAGAGCCCGTTGTCGGCCAGCACCTGGCGCAGCGCCACCTGCTTGACATCCATCCGGCGCAGCTCGTTGAGCAGCGTGATCTGGTCCGCTGTTCGTCGTGCTGCCGCGTCGTCGACGAAGTAGCCCGAGTTGACCCCGAAGGCGGCGGCCAGGGCGCGGACGTGTGAGGTACGGGGATCGCTGGCCACGCCCCGGCGCAGCTCTCCGATGTAGGCGGCGCTGATCGTCACACCCGTCTCGGCCGCCACCTCGTTGATCTTGTCGGCGATCTCCCGGTTGGTGTACCTGCGCCCGGACTCGTCGGAGTCGCTGAGCTCGTCGGGCGTCGGGCGGATCTTGTCGAAGAGGTACTCCAGCCTCGCGGCCAGCGTGTCGAGGGGTGGCAGCTCCCGCTCTGTGTATCGATCGTCAACCATGAATTTTCACCTTCCAGCCGCCTAAACGACAGTGTCGCAGATGCGCCGCGAGGCGAAACAGATGTTGACACGTGCACGGAACGTGAGCGTATGCTCGCTCCTGTTTGGAGCAACGTGTGTTGAGTGTGAACCCGATCGGCTCAACACCCGTTGCGCGCCGGATGGGGGTGTCCGGCCGGCCGAACCGGACGCGCCACCGGTGGGAGGAGTTAGCTCCGCAAGGAGTGGAACGGGGGGCTCCTCCCGCGGCGTTGACCGGCGCGTCGGGTCGGTGGCGGCAGGTTTCCCCGCCGGCCGCCGCTTGTTGGTGGGGGGTCGCTGGGCCGCTCTGGCAGAGGACCGTTGTCTGCCAGCGGCCCAGCGACAGTGGCGCCGGACGTCAGCCGGCAGCCGGCTCACGGTCTCCGACCATTCCGTCCGCGAAAAGCGAATCGTCATCGCGTGTATCAATTGCTCCTTTGCGAGAGCCATTAATTTGACACACCCAAGCTCCGGGTTGCGGCGCGATAATCGCTACGGTGGCTGGCGGGGAGGAATGGCGTGACGCCGATGTCGTGACGCTCGGACGGAATGAGGAACCGGTGCGGTCTGCCGAGAACGAACAAGCCGTGACCGACCTCGCCCGGCTGATGGTGGACCGCGCCACGGTGGTCGAGCCCTCGGTCGACGCCGAGAAGGCGTTGTTCCCGGTGCTGGCGTCCGCCTTCTTCCGGGACCGGCGCCGCGCGCTCGCCGGCGCGCCTTCGGGTGGTGCCCTGAAGTTCGGGGCGGACGAGACGGTTCTGCTGTTGACCCCCCTCATGCTCGAAACAGCCCGGGTGGTGTGGGCGTACCTGGTCGAAGATGCCACCCGGCGGGGGATCAGCTGGTCGGGTGCGGCGGCGCGGCAGATGTTCGGTGACCAGTCGGCGTCGTCGGATAGCGAGCAGTCGAGTGACTCGTCACCGTTGGCACTGACTGTCGAGCAGTGGAATCACGTGCACCAGCTCGTCACGCAGGTGCTGACCGGCCCCGGCAAGATCCCGGCCAGCCGGGCAGCTCTGCTGGCGGACGCGGTCGTGGGCCGGGGCAGACTCGGCGAGGTCCCGCAAACGTGACCACCGTCCTCGATCCGCCCCAGCGCCGCCACGACGACACCGAACGCGTCCTCGCCGCGCCGTCCGGGACGCACCTGCGGTTCCTGCTGCTCATCACGGCCGCGCTGGCGACCAGCGCGGTCATCCTCGCGATGGTCTACCTGGCGATCCCACCGCACCTGCAATCGCACCGCACGGTTTTCGCGCAGTGTGAGCCGGTCCTACGCGGCCCGGTCGGCTCGGTGCCCACGACACTCGTCGACAACCTGGCCCGGGACGAAGCGACCGTCGCCGCGTTCGTGGAGTGCACCGCACCCGCCACGCTGGCCCAGGCCACCTGGGTGGGCTGGGCGCTGGCGGCACAGGTCGGGCTCGTGCTGCTTGTGTACGGGCTGCACCCCTGGTGGGTACGCCGCCGGGGCCGGCTGGAGAGGCTCGACGGGAATGCCGACCCGGTGCTGCGGGACGAACTGACCGACCTGCTCGACCGGTTCCCGCCGAGGCGAGGGCCACAGTGGATGCTGGCCCCCTACTCGTACGGGCAGAGCGGGCAGGCGTACGGCCTGCCGTGGAGCCCTCGGATCAGGCTCGATGTCGGGCTGCGGGTGCTCCTGGCGACCGACCGGCCCCGCTTTCGCGCCGTCGTCCTGCACGAACTGGCGCACCTGCGCAACCGCGACGTCGGCATCACCTACCTGACCATCGCCGTGTGGTGGGTCTTTGTCGGCACGGCGTTGCCCCTGCTCCTGCTGACCCTGCTCGCGCCCGTGCTGCCGGGAACGATGATCGGCGCAGGGCTGGACAGCGGGTGGCAGTTGGTCGCTGTGCTCGCGTCCATCGCCCTGCTGACCGCGATGGTCTACCTGGCCCGCAACTCGGTGTTACGCACCAGGGAGCACTATGCCGACGTGGCTGCCGCCGCGGCCGGGAGCCGTTCTGCCCTGCTGGCGGCGATCGACGTGCTGCCGTGGCCGCCCGGCCGCCGATTCTCCTGGTACGGCACCCATCCCGCCCCCGGTCTGCGGCGGGCCACTGTCGTCGACCCACTGCGGTTGTTGCGGACCCGCGCCACCGACGTGGTGGTCTTCGGTCTCGCCGTCGGCGTCGCGCTGGCCAACCTGTACTTCGTGCCCGCCGCGGTGGGCGCGACGCCGGGCCGCGTACTCGTGTGTGCTCTGGTGGCCGCCGCCCTGGCCCTGTTCCTCGCGGCCTGCGCGCGACGGGCCGTCGCGGGGGCATACCCGACGAATCCCACCAGCGGACACTACTGGGGTGTGCCGGCCCTGCTCGGGCTCAGCGTGAGCGCCGGATCTGCGGTCTCCGCCCTGTCCGCCTTCACCGGCGGGGCGGGAATGGTGGGCGCGGACGGGTCCTTCGCCGCCGCCGCCCTGTTGTGCCTGGGCGCCTGCCTGTTGCACGTCTGGTTCACGTCGGCCCACCGAGCCTCGTGGCGGCCGGACCGGGCCACCCGGTTCACACCCGTCCTGACCACGCTGTTCGTGCTGGTCGGCGCGGTGTTTCTGTTCTTCTGGCTGGTGGGCGCCGAGCACCTGACAGCCGTCCGGCTCGGCCCCCCGCCCACCTACGGGGCGGACATCACCTGGTACCGCGACCTGGCCCGGGTGATGTCGACGACCTATCTGCCCGTGGTCACCCTCAGCAACCTGCCCCTCGGTCTCACCCTCGTCACCCTCGCGTGTGCGCCACTGCTGGCCGCACGGGTCGCCCTGGCGCGGCTGCGCCCCACCCTCATCACCGGAGTCGTCGCGGGAGCAGCAGCCCTGCTGGTCGCCGTGGCGTTGCCGTTCGCCGCACAGTGGTCACTGCCCGAGGCTGTCCGGCACCCCACCGAGGAATTCGAGCTGGCCGGGGCACCCCCGTTCACCGTCGTCCTGCTCTACAGCTACGGGTTGGCCACCGCCGCAGCGGTGCTGCTGGCGACCGCGACGGTGGCCTTCCGCAGCGAACGGATGCGGCCCGCGCTCGTCACGCTGGCCGCGCTCGTCGCGGTGACCACCGCGGCACCCGGTCTCTATCTCCTCAGGACGGGGGCCCGCTGCCTGGACATCTACGCCGACGGTGTGACCTGCGGCGTGAGCGGTGCCCCCATCAGGGAGCACACCCTCTACCTGGACACCGTTCTGGCCTGGGCCGTGATCGTGGCGGTGCCGGTCGCGCTGCTCGCCGCCGGGGCCGGCACGGTGTGGCGGGCACGGCGGCCTCGACGACCCGCACCGGACGAAGCCGCGCCGCCCGCCGACGGGCAGGCCAGCGGCCGGGCACGTACGCGCGGGCTCGTGCCGGTGCTGGCCGTGCTGATCGTCGGCACCGTGTTCGCCGCGACCGAGCTACCCCGGTTGAAGGTCCTGCTCCTCCCGGCGGCCACCGACGGCGCGACCTCCACGGTCGCGGACGGATGCCTACCCGGCTACTGGGTGGAGCGGTCCAGGCGGCAGATACAGCCGGTCAGCACCACCGACGTCGCCATCTTCGCCAGCTCCGGCGCGGTGTGGTCGTTCGGCCGGCAGGGCACCGCGACACTGCATCTCGGCGACAGCACGGCCCTGTCCGAGACAGCGCCGCAGGAGCACATCGCCTATCTCAGCGCCGGCATCATCCAGTGGCGTTATGCCGCGACCAACGGTCAGCTCACCTTCACCGCGGACCGGGTCTCGGCCACCCTGACCGGCAGCATCGGCGGCGCGCGGCGCGGCTCCATCGCGCTGGGCACCGGTGACGTCGTCGACTACGCCCTGCCTGCCGGCTACAGCTGCACCGGGGACACCCTGACCGCCGCAGCGCCCGGACACGTCGTCACCCTGCACCGGATCGGCGGGGCCGACTGAACCGACCGCCGCGGTGGCTGCTCGCCACCGCGCACGCCTGGCAGGTCCGGGAGGCGTTGCGCCGGGCCCGCCGGCAGACCTTCCTGGCTCCCGCGCTGGTGGTGGTCGGGGCGCTGGTGTTCGTCGCCGCCACCGCTGGGTAGCGCGCCGCCACGTCGGCCACGACGGAAGCGGCGCGCCATCAGCCGTCGCTCAGTACGGATATCCGGGGACGTTGAGTCGCACGCTGTACAGCCCGGAGTCGCCCCACGGGCCCGACGTGACGTAGAGGGTCTGCCGGTCGGGGCCGCCGAACGCCACGTTTGTGGTGCCGGTGTTGCCGGGCCGGATCGTGCCGAGCTGGGTGCCCGTGGGGGAGTAGACGTGGACCAGGGAGTCGCCGCCCGACGCCCAGTACACGTTGCCGGCGCAGTCGATCGTCCCGCCGTCCGGGCCGCCGATGTAGTTGACGAAGACGCTGCGGGCGCCGATGCTGCCGTCGGGCTGGACGGCGTACTTGTAGATCTTGTTCTCGGAGTAGGCGCCCACGTACAGCGCGGTCCCGTCCGGCGAGAGCGCGATGCCGTTGGGTTGGCGCAACCGGTCGTCCACCAGCGACACCTGCCCGTTGGAGACGCGGAAGACGCTGGTCCGCCCGCTCATCTGGTCGGCGCGGTTGCCGCGCTGGAAGTTGGGGTCGGTGAAGTAGACGACGCCGTCGGAACGGACCGCGACGTCGTTCGGCGAGTTGAACGCCCGGCCCTGGTAGTTCGCCGCGACGGTGCTGCGGGCCCGGTCGCTCAGCCGGTACGTGGACACGCTGCGCTGGTCGTGGGTTGCCGCGACGAGTTGTTGGGCGTCGGCGCTGAGCGCCAGGCCGTTGCTGCCGGCGTTGGCGATGAACGTGTCGAAGGTCGCCGGCGGGGTGAACCGGCGGATCGTCGACGGCTGGACGTTGTACGGTCCGGTGCCGGCGGCCATGTCGGACAACAGCAGGTAGCCGCCGTCGGCGACCCAGACCGGCCCTTCCAGGAAGGTGAACCCGCCCTGGATCCGCGGGGCCGTCATGGTGCTGGCCGGTAGCGGTGAGCCGTAGCTGGCTCCCGTCGGGCAGACCCCGGGTGGTGCTCCGGGCGGACCGGCGAGCGTGGCGTGAGCGCTGACATGCGCAGCGTCGACGGCAGCACCGGCGGGCAGTGTGGTGGCGCTGACCGCGAGGCACAGGCCGGCCAGTGCGGCAATGGTGGGACGCCAGGTCATCGAATACTCCAATCGGCGTCGAGGGTGGCGATGGCCGGCGTGCGAGGTCGGTGGCTGGCACGGCGTGAGGGCGGGCCGTCGATGTGGGTATTCGGGAGCCTAGGTTATGAACTGGCAACCCGCAGCAATCTTTCGCCGTTGATCCCGAAACGGATCGGGGCTCACACGCAAAGACGCTGGTCAATGCCAAAGAACATCGGAAAATCCTTCCGGTACGACCACAGTGGACGGATCAGCGGTGGCTCGGGTCGTCGGGCCGGACGCGGGGAATAGGCTCGGGTCATGACTGGCCTGCTCAGTGGTGCCCCAATCGCTGTCAACCCCCTCCGCCAGCTCACGATCGACCAACTCCGGCAGCGAACGAGCCTCAAGTGGCGGGAGTACCCCGACGACGTGCTGCCGCTCTGGGTGGCGGAGATGGACGTGCCGCTGGCCGAGCCGGTCGCGCGGGCGATCACCGACGCCGTCGCGCGCGGCGACACCGGGTACACCGCCGGCACGGCGTACCCGCAGGCGTTGGCCGAGTTCGCCGCCCGGCGGTGGGGCTGGGACGGGCTGGTCGTGGAGCGCACGGCGCTGGTGCCCGACGTCATGCACGGCGTCGTCGAGGCGTTGCGACTGGTCACCGAGCCGGGGGACGCGGTGGTCGTCAACTGCCCGGTCTACCCGCCGTTCTACGAGTCCGTGGCGCACGCCGACCGCCGGATCGTGGAGGCGCCGCTCGGCGAGGACCTGCGGATCGACCTCGGCGCGCTGGAGGACGCGTTCCAGCGGGCTCGCGCCGGTGGACGCCCGGCGGCGTACCTGCTCTGCAGCCCGCACAACCCGACCGGCGTCGTGCACAGCGCGGCCGAGTTGTCCGCCGTCGCCGGTCTGGCCGAGCGGCACGGGGTGCGGGTGGTCGCCGACGAGATCCACGCTCCGGTGGTGGCTGGGGGAGCGCGGTTCGTGCCGTACCTCTCGGTGCCCGGCGCGGAGAACGGCCTGTCGCTGATGTCCGCGTCCAAGGGATGGAACCTGGCCGGCCTGCGCGGTGGGCTCCTCGTCGCCGGTCCGGCCGCGGCCGGGGACCTCGCCCGGGTCCCGTTCGGGGTCAGCGTCAGCACCAGCCACCTCGGCGTGATCGCCCACACCGCGGCCTTCCGCGACGGCGGCGAGTGGCTCGACGCCCTGCTGACCGGCCTGGACGACAACCGTCGGCTGCTTTCCGCGCTGCTCGCCGAGCACCTGCCGGCGGTCCGCTACCACCCCGGTCCGGCCACCTGTCTGGCCTGGCTCGACTGCCGCGCCCTAGGCCTCGGTGACGACCCGGCCACCGTGTTCCTCGACCGTGGCCGGGTGGCGCTCAACCCCGGCTCGGCGTTCGGCACCGGCGGTGGCGGGCACGTGCGACTGAACCTGGCCGCCGCGCCGGAGCTCATCACCGAGGCGGTCCGCCGGATGGCCAGCGCCGTCGGCTGAGACCGGAGCGGGGCCGACCCCCCGACTCGGCCGGGTGGTCCGGCTTCCGGCCGTCCTTCGACGGGGACGCAACCTGATGGGCGTCCCGTCCCGTCGAGCTTGCGGAGGAGGGAGCCTCGATGGTGGATGCCGAGGGTGAGTTCGTGGAGTACGTCTCCGCGCGACTGCCGAGCCTGCATCGGACCGCGTTCCTGATGTGCGGCGACGCCCATCTGGCCGACGACGTGGTGCAGCAGACGATCACGGCGCTCTACGTGAACTGGCGCCGGGTCAGCCGGGCCGACAACGTCGACGCGTACGTACATCGGATGCTGGTGCACAAGCTGGTCGATGAGAAGCGGTTGAGCTGGACGAAGGTCCGGCTGCTGGGGTCGGTGCCGGAGCCGGAGCGTTCGCCGGTGACGCCGCATGACGACCTGGCCGAGCGGGACAGCCTGCTCGCCGCGCTCGCCCGCCTCCCGCGCGGGCAGCGCACCGTGCTGGTCCTGCGGTTCCTCTGCGACCTGTCGCTGACCGACACGGCCGCCGCGATGGGCTGCTCCGAAGGCAACGTGAAGTCGCAGACGGCTCGGGCGCTGGCGGCCGTTCGCCAGGTGCTCGACGTCACCGAGATGTCAGTGAGGAGTCCGAAATGACCACGGTGGACGACCAGCGGATCGCCGCACTGCTGCGGTCGGTGCCGGTTCCCGAGCCGCGGGTCGACGTGAGCCGGGCGGTCCGCGACGGCCGGCGGCGCCGCAGGCGTCACCGCGTCGGTGGGATCGCCGCGCTGACGGTGCTGGCCGGGGTCGGCGTCGTGGGTGCCGTTCAGGTCGGCGGGACCGCCAGCGCGCCGACGCCGACCACGCCGGCGCTCGCGGTGTCACCGGCCGAAACCGGGTCGGCCGCTGCGCGCCCGCCGGTCACCTGCCAGGCGTCGTGGTTGTCGCAGCCGATCGACGGTCCGGTCGCGGTGGCCAACAGGGTCGACCCCACCGGGCGGCACATCGTCGGTGACATCGGCACCGGGCAGGAGGACGGGCGGGTCGTGCTCTGGACCGACGGCCGGCCGGTCGTCCTGCCGGCGGCCGCGCGGCACGCGGCGGCGGTCAACGCCAGCGGCCATGTGGTCGGCACCAACGGCGACGGCACCGGGTGGGTGTACCGGGATGGGAAGCTGCGTTTCCTGGCCACGCCGCCCGGTTACGACGCGGTGCTCGTGCACGCGGTCAACGGCCGGGGCGACATCGTCGGCACCGCCCGCAGGTCCGACGACTCGCACCACGCCGTGCTGTGGTCGACGGACCACCCGCAGCGGTACCGGCTGCTCGGCCAGCGCGGATCGTCGGCGACCGGGATCACCGAGGACGGCACGATCGTCGGCACGATGGGCGAACTGCCCTACCGGTGGACGCCGCAGGGCGTCGGGGGGGCGCTGTCGGTGCCCGACGGCTACCCGCGTGCGTCGGTCGACTCGGCGCACGGCGAATGGGCGATCGGCATGGTTCCCGGCGGCCAGCAGGGCGGCGCCGTGCAGATGCTGCCGGTGCGGTGGAACCTCGCCACCGGGGCGGTGAACCTGTTGCCCTTCCCCGGGGCGGCCGGCATAGCCGGCAATGGTGAGGTGTTGGTCGCCGACGGCACACCGCTGGTCGTGGCCCCGGACGGCACCTCCCGTCGGCTGCCGGGCCGACCCGAGGTCCGGGCGACCGAGGCGGGCACGTACACGGCCGAGGGGATCAGCGACGACGGTCTGACGGTGGTCGGGGCCGTCTACGAGAACCAGGCGTATCGGCCGCTGGTGTGGCGGTGCACCCGCTGACGGTTTGATCGGCTCGGCCTCGAACTCCGTCGTGGGGGCGTGCCGTCCGGACCGTTTCAACCGAGCGGGTCCGTGGGTACGCTCCCACCGGCTGATCACCCCGATCGACGGAGAATTCCCGTGATTATGGCTCTGCTGCTCGACCTCGCCAACATCGTCGGTGGCTTCCTGCTCGCCGTGGCGGTGCTGCGGCTGCTGCCACGGGTCGGCGACGACCTGGGCCGCCTCGCCGGCCGGGCCGCCCCGATCGCGTGGGTGGTCGGCCTCGTGGCGTTGGTGACCGGCGGTTACTACCTCATCGTCCACCTGGTGTCCGGGCCCCGGGTGTTCCACTTCGAGGTGGTGGGGATCGGTGTGGGGCTCGCCCTGCTGTGGGGCCGGTTGACCGGGCGGTCGACGCCGCGCGACGATCAGTCGGACGGCGCCATCGGTGTCCGACTGTTGCTCGCGATCTTTGGCCTCATCGCGATCGTCGTGGGCGTCCAGGGGCTGTTCACCCCGGACGGCTGACGGCGAGTGCCCGGGTCACGTGGTGGACGGTCGCGGCGCCCAGGTGCCCGCGGCGCTGGCGATCAGGAGTATCACCGCTGGTAGGAACGCGACACCGATGCCCAGCCCGAGCAGCAGGCCCCATCCGGTGAGGATGAGCGCGGCCACCAGATCGGCGACCACTGTCAGTCGACCGATCCGCTGCGCGAGAACGGGCAGCAGTGCCGCGACCACGGGAACGCCGAGCAGATAGCTGGCCGCGGTGCCCGAGTCGTCCACGGTGAAGGGAGCCAGCACGGCGGCCACCAGCGTGGTGATCGCCAGGGCCGACCATCTGAGCACCGACCGGGTGTTGGCCGGCTTGCGGACCAGGACCACGAGACCGACGAGCAGGACGCCCACGATTGCGCCGACGGCCGTCAGACCAGTCATCTCGTTCTCCTCGACCGCCGCGGGAGGAACTTCATCGAAGGCGGCGGATCGTCGCCTCCGCTTCCCACGATACGGCTGGTCGGCCTAACTGCACGAGCTCCCAGCCTCCTCGTTCCGGACGGTGCGGCGTCGGCGACGTCTGCTGGCACCGGTACCGATGGGCTCGCTCGCTAGCGCCGGGCCGCCGTGCGGAGAATGCCGTTGAGGCCCTCCTCGAACAGCAGGTCGTCGTCCCATTGGGTGTCGTCGAGGTGGCCAGAGGCATCGAGGGTTGGATAGGCGTCGGCGTGCGCGACGATATGGGCCCGGGCCGCGGCCCGGGTTTCAGGCTCCGCGGTCCGTCGCCAGGTGGCTTCCGTGAGCGAGGCGCCGATGACGTAGTTGGCCAGCAGGCGCGTGGTCACCGCGAGGTGAAGCCCGCTGCAGCCGCCGCGTACCAGCGCCGATTGCAGGAACTCGGTGCGGGCCAGGACGTTGGGACCGAGCATGGGGCGCCCGACGAGCCCTGGCGCCCAGGGGTGGTCGAGCATGGCACCGCGCCAGGCACGAGCGAGGACGCGGATGTCCTCCGGCCAGTTGTCGCTCGCGTCCGGAACCGGTACGTCGCCGAAGATCCGGTCGACGGCCAGGTCCAGCACGTCGTCCTTCGTCCGCACGTGCCAGTACAACGCGGTCGCCGTCACGTCGAGCCGCTGCGCGAGGCAGCGCATCGTCAGGCCCTCGGCGCCAAGCTCGTCCAGCACGATCACCGCCGCGTCCACAATGCGCTCGATGCTCAGTGGCGGCTTGCGCCGCGCCCGCGACGGCGCCGCACGCAGCCATACCGGCGGTGCGGTGCCGTTGTCCTGGCGTGCCATCGACGGCGAGGTGGACATACCGGGTTCGACGGTGGTCATGGGGGCCATCCTAAACACGTGGACAGGCTATTTAACGACGGTAAGGTAGGTGTCCGTACGTAAGCTGCGTTGACGGTTGCCAAGGAGGTTCCGGCATGCCTCTCCTGCGAGTCCACCTCGACAGCGACCGGACCACCGCCCGTCGGGTGCTGCAACTGCACCAGCAGGGCAGGTTCCATCACGAGTCACGGGAGGCGGCCCGGGAGCAGGCGTGGCGCCAGGGTCGCACCCCGGCCGGTGACCCGGTCTTCGTCGGCATCACCAACGGGCGCCGCAACGTCCAGCTGCTCTACGACGTCGAGGTCTACACCGACGCAACCCGTTGAGCAGGGGTCAGCCCGCGTCCAGTACCTCCCGCAGTCGCGCGGCGAACTCCTCGGGCTTGCCCGCGTAGCCGAACTCGCCGCCGAGGAACCCGCCGTGGTGGCTCGGGAACACCACGGCCTCCTGGCCGAGCAGCGCCGCGAGGCCCAGGGCGGTGCGAGCGGTGTACGTGCCGGCCGACTCCTCACCGACAGCGACCACGATCCGGGTGGGCGCAGCGGTGAGCAGGCTCGCGTCGGGACGATAGTCGGTGATCGCCCACGAGCTCTTTGACAGCAGCGGATCGTCGCGGCTGCCGTCGTCGTCGGCGGGCATGCCGAACATCGCCGGGTCGGGGGTGGGCTGGGCGAAGTAGGCATCGGTGAACTCGCCCTGCCACGACGTCATCGCGATGAACGCGGCCATCCCGGCACCCGAGCCCTTCGCCTGGTACGCCTCGTAGAAGCCGGCCCGGGCGCGCTCGGCGGCCGTGGCGTCGGGGAGCACGGCGTTGATCGGCGGTTCGTGCGCCACCAGGGTGGCGACGTCGCCGGGGTGGGTGGCGACCAGTTCGAGTGCGGTCACCGCACCGCCGCTGCTGGCGAACACGTCGACCGGACCGACGTCGAGCGCCTCGACGAGCGCATGCAGGTCGGCGGCCTGCTGCTGCGGCGTGTGGTCGGATCGACCGTCCTTGCGGACGCTGCGGCCCAGACCACGCGGGTCGTAGGTGAGGACCGTGCGGTCCGTGAAGTGTGGGGCGAGCGCTCCGAAGCCCTCCGCCGTCATCGGCTGGCCGATCATGAGCAGCACGCGATGGGCGCCAGTGGGAGGTAGCGGGCCGCGGACGTCGTAGACCAGGTCGACGCCGGGAATGACCAGGGTGTGCGTCTGGATGTCCTGCATCCGATGAGACTACGGCCGGCTGACCTGTGTCAGGGTGCCGTGCGGGCGGCGAGCCATCGGTTCTTCGGGACGGCGCTCGTGCCCTGGCGGGGAAGAGGTCAGGTGCTACCGATCGGTGGCGCGGCGAATGGCCGCGGCCATCTGCGACGAGTCATGCCCGGACTCGACTCCGTCGACGAGAATCAGCTCGCCGGTGAGGTGCCTCGTCCGCAAGGGCTTGATCTCCTGATAATCGCTGGACTGGTACCAGGAGCGGGCCTGCTGCAGGTCGGGAAACTCAATGACGATCAGGTCGCCCGGCCAGTCGCCCTCCAGGACGTCGATAGCACCGCCGTGGACGATGAACCGGCCCGCGAAAGGCGCGAGGGTGGCGTCGATTCGCTCCAGGTACGTCAGCACCTCGGCGTGGACGGGTGCCTTGCGGAGGTGGGCGAGTGCGTACGCGGTCATGATTGTCCGTCCTTCGCGTCTGGTTTTCTGACATGGGTCGCGGTGGTGGCCGCCGCCTCACGGCAGCGGATCGGTCGTTCCGGAAGCGATCTTTCCGACGTCGTGGTGGGCTGTCGATTACCTCTGAGGTAATGGCCCGGCTGTCGGTGCGGAAGTACGGTCGGCGAGTGACGATCTCGACCTGGCACGGGCGACCAGTGGGGGAGTTGCTGCGCGACTGGCGCCGGACTCGCGGAATGAGCCAGCTCGACCTGTCGATCGAGGCGGGAGTGTCGACCCGGCATCTGAGCTTCGTCGAGACCGGGCGATCCCGGCCGAGCCCCGACCTCATCCTGCGGCTGGCCGAACACCTGGAGATGCCGCTGGCCGAGCGCAACACGATGCTGCTGGCCGGCGGCTACGCGCCTGCCTACCCCCGCCACGAACTGAGCGACCCCGAGCTGGCACCGGTACGTGCCGCCGTACGGCAGATCCTCGACGGTCACCGCCCGTACCCTGCGCTGCTGGTGGACCAGCACTGGCACCTCGTCGACGCCAACCCTGCCGTCGCCCTGTTCACCATGGACGCGCAGCCGCACCTGCTCGCCCCACCGATCAACGTGCTGCGCCTCAGCCTGCACCCCGACGGTCTGGCACCGCGCATCGTCAACCTGCCCGAGTGGCGTGCCCACCTGCTGCAACGGCTGCACCAGCAGGCGGCGTCAACCAACGACCCGATCCTGTACGACCTGCACGAGGAGCTTCGCGGCTATCCCGGTGGCGACGTCGACACGACACCGGTCAGCGATGCCCTCTCCCGTGTCCTCGTCCCGCTGCGATACCGGCACGCTGACCAGGAGTTGTCCTTCGTCAGCACCACGACCCTCTTCGGTACGCCGCGGGATGTCACAGTCGCCGGGCTGGCCGTCGAGGCGTTCTTTCCCGCTGACTCGGCGACCACGCAAGCCCTCCGAGCCCGTGCCGATCGTGACTCGGCTGCCGCCCGTCACCCTGCCGGAGCGGGCGGCGGCTGACGGAGCGCGTCGTCGATGATGCCGGGCATCCGCCGGGCCACTCCGGCGAGAAGATCCGCGACCTGCACGCGCGGATCGTCGCGGGAGTCGACCATCACCAGCCCTGCCAGGGGTGACACCCCGTTCGGCAACGTCCCGGCCCGGTCGACGCCGGCCGACGGTGGGTGGCCATCATCGGCCAACACCCGCTGGAGGCGGGTCAGCCGGTCGGCCGTCAGGGCGCTCTGCTCGTCGTGGGTCACCAGCACCTGCCGCTGACCGCCGCTCCAGGACAGGACCGTCTCCGCCAGCGCCGGCAGCAGCGGTTCCAGTGGGGGAGGGACCGTGCGGTCGTCGACGTCGAGCCTGGCCACCACGGCGCGCACGTGGCTCGGGCCGAGCCCGTCGAGGACGGCGTCGGCCACCGCGCCGAGCCCGTGTCGCCGCAGCGCGTCGCGGGCCTGGAAGAACCGCCGCACCGTCTGGTCGACCGGAAGCCGCCGCTTCATCCGAACCAGGTCGACGAACGCCGACAGGAAGGCGTCCCAGTCGCTTCCGGTCGAGCGGCCGGCCTCGTACAGGGCGAGAGCGGCCGGATGGTGCTCGCGAGCAAGGCGGGTGCCCGCCGCGTACGACGGCTCGGTCAGCAGAAAGTCGACGACCCGGGTGACGAGGAAGAACTCCTTGTCGATGAGGTGGACGTGCGCGCGGCCGGCCAGCGCCGCCAGGAACCACTCCAGTGCCTCGTCCGCGCCCGAGCCGCGCAGGAACCGCCCGGACTTGAGTTCGTGCGGTGCGAACCGGAACCCGGACCGCAGGGCGGTGATGAGCGCGACGGCTTCGTCGAGGGTCAGGTCGACGCTCGCGTGCGTGATCACCGGGGCAGCCGAATGCAGCAGGTTCGTGCCCGAGAACCCCGACTCGTCGCAGGCGATCTCCACGACGGCCCCGACCACCACCGCGCCGCCCGGCGGTAGTCCACCTTGAAGGGGCGACCTCACCCCCGAGCTCCCGCCATGCCGCCCATGGTCACCCGTGTGCCGGCGGAGAACAACCCGATTGCGTACGGGAGCGGCTGTGCGCGATGCCCGATGATCGGTGCATGAAGGCGGCGACCTGGCGGGTGGTGGGGCGGTCGATCCCCGGACCGATGGCTCTGGCGGTGTGGCTGCTGGTGACGGTGCCGGCCCCGCTGGTCTTCTTCGAGTGGACGCACCGGTGGGAGGAGAACGCCAGGGTCGGCGCGGCGGTGTGGTGGACCGTGGCGGCGGCGCCCGTCCTCGCGGCCACGGTGGCAGCGCGGCGACCCGGTCCGCGTCGTGCCGGGCGGGCCCTGGTCGCGGCGGTGGTCGCGGTCACGCTGGTCAGCGCGGTGTTCGTGGGTACGACGATGGCGGTCTACCGGTGGGTCATCCCGCTCACCGGGTCGGCGCCGTGGCGGAGCGTACTGGTCGGGAGCGTTCTGCTGGCCGCCTGCGGCGCGACGGTCGGCCACCCGCTCGCCCGAGGCCGGGAGCGGCCGGACCATCCACCGGCCCGACGTGGTTACGTCGCCGGGGCGATCGTCGCCATGGTGGGTGCCCTGCTCGGGCAGGCGACGGTCCAGCTCGGTGCGGAGGGCAGCACGGAATCGCAGGACTGGGTCGAGTACGGGGCGGTCGGACCGTATGCGGCCTCGGCCAGCCACTCGGGCGGGCTGAGGCTGCCGGCAGCCGGCCGGTACGCGGTCTTCGCCGTGGGTTCCGCGCCGCGAGATCCGGACTGCCGGGTCACCGGCGTCGATCAGGTGGTCGTGTCGGCGACGGTGGTCACCATCGCGCCGGGCGACTACGGGGGCGACTACGCCTCGTACGCCTGGGTCGCCTCCTTCGACGTGCCCGTGCCCGGCGCCTATTCGTTGTCCTGCCGAACCTGGGACCAGCAGGCGTCGTACACCGTCGGAGAGATCCCGCGGATCCGCGGTGCGGTGGGCGCGCTGATCCACTGGCCGCTGATCGCGGTCTGGTTGCTCGGTGCCATCCCTGGTCTGCTGATCATCGCGGACACCGGTTGGCGGCGTGCCGAGCGACAGTCGCGCACCCTGATGTGATCGGGCTCGGCTGCTCGCCTCCGTACATCTGATGTATGTCCATCCGGGTGGGTGGCCGTGAGGGCTAATCTCGCGATCCACACTGCGCCGCCGCCTCGTTTCGCCGCTGCTCACCCGTCCCTGCGTCTTGCTGACCGGCCGGATGAGCACCGTGATCACCCATCGATCGACCGTTGCCTATTCTGTGGCCCCGGAGTAACCTTCCCGAAACACATCAGATGTCTGGCTCGTCAAGGCCTGCGTCCGCCTGCTCCGGCAGGGTTCCGGTTGGCCCCACCAAGCGGATCCCCATGTCGAGTCCCACAGTTGTCACGCTTCGGGGTGGCCGGACTGGTCACCGTTTGGAGGATCGATGTCAGACCTGACCCGACGGCAAGCCCTCAAGATCGGCGCAGCCGGCGCGGGCGGCGCTCTCCTGCCGGTGCCGTGGACCGCCACGGCGCGGGCGGACGCGGTGGCGCCGCCGCAGGTGTTGGCCGCCGGGGACCTCGCGCTCTGGTACGACGAGGGGGCCGGCACCGACTGGCTGCGGGCGCTGCCGATCGGCAATGGCCGGCTCGGCGCCATGGTCTTCGGCAACGTCGACGCCGAGCGACTTCAGCTCAACGAGGACACCGTCTGGGCCGGCGGCCCGCACGATCCCAGCAACCCCCGAGGCGCGGCAGCGCTCGCGGAGATCCGGCGCCTGGTCAACGCCAACCAGTGGACCCAGGCCCAGGATCTGATCAACCAGACCATGATGGGCAACCCCGGCGGCCAGCTGGCCTACCAGACCGTGGGCAACCTCCGGCTCGCCTTCGGGTCCGCCAGCGGAGCGTCCCAGTACGACCGGACGCTCGACCTCACCACCGCCACCGTCACCACGTCGTACGTGCTGAACGGCGTGCGACACCAGCGGGAGGTGTTCGCCAGCGCGCCGGACCAGGTCATCGCGATGCGACTGACCGCCGACCGGGCCGGCTCGATCAGTTTCACCGCCACCTTCGACAGCCCGCAGCGCACCACGGTGTCCAGCCCGGACGGCACCACCATCGGCCTCGACGGCGTCTCCGGAAGCATGGAGGGCGTCACCGGCGCGGTCCGCTTCCTCGCCCTGGCCAACGCGACCGTCAGCGGTGGCAGCGTGTCCAGCTCCGGCGGCACCCTGCGGGTGACCAACGCCAACAGCGTGGTCCTGCTGATCTCCATCGGCTCCAGCTACGTCAACTACCGCAACGTCGGCGGTGACTACCAGGGCATCGCCCGGCAGCGCCTCACCGCCGCGCGGGCCAGCAGCTACGACCAGCTGCGCAGCCGGCACGTGGCCGACTACCAGGCGCTGTTCGGCCGGGTCACGCTCGATCTGGGCCGCACGTCCGCGGCCGACCAGACGACGGACGTCCGGATCGCCCAGCACAACACCGTCAACGACCCGCAGTTCTCCACGCTGCTGTTCCAGTACGGCCGGTACCTGCTGATCTCGTCGTCGCGGCCCGGCACCCAGCCGGCCAACCTCCAGGGCATCTGGAACGACTCGCTGGCTCCGGCGTGGGACTCGAAGTACACGATCAACGCCAACCTGCCGATGAACTACTGGCCGGCCAACACCACCAACCTGGCCGAGTGCCACGGTCCGGTCTTCGACATGGTCAGAGACCTCGCCGTCACCGGAGCGCGAACCGCCCAGGTGCAGTACGGCGCCGGTGGCTGGGTTACGCACCACAACACCGACGCGTGGCGGGCCACCGCGGTGGTCGACGGCGCGTTCTGGGGCATGTGGCAGACCGGCGGCGCCTGGCTGTCCACGTTGATCTGGGACCACTACCTGTTCAACGGCGACATCGAGTTCCTGCGGGCGAACTACCCGGCCATGAAGGGCGCGGCGCAGTTCTTCCTCAACACCCTGGTGACCGAGCCGACGCTCGGTTACCTGGTGACCAACCCGTCGAACTCGCCGGAGCTGAGCCACCACGCGAACGCCAGCGTATGCGCCGGCCCCACCATGGACAACCAGATCCTGCGGGACCTGTTCGACGCGTGCGCCCGGGCGAGCGAGATCCTCGACGTCGACAGCACCTTCAGGGCGCAGGTTCGCGCCACCCGGGACCGGCTCCCACCCATGAAGGTCGGCTCGCGCGGCAACATCATGGAGTGGCTCTACGACTGGGTGGAGACCGAGCCCAACCACCGGCACATCTCGCACCTGTACGGGCTGGCCCCCAGCAACCAGATCACCAAGCGCGGCACCCCTCAGTTGTTCGAGGCGGCCCGGCGGACCCTGGCGTTGCGCGGCGACGACGGCACGGGCTGGTCGTTGGCCTGGAAAATCAACTTCTGGGCTCGGATGGAGGAGGGCAAGCGGGCCCACGACCTGATCCGCTACCTCGCCACCACCGCCCGGCTCGCGCCCAACATGTTCGACCTGCACCCGCCGTTCCAGATCGACGGCAACTTCGGCGCCACCGCCGGCATCGCCGAGATGCTGTTGCAGAGCCACACCGGCGAGCTGCACGTCCTGCCCGCGCTGCCGCCGGCCTGGCCGAGTGGGCGGGTGACCGGCCTGCGCGGTCGGGGTGGGCACACGGTCGGCATCACCTGGGCGAGCGGTCTGGCCACCGAGATCCTCATCCGACCGGACCGCGCCGGCACCGTCCGCCTGCGCTCCCGGATCCTGACCGGCACCGTCACGGTGGTCGACACCGCCGACGGTACGGCGGCCCGGACCACCCGGATCGAGTCCGACCTCATCGAGGTCACCGTGCAGGCCGGGCGCACCTACCGGGTCACCAGCTCCGGTGCCACCACACCGACGCTGGAGCAGAGCTTCAGCAACGTCGGCATCACCAACGACAACAACACCAACGTCGGGAACTTCGACGGCGGCGGGGCCTCGCTCTCCGCGCAGGCCCTGGCGCAGGCCGGCGCCAGCCCGGGCGGCACGGTGAGCCGCAACGGGGTCAACTTCCGCTGGCCCAACGTCAGCTCCGGGGCACCCGACAACGCCATCGCCTCGGGCCAGACCATCGGCGTGACCGGCACCGGCAGCACGCTCGGCTTCCTGCTGACCGGCACCTACGGCGCGGTGTCGGGGACCGGCACGGTGGTCTACGCCGACGGCACCCGCCAGACGTTCACGTTGACCACACCCGACTGGTACGGCGGGCCGCACGCCGGGGGCACCGCGGCCATCGTGTCGGCGTACCAGAACCGGCCCAACAACGCCCGCCAGGCCACCGCCGCCTGCATCTACTACGTGGGTGTCGCGTTGCAGAGCAAGGCGGTGGCCTCGGTCGTGTTGCCGAACATCAGCGCCCGACCCGCCACGAACGTGCCGACCATGCACATCTTCGCCATCGCGATCGGCAGCTGACGGCAACGGATCCCGCTCGGGGGAGCGCGACCGGGCCCGTCCCAACCGGGGACGGGCCCGGTCGCGGCTTCCGGTGCTGCGGTGGTCCTGACCGTCGGTCGCCTCCGTCGGGGCGGACGCGGTGTTGAGCGGTATACCTCAGAGGTATGAATATGACTCTCAGGTATACCGCTCAACAGCACATCGAGATGCCGGGCCAGCCAACGCGCAGGCTCAGCGGATGCGCTCGCCGCGGCTCTCGATCCGGAAGTAGTCGAAGGCGACGTCGAGGTCGGTGGACGTGCCGGCCCGGTTGAAGGCCAGCAGCCCGGCCTTCGTCGGCTCGGCGTTCAGCGTCGTGGAGCCGATGTAGCGGTAGACGCGTCCGTCGCTGGAGTAGTAGGCGCGGTAGCTGTCCCCGACCTTGGTCAGTCGTAGCCAGATGGCGCCGTCGGCCCCGACGATCCGTTGGGCGTCGGCACCGGTGATCTCCAGGGTCGACGCCGTACCGTTCTGTTCGCGCAGGAAGACGATCCGGGTCTTGTTGACGGCGGCGGTCGCGTTGCCCATCTCCCAGGCGAGCTTCACGTAGTTGTTGTCGTCCGCGTACCCGAGCACACCGCCCTGCTCGTTGTTGGCGGCGAGTGGGCGGGAGAAGACGACCCTGGACTCCGCCGTCCAGTCGCCGTCGACGTCCTGCAGGGCCAGGTTCCTCGCGGTGTTGGTGTTGCCCTGGAGGTCGCCCTGCTGCGCGGTGACGACCAGGGACCCGTCGGCCAGGCGTCGGCTGCTCTCGTCCGGCCGGACCCACTGCCACTGCGGGCCGAGCTGGGTCGAGTCGAACTCGTCGCTGCCGGTGATGGTGGTGTTCAGGTCCACGGTGTAGACCGACGAGGCACCGCCGTTGGTGACGGTGACCCGAGCCTGCCCGGTGGGGCTGGTCGCCTGCTCGACCGTGACCGTGGCGGCGGGGTCGGCGGCGCTGGCGGTGACCGTCGGCACGGTGGTGGTGCCGGCCGGCGCGAGAGCGTTGTAGCGCAGCACCGTCGGCGAGAAGGACGTCAGGCGCGTGCCGTCGACGCGCAGGGCCGTGAGCGTCGTGTCCGGCACCAGGTTGAAGACGTAGTTCTTCACCAGGGGGCCGAAGAAGCTCTCCGTCGTGACCTTGACGACTGCCTGACCGGGTACGTCGGTCGCCTGGGAGATGATCTCGTAGCGGGCCTTCCGGTCGGCCGTCCGCACAGTGGTGATGGTCGGCGACGCGCCGGCCGGCAGCGGGATGGTGTACGAGGTGTCCGACAGGTTGAAGCCGCCGAACGTCTTCCCGTCCACGACGATCGTCGCCGACAGTGGCGCGTCGTCGACCGGGACGTCCCGCCCGCTGAACTCCCTCCAGTAGTTCACCGAGGTGTCCCGCCAGTCGGCGGCGTCCGCCTCGTGCACCGCCAGTTTGGCGCGTACCTCCGCGAACCGGCGTGCGTCGATGTCGGGCTGGAGCGCTTCCCAGGTCTCCCGCATCCAGGTCACGTACTGCACGCCCATCTGGTAGCGGTAGACCAGCTCCTTCCAGAACGTCCGACCGCTGTCCATCCGATGGCCCCACGGCACGTGGTGGAACCACATCAGCAGGTTCTCGGGGACCGAGTCGATGTTGCCGTAGCGCTGCCGCAACCGGGGGAAGTACTGGGCGGCCAGGTTGCTGCCGGTGGGGGAGCGGTCGAAGCCCAGACCGACGCTGTCGGCCTTGTTGTAGTAGATCGGGCTCCAGTCGTCGCGGCCCGCCCAGTCGGCCGGGTCGGGACGGTAGTGGGCGCCCTCGGCGAACTGGTGACCGATGCCCAGCGGCGTCTGGTAGCTGACCAGCGACTCCCACGAGCCCATCATCATCCTGCGGATGGTGTCGACGACCCGCCGGTCGTTGCTCCAGGTCATCCGCGTCCAGTCGGTCGCGATGTCCGCCGAGTCGAGCGTCCAGTCCCACGCCTGGCGTCCGAAGGCGAAGAGGTTCGCCTGGGCGAAGTGGTGTCCGGTCAGGTTGTCGGCGTTGCCGAGGTTGGCGACCCCCACGATGGCGGTGTCCGAGTGGTGCTGGGCGGTTCCGTCGACGATGTCGCCGACCAGGCGCTCCTTGAGCAGCTTCCCGTTCGCGTCGGTCGCGTACGTGTCGGTCTTGAGGATCTCCTCGTACATCGGGCCGAGGTAGGCCAGCATCCAGTTCTGGCCGGTGTACTCCTGCGTGATCTGGAGTTCCAGGGCTTGGTTGGTGTTCTCCATCCGGCCGAACATGGGGTGGATGGGCTCCCGGGCCTGGAAGTCCAGTGGCCCGTTCTTGGTCTGCAGGAACACGTTGTCGGCGAAGCGTCCCCGGCTGCCGTCCGGCTGGACCTCGTCGTCGATCGGCCCGAACTCCAGGTAGGCCCGCTTGAGCCGGTCGTTGTCGACCTCGGCGTTGTAGACGAACGTCCGCCAGTGCACTGTCATCCCGAGCGGCGCCACCGCGGCGGCGATGGCGTTGGCGCCGTCACCGTGGTCGTACCCGAAGTCCTGTGGCCCCGGCTGGCCCTCGGAGTTGGCCTTGACGGTGAGGCCCATGAAATCCGGGATCGCGGCCTGGATCTGCTGCGCGCGGCGCTGCCACCAGCCCCGGAAGTCCGCGCCGTACGGGTCGAGTTGGCTGTTGGTCAGCGTGTCCGGCGCGAACCGGCTGTCGGTGGGCGCGGTGTAGCGGATCGACAGGCCCAGCCTGATGCCGTACGGACGCAGCGCGTCGGCGAGGGCGGCCTCCTGCGCGATGCGGGCGCTCGTCAGGTACGCGTTGTCGGCGTTGACGTTGTTGATGGTGATGCCGTTGATACCCAGCGACGCCAGCGCGCGGGCCATCACGAGGTAGCGGTCGAGGATGACGGGCAGGTTCCGGCCGGCGCTGGCCCCGGTCGCGGCGAAGTTGAAGATCGCCCCGCTCTCCCCGTTCAGCCCGCCCAGCCCGGAGGCGTTGTTGCCCGCGTAGAGACGCTCGGTCTCCCAGTTGTTCAGCAACCGATGCTTGATCTTCGGTGACTCCGCGACACGGAGGTGGTCGATGGGTTTCTGGGTCTGCAGGAGCCGGAGGAAGGCGAAGGTGCCGTACAGCGCGCCGAGGTCGGTGTTGCCGGCGATGACGGTGAACCGTGCCCTGCCCTTCGACACCGAGCGGACGAGGTAGCCCTCGTCGCCCACCCGGGCCAGGTCGCGGGCCGAAATGGTGCGGCCCACCAGCGGGGAACTCGTCGGTGTGCCCACCACGATCGCGCCGTCCGGGACCGTGCCGCCGTCGAGCGTCGCCACGGGTGTCGGCTGACCGAGCAGCCCACCCAGGCCGCGTACCAGTTCGTCCCGGGCCGCGCCCAGCGTGGTCTCGACGAGCTTCTCGCCGGAGCCGGGCTCCATGGCGAGGTCCGTCGTGTGCCGGTGGACCTTCGTGGCGTCGGCGTTCTCGACCACGATCGCGGTGGCCGCGCGGCGGTAGTCGCGCAGCAGCTTCGCGTCGTCGACTGGCACGTACCGCAGCCACAGGTCGGAGCCGTTGTAGTCGTCCGGTGACGGGGCCGCGGCGACCGGCGTGGTGGTGGCGACCGTGAGGGTGGCCGCGACGGTGGCGAGTGCCGTGCCCAGCACGACGAGCGTTCGCCGTAGCCGGGGCACCGAAGCTCGGTTCATCGCCATCTCCTCGTTCGTCCGCTGGGGACGCCGTTCGGCCCGTCCCACGAGCGCGACGACGTCGATGGATGGATGTGCGTCGATCCTGTCCGGGGCGGCTCCGCCTCGGCAACGAGTTGTCGTTTCTTGTCGCGGGGCCGTGCGACCCTCACGGCAGGTGGGCCGCCGGGCCGGGAACGGGCCGCTGCCGTACCCACGGTGGTCGGGCCCGACCGGGTCTCGGGTTGCGCGCCGCGGTCGAGTCGCGGACCACGAGGCGGACCGGCAGCACCATCGGCGGGCCAGTGTGCCCGGGCGCCCCTCCGATCATCGTGAGCAGGTGCCGGGTGGCGGCCGAGCCCTCCGCGTAGAGCGGTGCCGCGACGGTGGTGAGCCCGGGCGTGACGATGTCGGCGGCAAGGATGTTGTCGAAGCCCACGACGCTGACGTCGCCCGGAACGTTGACGCCCATCCGGCTGAGGCCGCGGATGATCCCGATGGCCATCTGGTCGTTGAAGGCGAGGACCGCTGTCGCGGGCCGCGCGCACAGCTCCTGCGCGGCCCGCTCACCGCCCGCCATGGTGGGACTGAACGGCCCGATCTGGCGAACCTTGATCTCCAGCTCCATGCCCGCTTCGAGCAGCGACCGCCAGCGCACGCCGTTGGGCCAGGACGCCTGTGGCCCCGCGACGTAGGTGATGTGGTCGTGCCCCAGCTCGCCGAGGTGCTCGGCGGCCCGCCGCACCCCACGGGGGTTGTCCGTGACGACGCAGGGCACGTCGGCGAGAGCGCGGTTGAGGACCACCACCGGCCGCTGCTTGGCGACCATCCGGATGGCCGAGTCGGACATCCGGCTGCTGGCCAGCACGATGCCGTCGACCGTCGACATGGTGCGTTCGACCGCCGCCCGTTCCAGCCGGTCGGACTCCTGGGCGTCGATCAGCACTGTGGTGTACTCGCCGTCGGTCGCCGCCTCCTGCGCACCGCGCACGATCTCCGCGTACACCGGGTTGGTGATGTCGGCGATGACCAGCGCGATCATCTGCGTGCGGGACGTGGTGAGGGCGCGGGCGAGCGGGTTGGTCCGGTAGCCCAACCGCTCGGCGACCTGCCGGATCCGTTCGGCGGTCTCGGAGTTGACGCGACTCGGGCGGGAGAAGGCACGGGACACCGTGGACGGTGAGACGTCGGCCTCCAGGGCGACGTCGTAGATCGTGACTCTCTTTCCGGGCGGCCTGGTGTGGTCGGGCATCTGCATGCTCCTCCCGGCTACGCGCCGTGATCATGCTATGGCGGCCGTGAATACTCGGCAATGCCCCCGCAACAATCCGGCCGCCCGATCGCATTCGCGCGAGGCAATACATGGCAACCCATTGCCACCGCCGTGCACCGGCTGTCTCAATCACCAGGGATGACACCTGGCGGAGGGAACGGCTCATGGGTATGACGCGGCGCGGCGCTCTCCTGGTCACGGCATCGTCGCTCCTGGTGGGCGCGGTCGGGTGCGGGGCGCCCGAGGCTCCCGGTGACACCACGGGCGACACCACCGGCGAGGTGCCACAGCGTCCCGGCAAGGCGGTCACGCTCAACGTCCTCGACGTGGCGGGCAACCTGCAGCTGACCCAGGGCATGATCGACGAGTTCGTGTCGAAGAACCCCGGCGTGATCTCCCGGGTGACCTACTCGAAGGCACCGGCGCCCGAGCTGGCCGGAAAGATCAAGGCCCAGCAGGGGGCGGACCGGGTGGACATCGGCCTCGTGCTGACCGGCGTCGACGGCCTGGCCGCCGGGATCGAGCAGGGGCTCTGGATCGACGTGTTGCCCACCTTCCAGGACCGCCTCGGCGGAATGGGCAACTACCTGGAGCCGGCCGCCGCGATGCAGAAGCTGGCCGGCAACGCGGGCGTCACCGTCACCTACTACCCGTCCGGTCCGCTGCTCGAATATCTGCCGTCCCGCCTCGCGACGCCGCCCACCAGTGCCGACGCGCTGCTCGCCTGGGCCAGAGCCAACCCCAGGAAGTTCCAGTACGCCCGCCCGGCCAACTCCGGCCCGGGCCGGACCTTCCTGATGGGCCTGCCCTACATCCTCGGCGACTCGAACCCCAAGGACCCCACCGCCGGATGGGACAAGACGTGGGCCTTCCTCAAGGAGTTGGGCCAGTACGTCGACTACTACCCGTCCGGCACCACCGAGACGATGAAGAACCTGGCCAACGGCACCGCGCACCTGATCGTCAGCACGACCGGTTGGGACATCAACCCGCGGGTGCTCGGCACGGTGCCCAAGGAGGCCAGGATCACCCCGATCGACGGCTTCCACTGGGTCACCGACGCGCACTACGCCGTCATGCCCAAGGGCGTGTCGACCGACACCCAGGCCGCGGTGCTGGCCCTGCTGGCGTTCATGCTCACTCCCGAGCAGCAGGCGAAGGCGTACGACGAGGGCTACTTCTACCCGGGCCCGGCGATCAAGGAGGTCCAGCTCTCCTCGGCGCCGCAGAAGAGTCAGGACGCGATCCGGGAGTTCGGTCGCCCCGAGTACGACGCGCTGATCGCCGGTAACCCGACCGAGGTCCCGCTCGACGCGAAGAGCCTGGTGGCGGCGTTCAGCCGCTGGGACCGCGAGATCGGCGGCGGGAAGGTCAAGCAGGGATGAGCGCCTTCTCCCAGCTACGGCTGGACGGGGTGTCCCGCCGGTTCGGCGGCCAGGCCGCGCTCACCGAGCTGGACCTGACGATCGAGGCGGGGGAGTTCATCGCCCTGCTCGGCCCGTCCGGCTGCGGCAAGTCGACGGCGTTGAACTGCCTGGCCGGGCTGCTGCCGTTGACGGCGGGGAGCATCTGGCAGGACGAGCGCCGCATCGACACGCTGCCACCGGAGCGGCGCGGCTTCGGCATGGTGTTCCAGAGCTACGCCCTCTTCCCGCACCTCACCGTCCGGGCGAACATCGCCTTCGGGCTGCGGATGCGGCGGCTGCCCAAGGAGGAGACCCGCCGGCGCACGGAGGAGGCGGTGCGGCTGGTGCGACTGGAGGACCACGTCGACAAGCTGCCCGGCCAGCTCTCGGGCGGCCAGCAGCAGCGCGTCGCCATCGCCCGCGCCGTCGTGTTCGAGCCGTCCCTGGTGTTGATGGACGAGCCGTTGAGCAACCTCGACGCCAAGCTGCGCCTGGAGATGCGGACCGAGATCCGCAGGCTGCACCAGTCGCTGGGCCTCACCACCGTCTACGTGACCCACGACCAGGAGGAGGCGCTCTCCCTGGCCGACCGGCTGGTGGTGCTGCGGGAGGGGCGGGTGCAGCAGATCGGCTCCCCGCGCGAGCTGCACACCCGGCCGGCGAACTGGCACGTCGCCGACTTCATGGGCTACCGCAACCTGTGGCGCGGGCAGGTGGAGCAGGTGGACGGCGCCCGGGCCACCGTGGAGTCGTCCGGCCACCGCCTGCTCGGCGAGGTGGTGGGGAGCCTCCAGACCCGGGCGGACGCGGTGGTCGCGGTACGCCCCGAGGACATCCGTGTCGACGGACCCGGCGAGACCCGCAACGCCATGTCGGCGACCGTCGAGGTGGTGGAGTACCAGGGCCGCGAGTTGGCGGCCGAGGCCCGCACCGACACCGGGCTGGTGCTGCACCTGCGGACCGAGCAGCGGATCGCAGCGGGCGACCAGGTCAAGCTCGCCGTCGACCCGCAGCGGCTGCTCGTCTATCCCGCCGACGCGTCGGCGGCGACCGACCGCCAACCGGACGCCTCGGGGGCGGCGCGGTGAGCGGCGCCGGGCCCGGAAGGCCGCTGGCGCACTGGCGGCACCGGCTCGCCGAGCGGGGCGTCGACCGTCAGCTCTGGTTGCTGGTCCCGGCCCTGGTCTTCGTCATCGCCCTGTTCCTCTACCCGTTCTTCTACGGGCTGACGCTCTCGTTCCAGCCGACCAGAGGTGGGCCGTTCAGCGACTACGCCCGGTTCTTCTCCGACTCCTACGAACGCGGCACGATCTGGATCACGCTGCGGATCGCGTTGCCCGCCGCGCTCCTGAACGTCCTCGCCGCGGTGCCGATCGCCTACCGGATGCGCGGCCGGTTCCGGGGCAAGCGGCTGGTCACCACGCTGCTGGTCGTGCCGATCACGCTCGGCACGGTCCTCACCGCACAGGGGTTGCTGAACTTCCTCGGCCCGACCGGCTGGTTCAACCGGATCCTGCTGGCCAGCAACCTCGTCGACGAGCCGGTGCGGCTGACCCACAACTACTGGGGTGTGTTCTTCTCGCTGGTGATCACCGGTTTTCCGTTCGCGTTCCTGCTGGTGCTCTCGTACCTGTCCGGCATCGACCCGACCCTGGAACGGGCGGCCGCGACGCTCGGCGCGGACTGGCGTCGCCGCTTCACCCGGATCACCCTGCCGCTGCTGATGCCCGGTCTCGCCACCACCTTCTGCCTGACGTTCGTGCTGGCGTTCAGCGTGTTCCCGTCGGCGGTGCTGGTCGGCAACCCGGCCGGTGAGACCCGGGTCATCTCCCTGGCCGCCTACCAGGCGGCGTACGAGCAGTACGACTACCCGTACGCGTCGGCGATCGCCATGATCATGGGCTTCGTCGAGCTGGTCATCATCGCGGTGGTGCTGGCCGCTCGTAGCCGTTTCTACACCGGCTCCACCGGAGGCAAGGGCTGATGGCAACGACCACGCACGCGCCACCGGCGCGGCCCCCCGCCACCACCACCGACCGGCGACGGCGCATCGCCGCGCGCCCGGCCGCCTGGGTCGTGTGGGGCGTCGTCATCTTCTTCTTCCTCAACCTGCTGGGCGTGGTGGCGTCCGTGCTGGTCAGCTCGTTCGGCCGGCGGTGGTTCGACACCTGGCTCCCGGACGGCTACACCACCAGCTGGTACGCGCGGGCCTGGGACGAGTTCGCGCTCCTGCAGGTCATCGTCGTGACACTGGAGGTCTCGGTCCTCGTCGTGGGCCTCTCGCTGGTGATCGGCGTGCCGGCTGCCTACGCCCTCGCGCGGCGCTCGTTCCCGGGCAAACGGCTGATCTTCCTCGTGTTCCTGCTGCCCATCCTGATGCCCCCGATCACGTACGGCATCCCGCTGGCGACTGTCCTCTACAAGTTCGGCCTGGCCGGGCACATGTCCGGGGTGGTGCTCGCCAACCTCGTACCGTCGGTGCCCTTCGTCATCCTGACCATGACCCCGTTCATCGAGCAGATCGACCCGCGGATCGAGAGCGCGGCGCGGATGTGCGGCGCGGGCCTGCGGACGGTGTTCCTCCGGGTCCTCACGCCGCTGCTCGTGCCGGGCATCCTCGCCTCCGCGATCCTCGTGCTGGTGCGGACCGTGGGCATGTTCGAGCTGACCTTCCTGACCGCGGGGCCCGACTCGCAGACCCTGGTGGTGGCGCTCTACTACTCGATGTCCGCGTCCGGGATCAGGGCCCAGCAGTCGGTCGACGCCATGGCGGTCATCTACACCTCGATGATGCTGGTCCTGCTCGTCGTCGCGCTGCGCTACGTCAACCCGACCCAGCTCGTGGCGCAGGTCAAGGACGAGCCGGAGCACTGAGGCCGACGCTGCCTCGACCGTCCCGGTCACCCGCGCATGACGCCGCGCGGCAGCGCGTCGGCCCGCCGCTCGATGCGCGGGCCGGCTGCCACCTCGTCGAGGATCTCACCCAGCCGGCCCGCGACCGTGATGAGAGCGGGCAGTTTCGTCCGCAGGCCGCGGTACGCCGCGGCGAGGGCAGGGTCGACCGTGATCGGCTCGGTGCGGGCACCCTCGGGGTCGAGCTGGGCGACGGCCCCGGGGAGATCGGGGGCCAGGCCGATCGCGAAGAGCCCGAGCGCGGCCGCGCCGAGGGCGACGTCGTCGGCCGCACCCGACGCCCGCACCGGGCAATCCAGAACCGCGGCCATCACCGCACGCCACAGCGGAGATCGGAACGCGCCGCCGGCCAGGCGAACGCTGCTGACCGGTGTCAGCTCGGCGAGGCGGTCACGGACGCCGCCGAGCTGGAGGCAGACACCCTCCACGGCGGCCCGCACCAGGTGACCGCGAGAGTGCTCGCTGCGCAACCCCAGGTACGCACCCGGCGGGCCAGATTCTCCCTCCTCGGCCCGGTCGGCCAGCAGATAGGGCAGCATCACCAGTCCGTCGCTTCCCGGGGCGACCCGTTCGGCGAGAGCCAGGAGTTCGGGCGCGGCGAGCTGGTCATCGGACGCCGGGCGAAGGCCGGGTTCGAGCGCCCTACCGGTCCACCGCACAACGTTGCCGCCGTTGTTCACCGTCTCGCCGATCACCCAGGCGTCCTCGGTCAGCGCAGCGCAGGAGAAGGTCTCCGCCGGGTCGACGAGCGGCGCCGCGACCACCGTCCGCAGGGCCCCGGTGGCCGCGAGCGTCAGACCGGCGACGGTGCTGTCGATCGCCGCCATGCCCAGGCTGCTCGACGGACCGTCACCCGCGCCCACGACGACAGGTGTGCCGGACGGCAGGCCGACCGCCTGCCCGGCCGCCGAGGAGAGCCGCAACACGCCCGTCGTGGGCAGGACCGGGGGCAGTTGGCTGCCGGACACCCCGACGAGGTCGAGTACGCCCGCGCTCCACACCCGACGATGGACGTCGAACATGCCGGTGCCGGACGCCGACGACAGCTCGGTCACCAACGTCCCGGTCAGCCGATGGACCAGGTAGTCCTTCAGGCCGATCCACCACCGTGTCACGCTGCAGAGGTACGGCTCGTGGCGGGCGAACCACATGAGTTTGCAGAGCGGGCTTCCCGGGTGCACGGGTGTGCCGGTAACCCGGTGCAGCTCCCGGCTCTGGCCGGAAACCCGCAGGTCGCGGGCCACCTCCGCGGATCGCGTGTCACGCCCGGTCAGCAGCGGCGTCACCGGGCTGAGTGTCGTGTCCAGCCCGATCACGCCGTACCTGGGGGAGCTGACCGCGAGGGCGACGACCTCCGCCCCAGCGGTGTCGGCGACACACGCGGACACCGCCGCCAGGGTGGCCGCTACCAGCACGTCGGGGTCCTGTACCTGCCAGCCGGGCAGCGGTTGGAGCAGCGGGTACGCCCGCGTCCGGACGTGTCGGGCGGCGCCGTCCAGCGCGAACGCGCCCGCCCGCACGGCGGTGGTGCCCACGTCGACCCCGAGGATGAAACGACGCTCCGGCCCCATGAGCACATGGTCGAGCGGTGTTTGACGGGTGGGCAAGCGGTTGCGCGCAGTTGTCCTGTCGTGTGGCGCACGAAAACCGGCACCCCCACGTACCACCGGGCCGCGTTCTGTCTGTGACGCGACCTGAGAGGCCATTCGCGATGGCGTCGTGCTACATCGGTCGGGTACTCTGACTAAGCCCCGCCGCCGGTTGCCACCGGCCGTGGGGCGCAGAGCCTGGCTTCCTGTATTTGCTTAATTCTGGAAGCTGGGAGCCTTGAGGGGGCGTCGCCGACGGACGCCTGCCTAAATTACTTTGCAGCAGATCTGACGCTAATCAGACCGATACGTGGGTGCCTCTGAAGGCACTCGGCCACACCTGAGATCTTGCCCAGTCGGTGCAGGACCTCAGCTTCACCAGTCATTGCGTACTGGTCGAGCTGAGACCTGCGCGCCTCACTCGACCAGAGTGAGGAGACATGAGTCGTGGGGCTCACCGATCCAGGGCTCTGGGTATTGGTTCCTGGGATTTCGACTGCCGTCTTGGCATTGACTGGCCTGTGGCGCGTCAAAATCAAAGCGGACCGTGATCGAGCGCTGGCTGAGATGGCGCTGCGCGACTCTACGCCCGACCAGAGAGCGGTCATCCTTGGCGGTCTGGCCGGGCTACGTCCGTTCAGTCCTCAGGCGTCGGATGGGCCGGTGCCAGATGACGACCCCCTGTTACCAGCGCGGCTGCCCAGGAGACGCCGATCCCGACAAGTCGACGGACATTTGCGGTAGCCGGGTGTGGTGACCGTCAGTGACCGCACCCGGCACCCTTGCTCAGGCGTCGAACTTGCCTGCCTTGGTCCCCTGGACGAAGTTAACCCATTGACCCGCGCTGAACGCTAGCGCCGGTCCCTGCCGGTCCTTGGAGTCCCGGACCATGACTGTCGGGGTTGGCGTGGCAACCTCGACGCAGTTCCCCTCGTTGCTGCGGGTGCTCGTCTTCCAGTTGAGCGTGGTCATGTTAGTTCCTCTGCGATCGATGCCATGAGTTTGCGAGACTGCGCTTCGGTCAGCGCCGGGTTCTCCATGATGTCCCACGCCTCTCCGTACGTTGCGACCTCGGCGGGCTTATCGAGCTAGAGCGCACCTGTGAGGCTGTCGGAGTAGATAAGCGACGGCTCGGCTCCCCCCTCGAATTCGAGGATCGTGAACGTGCCGCTGGTCATGTTGCCCCGGTGTAGACCCCCGGCTAATGGAAAAGCGCCCGAGGGCGCTCAGACCAGGAACTCCTCCCGCATCCGCGCGCCCAGGTTGATCCCACCCACCGCCCGTGGACCGGCCGGATCGTGCACCGCGACGGTGTTGTTGCGACGCATCAGCTCACGGACCGCGGGCGGCAGTCGCGGCGGGTCGTCCATGGCCGCGAGAACCTTCCCGGCACTGACGATCAGTCGATCGGCCAGGGTGGCGGCGTCGGTGTCCACCCGCACCCGGCCGTACTCCCAGCCGGACGTGGTGAGGTCGAGCACCTCGAACATGCGGGTCACCAGCGGGTTCGGGTCGATCACCCGGTCGAGCCGGGGCGCCCGGTTGCCGACCACCGTGATAGCGGCGGCCACCTGCGCGTACGGGTGGAAGCCGCACGGCAACGCGAACAGCGGCCAGCGCAGGGCCGGGCCGGCCTCCTTCCACAGCGGCCGGTAGTTGCGGCGGTGCACGAGCAGTCGCCGGCCCGTCCGTCGGTGGATCTCCTGGGCCTGGGCCCGAAGGTCCACGTGGGCCTCGTCGGCGACCTGACTCACGATCCGGGTCGCCACCACCAGGCCGTCGTCGCTGTCGAGCGAACCGGTGAGCGCCTCGACCTGCTCTGTGAACCGGATCCGCGCGTGGGGGCCGTACCGGGACTGGACGTCGTGCAGCAGCGCCTGCTGGCGTCCCGGGTCGAGCTGGACCTTCCTACCGCCCAGCAATCGACGGAGCCAACGCATGTCGCCTCGATTCAGCAGAGCCGTCGCGGACGGCGGCAATGCTAGTGCGTCGGCCCAGCCTCATGTTCCCAAGGGGGTTGATCGACTGTGCTCTCGGCGACCGCGATCACCGTCGACGCGGCGTGATCAGCCCCGACTCGTACGCCCACACGACCAACTGGGCCCGGTCGCGGCAGTGCAGCTTCGTCATGGCCCGGTTGACGTGTGTCTTGGCGGTCAGCGGACTGATCACCATGCGCGCGGCGATCTCGTCGTTGGTCAGCCCGCGGGCGACCAGCTCGACGATCTCCTGCTCCCGGGCGGTCAGCACGTCGCGTCCGGCCGTCGGCACGGCCGGCGGTGGGCCGGCAACGAACTCACTGATCAGCGTGCGGGTGACGGTCGGCGCGAGCAGCGCGTCACCGCGCGCGACGACGGCGACGGCGTGCAGCAGGTCGGCGGGGTCGGCGTCCTTGAGGAGGAAGCCGCTGGCGCCCGCGCGGAGGGCGGCGAAGACGTACGAGTCGAGCCCGTAGTTGGTGAGGATGAGAACGCGGATCGCGGCGAGGTCGGGATCCGCGGCGATGCGCCGGGTGGCCTCGATGCCGTCGAGGCCCGGCATCTGCACATCCATCAGGACGACGTCCGGGCGCAGACACCGTGCCAGGTGGACGGCCGACGTGCCGTCAGTCGCCTCGCCGACGACCTCCAGGTGGTCCTCGGCGTCGAGCAGTGCCCGGAAGCCGGCTCGCATCAGCGCCTGGTCGTCGGCGAGCAGCACCCGGATCATCCCGTCCCCTCCCCGCGGCGGGCGGTCATCGCGGGCCGTCCAGCGGGAAGGTGGCCCGTACGGTGAACCCGTGGTCGTCGTGCGCGGCGGTCCGCAGCGTGCCGCCCAGGGCGCTGACCCGCTCCCGCATGCCGCGCAGGCCCACGCCGGGGGTCAGGGGCTCAGCCGGCGACGCCTGTCCGTCGTCGGTGACCGCGACGGTCAGCTCCGCCGGGGCGTACCGCACCTGGACGTGTGCGGTCGCGGGGCCGGCGTGGCGGGCCACGTTGGTGAGCGCTTCCTGGATGACCCGGTACCCGGCCTGGTCGACCTCGTCGGGCAGGTCCCAGCGCTGACCGGTGACGGTCACCTGCACCGGTACGCCGACCGCCCGGGTCCGCTCGGCCAGCTCGTCCACCCGGGCCAGCCCGACCCGATCGACGTCGGTGGGCGCGCGTAGGACGTCGAGGGTGGTGCGGAGTTCCCGCATCGCGGCGCCGCTGGCCTCCTGGATCGCCAACAGCGTGGCCGACGGCTCCTCGCCGTGCTTGCGGGCCAGGTGCACGGCGATCCCCGCCTGCACCTTGATCAGCGAGATGCTGTGGGTCAGGGAGTCGTGCAGGTCGCGGGCGATGCGCAGGCGTTCCTCCCCGGCGCGCCGCAACGCCATCTCCTCGCGGGTGCGTTCGGCCTCGATCGCCCGCTGCTCGACCTGCTCCAGGTACGCCCGGCGCTGCCGCGCGACGAGCCCGGCGACGTTGGCCGCCACGAACCAGCCGAGCAGCAGGGCCGTCCGCTCGGCGACCAGCTGGCCTGGTCGACCGGCCGGCGCCATCGAGATGTCGCGGGCCAGGAAGCTACCGAGGAAGGCGAGGCTGGCCACGGCGGCGGCCCACCGGTGTCCCTGCCAGGCGCTGACGTAGACCGCGCAGAGGACGGGGAACGCGGCGGACACCCCGGGGTGCACCCGGACGTGAACGGCCAGCATGGCGACGGTGACCACGCCCAGCGCCACCACCGGGTGACGCCGGCACGCCGCCAGGGCCACCACCGTGGCCAGGACCAGGGCGACGTCGAGCACCTCGACCGGCGCGGCGTCCGGGGTGAGCAGGGCGTTGCCGAGCAGGAGGACGCCGAGGGCGAGACCGCCGAGGGCGTACGGGAGGTCGCGGCGCATGGTCGCACTGTAGAGCGGCCGTCGTCAGTGGAGCATCCCGCGCGCGTGGTACCTGCGGCGTACCACGGACGCGGTATGAGCGGCGGGGCAAGTGTCTGCGGCGGCACGACGCTTTCCCGGCCCGCCGGAACAAGCATCGAGCCCATGACATACCGCTTCTTCACCCCCACGCCGACGAGGGCGGCCACCGGCCGCACCGCGGCGGTCTACCAACAGTTGCGCGACGACTTTCTCGGGCCGTTGCCGACCTTCCAGGCGCTCTCGGCCGTGCCGGAGGTGCTGGCCGCGACCTGGGCGCTGATGCGGGAGGCGCTGCTCGCCGGGGACGCGCCCCGGGTCGACCGCGAACTCGTCGCGGCCGCGGTGTCCCGGGCCAACCGCTGCCAGTTCTGCGTCGACGCCCACGTGCTGCTGCTGCACGCGCTGGGCGAACCGAAGCTGGCCGAGGCCGTCGCCCGGGGCGAGATGCCCCCCGAGCCGCGGCACGCCCAGCTCGTCGACTGGGCACAGGCGAGCCGCAGCCCCAGAGCCGCCGACTGGACCAGCCCGCACCGTCCGGAGATCACCGGCACCCTGCTCGCCTTCCACTTCATCAACCGGGTCGTCTCGGCGTTGCTCGACCCCGATCTGCTCCCCGGTGGCCTGCAACGCTCCCCACTGGTGCGCTCGGTCGGGGGGCGGCTCTACACCAGGGCGGCCCGGGAGCCGAAGGAGCCCGGCCGGAGCCTCCCGCTCCTCGACGCCGACGCGACGGCGGCACCGGCCTGGGCGGGGGACAGCCCGGTGGGCGTCGCCTACGCGTCGTTGGTGGACGCCGCCAACCGGGGTGGGGACCTGCTGGGCGACGTGGCGCGCCAGACCGTCACGGCCACCGTGCGCTGGGAGGACGGGCGGTTCCCGGCCCGGCCCGCGGACTGGGCCGTCGACCTGGTCCGGGACGTACCGGGCAGGGACCGCATCGGGACCCGGATCGCGTTGCTGGCGGCGTTCGCGCCCAGCGCGATCAGCCCGGGCGACGTCGCTCTCTGGCGGCTCTCCCACCCCGCCGACGCCGACCTCGTGCGGCTGGTCGCGTACGGGGCGATCACGGCCACCGATCATGTCGCCCGGGCCCTCGCCTCGGCGCACCTCTAGGAGGTAACCCATGCGCAAGGCATTCGTCATCATCAGCGCGGTGTTGCTCGTCGCGTTCGCCCTGCAGTTCGTCTTCGCCGCCGTGGGCGGGTTCACGAGGCCCGCCGGCGACGACGCGTACGCGCTGCACAGCGTCAACGGCATGGCGGTCATCCCGGTGCTCACCCTGCTCACCGCCCTGTTCGCCGCGCTGGCGAAGGCGCCGGGGAAGCTCATCGGGCTGGCGGTCCTGCCGATCGGCCTCGTCGTCCTCCAGCCGCTGATCGCCATGCTCGCCGAGGCGTTCACCGACGCGTCGGGTGTCAGCACCCCGCTCGGCCTGACCATCGGTGGGTTGCACGCGCTCAACGGAATCATCGCGGTGCACGTCGTGGTCGGCGTACACCGGGCGGCGCGGCAGCTTGCCGTCCCGGTGCCGGCCGGCGCGGCTCGGGTGGTCACCCGGGAAGGAGAGCCGGCATGACCACCGGGTCACTGCTTGCGGCCGACCTCGTGATCGCGGTCCTCGCGGCCGCCGCCTGGTTGGGTGGTGGCGCCGCGGCCGCCGCCCGGCTCGCCACGCAGTCCCCCGCCGCGCCAGCCGAACGCGACGACACCGACCGGGTGACCGCACGACTGCGGGCCGAACTCGGGCCGGAACGCTTCGACGCGCTGCTCGCCGAGGGCGCGCAGCTGAGCCCGGGCGAGGCCCGGGCCCAGCTCTGACCGGTGCTCAGGGGGTCACCTTCGGCTGGTACGAGGCGATGATCACGCCGCTCTTGTGCACCCGGGTGTCGACCAGGTCGAACGACGCCTTGACGTCGGTCAGCGGCGCGGTGAGGCTGGGGCCGCCCTCCAGCACCGGGTGGATCCAGAACCGGACCTCGTCCACCAGGCCCGCCCGGATCAGCTGGGCGGTGACCGAACCGAAGCCGTACTGGATGATGTTCTTGCCCTCCTGGGCCTTGAGCGCGGTGACCGCCTCGACCAGATCGCCCTGGAGCACCTCCGTGTTGTTCCAGGTGGGGTTGGTCAGGGTGGTCGAGGCGACGTACTTCTTGACGTTGTTGAAGTACGCGGCGCCGGTGGTCGGGTCGCTCTCGTCCATGTTCGGCCAGGCGGCGGACATGCCGTCGTAGGTGGCCCGGCCCATCAGCATCGCGTCGGCCTCCTCGGTCTGCGCCCCGGCGAAGCCGGCGGCCTCCTCGTCGAAGTACGGAGCGGTCCACATCGGGTTGTCGATGACGCCGTCGAGGGTGATGTAGGTCGAGTTGACGAGCTTGCGCATCGGGATCTCCTGGGTGTCTGTCGTGCTCTCCGGTGACACCCAGAACTCTGCCGGCACCCGCTTACGATTCGCTTCAGATGCCCTTACCCAGGCCGTCGGCCGGGCCCGGGGCCTGGTCGGTCAACGGGATCGGCAACGCCTGCGGGGTCACCGTGCCGGCGCCGGTCGAGTGTGCCGGGGCGGGGCGGTCACCGACGCGGCTGTGCAGACGCCCGCGCCCGGCCGGCCCGGCCCGCCGGGTCACCTCGACGGTCACCATCCGCACCGGCGGTGGCGGCACGGTGAAACGCCCGACACCCCACCGCACCCAGATCGGGATCCGGCCGGCGTCCGCCTCCGCGCGCAACTTCTGCACCGTACGGGCCCGGTCGGTGTGGTCGACCTCCACCACCACGGGCGGGCCGTCGGGACGGGCGCACGCCACGTCGAGCACGGAGTGCCGCTCCTGGAGTGGCGGTGGCAACGGCAGCACGCTGGGCGCGCGCCGGTAGACCCGCCAGCCCTGGGCCTCGGCCCACCGCACCACCGCGTCGATCACCCGCGCGGTGACCTCGTCGGTGTCCAGGTCGACGAATGTCACCTCGGCCAGCCAGCGACCCAGGTCCGCGGCCAACCGCTCGCCCTGCGCCGCGACCTCCACCGCCGCAGGATAACGCCTCAGCCGACGACGGTCGCGGTCGCGGCGAGGTGCCGGGTCAACCAGTCGGTGGTGGCCGTCCGGGCCGCCTCGGCGTTGGCCCGTGCCAGGAAGTCGTGCCCCTCCCCGGCGAGCACCAGGTGACCGTGCGGCATACCCCGGGCGGCGAGGGCCTGGGCTACCTGCACGGACTCGCCCGCCGGCACGTTTGTGTCGTTGGCGCCGTGGATCAGCAGCACCGGCACGTCCAGCCGGTCGATATGGGTCAGCGGGGAGAGGTCGCGCAGCAGGTCGGCGTCGCGCTGCGGGTCGCCGTACTTGCTGACGGCGGCGGCGGCGATCCACGGCTCGGTGCCGGCGAAGAAGGTCCGGAAGTCGGAGATGCCGCACTCGGCGACGCCGGCGGCGAACAGTCCCGGGAAGTTCACCAGCACCGCGAGGACCAGGTAACCGCCGTAGGAGCGGCCCAGACAGCCGAGCTGACCGGGCCGGGCGATGCCGGCGTCGACGAGGTGGTCGGCGCAGGCCGCCACGTCGGCGATCGCGCCGTACCGACCGGCGAGGTTGTCGGCGGCGACGAACGAGCGGCCGAACCCGGAAGAACCCCGGACGTTGGGCGCGAAGACCGCGACGCCCTGCGCCACGAGGGCCTGGAACAGTGGGTTGTAGCCGGGACGCTCCTGCGCCTCCGGGCCACCGTGCAGGCTGATCGCGGTGGGCCAGGGGCCCGGCCCGGCCGGGCGGTAGAGCCAGCCGGACAGCGGCAGCCCGTCGCGGGCGCGCAGGTCGACAAGTTGCGGCGCGACACCCGCATCGTCCGCACGCGGGGCGCCGGTGTCCGGCCGCAGCGGGCGCGGCGCCCCGGTCGACGGGTCGACAAGCCACACCTCCCGAGGCTGCACCGGCCCCTGGGCGGTGAGGCAGAGCAGGCCGCCGTCGGCGGCGAAGACGGCGTCGCCGAGCACCTCGCCGGGGGCGGTGACGGTCCGCTGCACACCGGTGGTGAAGTCGATCAGGCTCAGCTCGCTGCGCCCGCCGTAGGTGTTCCACAGCAGCGCGCCGCGGTGCCCGTCCGCGCTGGGCGTGACGTGTTCCAGCTCGGCGTCCGGTCGCCCGGCGAGCCGGGTCGGGGTTTGCTGCGGTCGGGTCAGGTCGACCCGCACCAGCGCGGCGAGTTCGGAGTACGCGTCGGTGCGGGCCAGCACGCTCGTGCCGTCCGGGCCGAACCAACCCTGGTCGGTGCTGCCCCGCCCGGTGTCCGGGAACAGTCGCCGCCGCTCGCCGGTCGCCACGTCGAGCAGCTCCAGCCACCGGGCGTTGCGCGGGCCGCGACGCAGCAGCGCCACCCCGGCGTCGGGGGTCACGTCCAGGAGGGTGAGCAGGTCACCCTGGGCGAGCACCCGCCGGTGCCCGGTGGCCGCGTCGACCAGGAGGGCCTGCCCGTGCTCGTCGGTCTCGGTGACCGCCATCGACGCGCCGTCGGGCAGCCAGCCGGCCAGCGCGGCGCTG